>JAUXOC010000027.1 GCA_030682495.1 Alphaproteobacteria bacterium | reverse complement strand
GACGAAGGTATCCTGTTGCACCGCGGCTATTCTATTGCCGAACTGGCTGAGAAGAGCGAGTTCCTCGAAGTCTGCTATTTGCTTTTGAATGGCGAGCTGCCGAACCCGCAACAAAAAGAAGACTTCGTCAATATCGTCACCAACCACACCATGGTGCACGAACAGATGCAGTTTTTCTTCCGCGGTTTCCGCCGCGACAGCCACCCGATGGCCGTGATGGTCGGCACCATCGGCGCACTGTCGGCCTTTTACCACGACTCGCTGAATATCGACGATGCGCGGCAGCGCGAAATTGCGGCTTTCCGCCTGATTGCGAAAATGCCGACGATTGCGGCGATGACGTATAAATATTCCATCGGCCAGCCGTTTATGTATCCGCGTAACGATCTGAGCTATGCGGAAAACTTCCTCTACATGACTTTTGCCGTACCGAGCGAGCCTTATAAAATAAATCCCATCCTGTCCCGCGCGATGGATCGCATTCTCATTCTGCACGCAGATCACGAACAGAACGCATCGACTTCGACAGTGCGCCTTGCCGGATCGTCGCGCGCCAATCCCTTTGCCTGCGTGGCTTCAGGTATCGCCTCGCTATGGGGCCCCGCACATGGCGGCGCGAACGAGGCCGTTTTGAAAATGCTGGATGAAATCGGCAGCGTTGACCGCATCCCCGAATTTATCAAACGGGCAAAAGACAAAAACGACAGCTTCCGCCTGATGGGCTTTGGTCACCGTGTTTACAAAAACTTCGACCCGCGCGCCAAAATCATGCGCGACACCTGCCACGAAGTTCTGGCTGAACTGAATGTTCAGGATCCACTGCTCGATATCGCGATGGAGCTGGAAAAAATCGCCCTGCAGGATGAATATTTCATCGAGAAAAAACTTTATCCGAACGTCGATTTCTATTCAGGCATCATCCTGAAAGCGATGGGCTTCCCCACGTCGATGTTTACCGTGCTCTTTGCACTGGCCCGTACGGTCGGCTGGATTGCGCAGTGGAAAGAGATGATCGAAGAGCCGACGCAGCGTATCGGCCGGCCGCGCCAGCTTTATACCGGACCGACGGCGCGCGACTATGTGCCGCTCGACAAGAGAAAGTAATCGATGGGTAACGATTTCTGGGAAGAATATAAAAAGCGCGCCATCTACGGTGACGCCCTCGGTCCGCCCAGAAACGCCACGGAAATGGCGGCAGACAATCTGGTCAAACAGACCAAACAGCCTCCCTCCGGGGCTCCCTCTGGCGGCGCGTATAACGGCGGCGTATTACAGAACTATAACCCGGATTTCCGATTTTCAATCCGCGGTATCATCATCAAGCTTGTGGTCGGCATCGCCCTCAGCGGTACGGCTCTGGGAATAGACGAATATATTTCCCAGCAATCGATACTTCAGCATCTGGCCTTTGTGTCTATTATCTCAGGCGGCATTTTTCTTTTATGGTCGACGGTGCTGATCGCTGTAAATGTCTTTAATTTCACGATATCCCGCCTTTGCGGTCTGCATGGCAGCCGCGCTTTGCGCTACAGTTTTTTTTCGGGGATTGCCGGCTATTTTATCATCAGTTTTTTTATAAAAGGCGCCGTTTTGTCCCTCTTGCTTGGCTTTATCCCTGCGGCGACTATCGGCTTTTTTGTTGGGCGCAGGCGTAGATAAATCAACCGCTCAATACCAAACCGTACACGTACGGTGGCGCGGCAGGTCGATAAGGTCGACTTCGTAGCCGCGGTTCCACAGGATATGGTCGAGATTAACAGCCGTCAGCGCCCTATCTCCGGCTGCCTGCGCCGCATCGCGGATGATTTCGCAGGCGTGGATGGCAAGCGCGCGCAGTTCTATCTCTTCGGCACTGCCTGCCGGAATTTCCTGCCCCGCATCGATGCGGGCCGCCAGCGCAGGATCATACGACAGGACCCCGCCGTGGCGCAGCACATGCGGCACCATATTGTCGGCAAAAATTGTCAGGCGGTGCATATCCTGAAAATCCGCTGCGCCTGCGCCGCCCAATGCCAGCCAAACATCGGCGGCAAAAATTTGCGCCCGTTTAAAAACCGGCACGGCTGATCCGTGATATTCAGCCACGTCGCGAAAGCCATCCCATGCGCCAACCATCGCCGCCAGCCGCTCTGCGGAGCGGTCTGCGGCCTCCAGCAAATTCAGCGCACGGCCGCCATAATCCGATACGATTTTTGCGCCCGCCTCCTGTAAGTGACGCGCAAAGAGCGTCATAAGATCGTCCAGCTGGGGATGAGCACCCGCGGGAATCACGAAGAGCGCGTGACAATCCTGCGGCGTTATCTCTGCCCAGCGCGCCGGATCTGAAAAGCCCTTGGCGTCGAAAGCATGACGCAAGGCACGCGCCAGATCGGCATATTCAAGCGCAACACCGCTTTGCCGCGCCAGTTCAAAATAACCGGAGCCGAAATTAATGGCATCAAGCGCAAGCGCATAGGCGGTTTTTTCTTCAGCTGTTGTGCCGCCGCACAGCGTCTGCATATCAAGCGCCGTCATTCGCGCGCGCCGCGTGTGCAAAAGGCTGCGTGTGAAAGGCACGATAGATTCTTGGTTGAGCCGGACATGGCGGGCATTTGCCGCCACATGCGCGGCAGCGGCGCGGATATCGTCCGTAAAATGCAGGGCAGATGCGGCGGTCATTCTGCTGGCGTGACAACCGTTTCGGCGGCGATCTGCTTTTCCAGCCATTCATTGACGATATGGCCCGCGTGATGATCGAACAGATCATTATGATGGCCGCCATTGATGGTGATAAATTCTTTGGGGTGATTGGCGCGCGCGAATAAACGCTCTGCCAGATCGATTGGAATAACGAAATCTTCGTCGCCATGGACAATGAGCAGATTGGTTTTGATGTCTGCGATTTTTTCGATGTTGTCGTAGCGGTCTTTCATCAAAAAATCGATCGGCAGGAAGAAGTATTGCCTCTTCGCCACATCCGCCGCGCTGGAAAACGGCGCTTCGAGGATCATGTAACGCGGCTGTATTTCAAGCGCCATCTGCACGGCAATGCCACTGCCGATGCTTTCGCCGTAGAAGATAAGCTGCGAAACCGTATATTCTTTTTGTTCGAGGAACCTGAGCGCGGCGCGGCCGTCGTGGTAAAGCCCCTGCTCCGTCGGTCGGCCTTGATTGCCACCAAAACCGCGATATTCCAGCAGCAGAACGCCGATGCCGCGATCAATAAAATGCTGCGCCTTGATCGCGCGGTGGCCGATATGCCCCGCGTTGCCATGGAAAAGAACGACAATCTGCCCGTCTTTTTTGGGCGGCGGCGCAAACCATGCATTCAGGATAAGACCGTCTTCGGTTTTCAGCTCGACAATCTCCATATCCGGCACGCCGTTGTCTTGCGGTGTGCCGGGATAATTTTTGTCAGGGAAATACTGCAAGCTGCGCTGCGCGAGATAGACCGCAATCAGAACGACGGCATAAACCGCCAAAAGCTGGAAGACAATACGGGCGAGGAAAGTAATCATTTATGCACTCTCCCGTATCAGGTTGCCGTAAAGGCGGCTGTAATATCCGCCTGCGGCCAAAAGATCTTCGTGTTTTCCGGTCTCGACGATGCGTCCTTCTTTCAGGACGTAAATGATATCGGCATCCATAATGGTCGACAGGCGATGCGCCACGACAATCGTCGTGCGGCCTTCCTGCAGACGTTCAAGCGCGGACTGCACCAGACGTTCCGACTGGGTATCAAGCGCGGATGTCGCCTCGTCCAGCAGCAGCAGCGGCGCATTGCGCAGCATTGCACGGGCAATCGAAATACGCTGACGCTGCCCGCCAGAGAGCTTCACGCCGTTTTCACCGACAATCGTGTCATAGCCCTGCGGCAGCTCCATGATAAAATCATGCGCGGCGGCGTTTTTAGCGGCGGCGATGATTTGTTCTTCGGTCGCGCCTTCGGTGCCATAGGCGATATTGTCGCGCACGGCGTCATTGAAAATGGCCACTTCCTGGCTGACCAGCGCCATGCTGCCGCGCAGACTTTTAATCGTCACGTCACGAATATCGGTATCGTCGATGCGGATTTGTCCGGCCGTCACATCGTAGAAGCGCGGGATCAGATTAAGGATTGTCGATTTGCCCGAACCGGATTCGCCGACCAGCGCCGCCGTCTTGCCTGCGGGCACGGTAAAACTGACACCCTGCAGCGCCTCTGTGCCGTCGGCATACGTGAACCGCACATCGTCAAAGATGATCGCAGGGTTTTTGGCCGCCAGCGTGACCGCGTCCGGCCTGTCGGCAATCGAAGGCGGCTGGTCGAGCAGCTGGAACAAGCGGTCAACGGCGGCAAGACCCATCTGCATGACGTTATTCAGTTGCGCAAGACGTTTCATAGGTTCGTAGGCCAGCAGGAAAGCGGCGATAAACGAAAACAGCTTACCCGCCGTGCTTTCGCCGGCAATCACCTGCATGCCGCCGTAGACGATGATCGTGACAATCGCAAGACCGCTGAGCGCCTCTGAAATCGGCGTTGCACTGGCGGACACGCGAAAGGCACGGTGCATCAGGCGCAGAATGCGGTCGATGTTTTTGTTTACCCGTGTCTTTTCAAATTCTTCCATGCCATATGACTTGACATGTTTGCTGCCCTGAAAAGCCTGCCCGAGCATGCTGGTCAGCTGCCCCATTTCGACCTGCGTATTGGTCGAAACCTTGCGTAGTTTTTTGCCCAGCCGCGCGACAAAAAACGCTGCGGCAGGGAAAGCGAAAATAGAAATCAGCGTCAGCTTCCAATCCTGATAGAACATCACGCCCAGCAGGAAGACGAGGGTAAAGAGGTTTTTACCCAGCCCCGTCATGCTTTGGAGCAGCGCGGAGCGAATCTGGTTGACGTCCGACACAAAACGCGACAACAGCATGCCGCTTTGCTGGCCGTGGAAAAACGCCAGATCGGCATAAACCAGATGTGCAAACATATCGCGCTGGATATCGGCAATGGAACGCTGCGCCAGCTTGTTCATGATAACGGTATGGCCATAGGTCGCAAAACCGCGCACAACAAAAACCGTCATCACCGCGCCGGCCACCGGCCAGAGCATGCTCTGGTCACGCTGGGTGAAGACCTTGTCGATAATCGGCTCCATCAGCTTGGCCATGGCGCCGGTCATGGCGGCGGCCAAAAGCATCAGCAAAACAGCCGCGCCAAGACTGCCCAGATAAGGACGGACATAAAGCCGGAAGACGCGGCGGATCAACGGCCAGCTGGCCGTGGGCAGAGAGGTGGGGAAAGACGGTTTCGCCAAGAAGAGCTTTTCCTGATGAGCGGTTGTTAATGATTTCTCAAACCGTGTTATACTACAGTCAAGGACGGGAGTTTAGTCTCTAATCTCCCAAAGATAAACATAATAGCAAATAAACATAATAAAAAATGAGGCGTCCGCCATGTTCGGCAAAGACAAAAAAGGCACAGAAGTCCCCCCCGCCAGCCCCGGGCTGAAAACCCAGTCACCGGATAAAACCGTGCATATGTCTGCACCACCGCGTATCGGGCTGGCGCTGGGCAGCGGCCTTGCCCGCGGTTTTGCCCATCTGGGCGTCATCCGCGCCCTGAAACGCCATGGCATCGAGCCAACCGTTATTTCGGGTTCATCCATGGGCGCGCTGATGGGCGGCGCTTATCTGGCGCACCGGCTGGATGCGGTCGAGGAATGGGCTTATTCGCTGACAAAATTCAAGGTGCTGTCGTATCTGGATTTCCGCGTCAAATCCAGCGGCCTGATCGGCGGTGAACGTTTGATGAAGCTGATGCTGGAAAATTTCGGCGATGTACGGGTCGAACAGCTGCCGCATCCGTTTATCGCCATCACAACCGACCTTGTCACCGGCCACGAAGTCTGGCTGCGCAAGGGGCGTCTGGTTGATGTGATGCGCGCCTCTTTCTCCCTGCCCGGTATTTTTCCGCCTGTGTTCATGAACAACCGCTGGCTGATTGACGGCGCGCTGGTCAATCCCGTGCCGGTTTCTGCCTGCTCGGCCAACGGCGCGCGCATGACGATTGCCGTCAACGTCGGCGGCGACATCATCGGCAAGAGCAAACGGCCGGGCGATACCATTCCCACCGTTGCCGGTTTCGACCTGCTCAATTTCGAAGGGCCGCAACAGGTCGAAGAGCAAAAGAAAAAAGGCCTCATCCAGCGGGTGTTCCGCCGCGAAAATTCGGGGCCGAGCATTTTCGGCGTCATGGTCTCGTCGCTGAACATTGTGCAAGACCGCCTTGCGCGCTCCCGCCTCGCGGGTGACCCGCCCGACGTGCTGATCGTGCCGCGTATCGGCCATATCGGCCTGATGGAATTTGACCGCGCGGAGGAACTGATCGAAGAAGGCGAAGCCGCCGTCGAGCGCGCTATGCCCGACATCAAAGCTGCCTATGCCGTCCTCTGCACCGAATACGCATCAGACACCGACGACTACGAGCCGCCGCCGGTGCATGAGTAAAATCTGAAACAGAAAAAAGAGCCTGACCTATTCCTTCATCCGCGCCCGTTCGCGTTCGCGCAGGGCGGCTTCGGGGGTTTGCCAGATGAGGCTGTCGAGTGCCCAGTTGGGGCGGATACCGCCGTAGATTTGCGCCAGATGTTCCATCGCCTTGCGCCGTTGTTCGGGCGAAATGCCGGAGGGGAACGCGCTGCCGTGGATGCCGGATGTGACAAAAGCCGTATCCATATCAACCGCAATCGCGCCCGCAATATCGTGCTGGAGTGAATCGCCGATCACAAGGATGCGCGACGGAATGACGCCTTCGAACAATCCTTGTGCATATCTGAAGATGGTCTTGTGCGGCTTGCCGATCAGATGCGCCATGCCGCCGAGGTCGTGGTATCGCTTCGCAACCGCACCGGGCCCTACGGCGCGTTCATGACCGTAGACGGTAATCATATCGGGGTTCGCACAGATGGCGGGCAAGCGGCGCACCACGGCTTTTTTGAAAACAGGGTCGAGGTCTTCAAGCTTGGTGCCATTCGGGTCAAAACTGGTGATAAGGATAAACGACGCTTCGTCGATGTCGTCGGTCACCTCGATATCAAGACCGGTCAAAAGTCCACGGTCATCGGCGCGGGAAATCAGATAGCATTTCTTGCCGATATCCTTGAACGGTGTTTCTTTCTGCGCGCGCAGACCTTGCCATGTCACCTCGCCCGCTGTGACAACGGATTTATACATGGAGGGCTTGATGCCGAGCTTTTTCAAACGCTCTACGTTGTCGTCGGAACGCTTGGCGGAGTTGGACAGAATGACGACCTGTTTTTTGCGCTGCTTGAGGTTGCCGAGACTGTCGATCACACCCTCGTAGGCCTGCACGCCGTTATGCAGCACGCCCCACTGGTCCATGATGAACCCGTCGTAGCTGTCCATCAGCTCGTAAAGCCCCTGACAAAAAGTCATCGTTGACATACAGTTTTATCCCCTTTTGCCATTTCCTGTTGACCGGCCTGCTGGCCTGTCTGTTGATTGTCCGCGGCAAAATGCGCGCGGAGTTTTTCGATTTCGGCATCACGCGCCGCCGGATCATAAGGCTGCTCGGCAATATCGAGCGCCCAGACCGGCTTCGGCCATGCCGGATCGGTGGTATATCTTGCGAAAATATGGATGTGCAGCTGCGGCACCATGTTGCCGAGCGCGGCGGTATTGATTTTGTCGGGCGCATAAAGCGCTTTCAGCGCGGCCTGCGCGCGGGCCATTTCGGTCATCAGCGTTTGCTGGTCGGCGGCAGACAGGTCGCAGAATTCCCGCGCCCCTTCGCGCATCGGCACCAGATAGAGCCACGGCCAGTTTTGGTCATTTTTCAGGCAAACGCGGCACAAGCTCCAGTCTTCGACATGGAACGAACTGTCAGCCAGCCGATGATCCAGCGAAAAAGTCACACGTCCCCCCTAAATACCTGCCCGTCCGGCAAAAGTCCCACCGCGGGTGTCTGCTATCATAGGCGATGAATTAGTCTATAAAAAAGCAAAAAAGCCGCTAAGATGGTGAAAACCCCTCCAAAAGAGTTATCGAAAACGCCATGCCACGCTCCCTCCTTGTTTTTTGCGCCCTCGGCGCTGTCGCCCTGCTGGCTCTTGGCGGCGGGATGCTGCTTAAAAATATCCTACCCACGCAAGCCGAAACCGCTGCCGCGCGACAGGCCGCATCGCGCAATATCGCGGAGCAGCACAAGCAGTTCTATGCCAACCTCGACAAACTGGCGCAAACCCGCACTGCGGCAGATGTCAGCACCTATATCCATGCACATATCCGCAAAGACCCGCCGCTGCTGGCCGTTGCGCTTGACTGGGCGCGCGACAATTCGGCAGGGCATCAGAACCTTGAAACCATCAACAGTTTCTATTTCATGCTCTATACAGACCTCGCCTATCTGGCGGCGCAGGCATTCGATCTTCAGGGGCTGCGCAATGAATATATCGACCTTTCCAAAACCGCTTTCGCCAGCCTGCTGACGTTCGATCTGCTGGCCGCAACCGACGCGCTGCGCTGCGAGGACAAAACCGTGCGCGAACTACGCACAGGCCTTGTCAAACCGCGCTATGCGCTTTTGGATTACGTCTTCGATTTTATGACGGCCAAAGAAATGCATGACCTGTTCATCACCATCCTGCGCACCGAAAGTGCGATGGGTCTGCGCGGCCCGAACCGCGAACTTTGCGCAGGCGGGTCGGAAGGCAAGCTTGCCCTGCTGGAGCATCCGGACACGAAACGCGAGGAAATCGACGTGCCCGATATGCCCGGCACAAAACGCACCGTGCTGATCCCGCCGGACGATTTCAAATACGAACCGAAATACATCACGCAGGATGAATGGCTGGAGGCGCGCGGCAAAATGCAGAACGCCGTGCGCGATTCATGGTTTCAGCGCCAGATCAACTACGCCAACCGCAAAGCCGCCGAGCTGCGCGGCGAACGCAGCCCCGAAGACTCTACATACAAGGCAGACCCCGCTGTTGAAACCCCTTAAAAAAGACTACGCACCGATTTTTCCGCAGCCGGCCGCGACCGAAACCGTGGAAATTGCGGAGGGAATTTTCTGGCTGCGCTTTTCGCTGCCCTTTGCGCTGGACCATATCAATATCTGGCTGCTCGACGGCGGCGATGCAGGCTGGAGCATCATCGATAGCGGCTTTGAAGACGCCTCCACACGTGCACAGTGGGAAGCGGTTTTCACAGGCCGGCTGTCCGGCAAGCCCGTCGAAACCTTGTTCATGACACATTTTCATCCTGACCATTTCGGTCTTGCCGGATGGTTGCAGCACAAAACCGGCGCACCCGTGCAGATGACGCCCGGCGAATGGCGCATGGTGCAAACCCTGACCGACGAAGACAGCGTCGAGCAGCTGGAACAGCTCTATCGCCCCTATTACACACATGCGGGCGTTGCCGAAGACGTGCTTGAAAAACTGCTCAACCGCCGCACGGGCTACCGCAATATCATCCACCCGCCGCCGCCCGAAACCGTGGCCGTGCATCCGGAGCAAAATATCCTGCTGGGCGGCCGCCTGTGGCAGATCATCGGCGGTTACGGCCACAGTCCAGAACATGCCAGCCTGTATAATGCCGAAGATAATATCCTGATCGCGGGCGACATGGTGCTGCCGTTCATCACGCCGAACATCAGCTATTTCCCCGGCAACCCGCCCGGCCATGATCCTGTCGATTTATATATGGAAACACTTCGCCGTATCCGTGCAGCCGTACCGGATGATGCCTTGGTCCTGCCTTCGCACGGTATCCCGTTCCGTGGCCTGCATGACCGTATTGACGCGATTTTGGAACATCACACGGCTCGGCTCGACAAACTAGCTCAGGTGCTCTCAGATGGCCCGCAGACGGGCTATACGGCCATGCAGGGGCTTTTCGCGCACAGAGAGCTGACCTCCGGCGATGTTTTCTTTGCGCTTGGCGAAACCATGGCGCATCTGGTCTATGGCGTGCGGCGCGGGCATGTGATTGAAACTTTTAATGAAAACAGAATTTTATACCAGCCCGCCGCCTGAAGGCACTCAAAATACCCCAAAAAGCAACATTATTACGTCAATCATCGGTTGACGGAAACTTTCTGGCAAATTAGACTGCCTAATACTCACTCTCAGTCACATATACACGGAGCCTGCACACCCATGGCCGCGAAAAAAGATTTTATCTTCGACCCCGCCCGCAACCCGCTCTTCCGCAACGACTACCGCCCCACGGAATATAAAATTCCCTCGGTCAATCTGGACATTGCGCTCGACGAAACGGCCACGGTGGTGACCAGCCGTATCCATGTCACCCACAACCCCGACCTGCCGAATGCCGGCGGCGCGCTGGTGCTGGATGGCGAGGCGCTGAAGCTGAAAGCCCTGAAGATCACCGAAAACGGCGTCACGCGCGATATGGACCGCAGCGAATTCGTCGTCACTGACAAAAACCTGATTCTCAAAAACCCGCCCGCACAGCCCTTCGACCTTGAAATCGTGACCGAGATCAATCCGGCGGAAAACACCACTCTTTCGGGCATCTATATGGCGGGCGATATTCTGTGCTCGCAGTGCGAAGCGCAGGGCTTCCGCCGCATCACTTATTTCCTCGACCGTCCCGACAACCTTGCGACCTATGACGTCACGCTGACGGCGGATAAACAAAAATTTCCCGTGCTGCTGTCAAATGGCAACGGCGATCCTGTCAAGACGACCGACAACGGCGATGGCAGCCACAGCATCAACTGGAAAGATCCCTGGCCGAAGCCGAGCTATCTGTTTGCCGTTGTCGCGGGCGACATGCACGTCCTCGAAGACACTTTCACCACCATGAACGGCAAAAAAGTCGACCTGCGCATTTACGTGCAGGACGGCTATGAAGATAAAATTACATGGGCGATGGAATCGCTGAAACGTTCGATGAAGTGGGACGAAGACCGCTATGGCCGTGAATACGATCTGGATTGCTTCCATATCGTCGCCGTTGATAAATTCAACGCAGGCGCCATGGAAAACAAAGGTCTGAACGTCTTTAACGTCAAATACCTTGTTGGTACGCCTGAAATGTCGACGGATGACGAGCTGATCGATATCGAAGCCGTCATCGGCCATGAATACTTCCACAACTATTCCGGCGACCGCGTCACCGTGCGCGACTGGTTCGAACTGACGCTGAAAGAAGGCTTCACCGTTCTGCGTGACCGCCAGTTCACCGAAGACATGCACTCCAAAGAAAACAAGCGCATTGACGATGCCGTTGGCTTGCGCTCTACCCAGTTCATGGAAGATTCCGGCCCCACGTCGCACCCGATCCGCCCTGACCGCGTGGAAGAATTCGATAACATCTACACCGGCACGATCTACGAAAAAGGCTCGCACGTTCTGGGCATGCTGCACACCATGATGGGTGAAGCCACATGGCGCGCGGGTACGGATGAATATTTCAGCCGTTTCGATGGTCAAGCCGTCACCTGCGACGATTTTGTCGATGTGATGCAGGAAGTCTCCGGCATCGACCTCACCCAATTCCGCAAATGGTACAGCCAGTCGGGCACGCCCGATATCAGCTATAGCGGCGCTTATGACGCGTCCAGCAAGACCTATCGCCTGACGCTGAGCCAGAACACAGCCCCCACCGCCGACCAGAAAGACAAAGAGCCGCTGCACATGCCGATCGCCGTCGGCCTGATCGGCAAGGACGGCAAGGATATCGCGCTGTCTCTTTCGACTGACGACGCCGGCGCCGAAACGCCGACGACGCGCGTGCTGCATCTGACCGAGGCCAGCCAGACGTTTGAATTTAAAAACGTCGATGGCCCCGTTGTGCCTTCGGTGCTGCGCGGGTTCTCTGCCCCCGTCAAAATTACCACCCAGCCGACGGATGATGAAATGATCTTCCGCATGGCGCACGACAGCGATGGCTTTAACAAATACGAAGCGACCGAACGCCTGATGGTCAAAACGCTGCATAAACTGGTGGCGCAGGCCGAAAACGACCTGCCGCTGACGATTGACCGCCACTTTATCGACGCTTATGGCGAAAACGTGAAAAACGCGCTTGCCGGCGATCTTGCCTTTAACGCGCGCACGCTTGGCCTGCCGCCCTACAACATCATCATTCAGGATCTCAAAGTCCTCGACCCTGATGCGGTATCCGAAGCCATCGATTTCCTGAAATCGACACTGGCGAAGGAATTCGAAGCGGATTTCAAAGCCATCTATACCACCACCGCCGCGCCTGCGGGGGAAACCTATAACGTTATCCCCGCACAGGTCGGCCGCCGCGAACTGCACAACACAGCGCTCGGCTTTATCGGCAAGCTGGAAACGCCCGAAGCTGCGCACGATGCCGTGGCGCAATACGGCCATTCCAAAAACATGACCGAAAAACTCGCGGCACTGGCTGTCACAACCAAAATGACCACCGAAGCGGCCGTGCAAGTTGGCGACAAGCTGCTGGAGGATTTCTACAGCCGCTACAAGGACAACAACAACCTTGTCGACAAATGGCTGTCGCTGCAAGCAGGCCGCCCCGCCGAGGGCGCACTGGAGCGTGTCCAAGGCCTGATGAAACACGAAGCCTATGACGCCACCAACCCTAACAAGGTTTATGCGCTGATCGGCGGCTTTACGGCAGGCAATCCGTCTGCCTTCCACAACAAGGACGGCAGCGGATATAAATTCCTTGCCGATACGATCATCGAGCTGAACGATGTGAATGCGAAAACGGCGACCAACCTCGCCAAGCGCTTTACCCAGTTCAAGCGCTATGACGTGGAGCGTCAGGCGCTGATGGTCGAACAGATGGAACGTATCATGGCCGTGCCAACGCTGGATGTCGGTATCAAGGAAATCATCGGCAAAGCGCTCGATACGGTCGAGAAAAAACCGAACAACGACAACGTCCGCAAAACGGCGCCAGCGCGCAAGCAGGGATGATCTCTCGTTAAAGACGCAAAAAAAGGCGGCACCTGCAAGTGCCGCTTTTTTTGCTAGGTGTTGTGCACCTATAAATTCTGAGTTATTTCAATCTCTCTTCCTACCGTCATGCCCGCCTTGCGCGGGCATCCGGTAGCGCGTCTGCGCGTCTTGTAATTCATGTGACGGCCGGACGGCCTTCCGGATGCCCGCGCAAGGCGGGCATGACGACTGTTTTTGAGAATCTTTATGAGCCCACGATCTAGACAAAATCGAGATCAAAAGCCTTGCTTAACGGCTGTTACCCTTCATGTCTATTTCAAGGCCATCGTAAGCAGGACGGATATGCGGCGGCAATTCGTCGCACAGTTTGTTGTAATCCATATGCGTGGTCAGCACGGTGATATAGGTCATTTTCGGCTTTAAGATCGCCGCCCATTCCGTCACGCGCTTCAGGTTGGCGTGTGTCATCACGCTTTCTTTGTTATAGCTGCTGGCATCCACAATCCAGGTTTCGATGCCGCGCAAGGTCTTGAGCGATTTTTCAGGCATTTCCGCGACATCGACGCAATAGGCAAAATCACCAAAGCGGAAGCCGAGGGACAGGCAGGTTGTGTGATCCTGTTCGAAGGTTTCAATCTCGACATCGCCGATCTTGAACGTATCGTAATTGCCGACTTCGTGGCGGCTGAATGATTGCACGTAAATGCCGTTGCTGCTGGTATTGAACAGATACGGCCAGCGGCGGTCGATTTCGTCCAGCGTTTCCTTGTTGCTGTAAACCGGCATCATCTGGTTGTTATGATAGGCCAGCACGCGCAGGTCGTCGATACCATTGACGTGGTCTGAATGCGCATGGCTGATGAGCGTCGCATCCAGTTTTTTAAGACCTATTTTGTTCAGCTGGTGGCGCAGGTCATAGCTGGCATCGATCAAAATATTCGTTTTTTCCGACTGCACCAGAAGCGATGCGCGGTTGCGGTAGTTTTTCGGCTCTTGCGGGTCGCAGGTTCCCCAAAATCCGCCCGCCGCCGGCGTCCCCAGCGAAGAGCCACATCCTAAAACCGTAAACTTCATTTTTGATATCCTTTTTGTTGTTCCGGTCTTTTTTTATTATACGCTATCCGTCATGCGCGCGCGGCCGAAGAGATTAAAGAAATTCTCTCCCGTCTGGTGCACGATGTCTTCGTAGGAAACGCCCTTCAGCTCTGCCACCATGCGCGCGGTATGCACGACAAAAGACGGCTCGTTGCGTTTGCCGCGCTTGGGCACGGGCGCCAGATAGGGGCTGTCGGTTTCGACAAGAATGCGGTCAAGCGGTGTGCGCCGTACAACTTCGCGCAGCTCTTCCGCCTTCTTGAAGGTAATGATACCCGAAAACGAGATATAAAATCCGATATCAAGCGCCTGCTCGGCCAGCCATTTGGTGCCGCTGAAACAATGCATCACGCCGCGCGCCTTGCCTTGTCCGGCTTCGCGCAGAATACGCATGGTATCTTCTTCGGCATCGCGCGTATGGATGACAAGCGGCAGGTCGGTTTCCAGCCCCGCCGCGATATGATTTTCAAAAACACGCTGCTGCACATCACGCGGCGCATAATCGTAATAATAATCCAGCCCCGTTTCGCCAATGCCCGCGACCTTGGGCAATTTGGTCAGGGCAACGATGTCGGCGGTAGACAGAGAGACTTCGGCTTCTTCTGCTGCGTGGTGCGGATGCGTGCCAACGGTGCAGTGGATATAAGGGAAAGCATCGGCCACCGCGCGGATACGGTCGAAATGCGCAATCTGCGTGCAGATGGTCAGCATCTGCTGCACACCGGCGCTGCGCGCGCGGCCGACAATTTCCGCGACGCCCTCCTCCGCGAAATCCGGATAATCCAGATGGCAGTGGCTATCGACCAGCATCACGCGGTCTTTTCTTGCGCGGCTTCGGCTTCTTCCTCGACAATGCGGGGGAAGACGCCTTCGGGTTTGGGCAGCGGCGTTGCAGGCTGTAACGCATGTTGCGCGCCGATGTAGACAAAATCGCGCTGATCCGGAGCAACGCCAACCTGATCGAGAATTTTATACGCCGCCACCGGCACGAAAGGCTGCAAAATCAGACCCAGATTGCGGATCGTTTCGGCCAGCACATACAGCACCGTCTGCATGCGCGCCGGATCGGTCTTTTTCAGCGTCCAAGGCGCTTGTTCGTCGATATAGGCATTGGCGGCATTGGCGGCGCGCACGATTTCCTCAAGCGCACGGCTGAATTGCAGCTTTTCAAACTCTCCGCGGACATTGATAAGCATCTCCTGCCCCGTATGGGTGAGCAATGCATGATCGACGTCCTCAAGGATGCCGGGCTGCGGCACTTTGCCGTCACAGTTTTTGTTGATCTGCGACAATGTACGCTGCACAAGGTTGCCGATATTATTCGCCAGTTCCGCATTAATCCGCGCGGTCATCAGCGGCCATGAAATATCGCCATCCTGACCGAATGTGACTTCGCGCATCAGCGCATAACGGCTGGAATCCGCGCCAAACTTATCGACCAGCGCGCGCGGCGAGATCACATTGCCCACCGACTTAGACATTTTATTGCCACCGGTCAGCAAAAACCCGTGACCGAAAACACGCTTGGGCAGCGGCAAGCCCAGCGACATCAAAATCGCCGGCCAATACACCGCATGAAAACGGACGATATCTTTGCCGATCAAATGCACGTCGCAAGGCCAGTATTTTTTCATCAACCCGTCTTTGTCTGCCGGATAGCCCAGCGCGCTGATGTAGTTAATCAGCGCATCGACCCAGACATACATCACGTGTTTTTCATCGCCCGGCACCTTGATGCCCCAATCGAAACTGGTGCGCGAGATCGAAAGATCCTTGAGCCCTTGTTTGACGAAACTGGTGACTTCGTTGCGGCGGAAAGACGGCTGGATAAAATCCGGCTGGCTTTCGTATAGGTCGAGCAGCTTTTGTTCATAGGCGGAGAGTTTGAAGAAATAGCTTTCTTCCTCGATCCATTCCACTTCGGTGCCGGTTGCGGTGCAGATTTTCTTGCCGTCTTCGCGCGTGGTCATCTCGTCTTCGCCGTAATAGGCTTCATCGCGCACTGAATACCAGCCGGCATATTTGTTGAGGTAAATATCACCGGCGGCCGTGAGTTTTTCCCATACGCTGCGGCTGGTTTCTTTGTGAGATTCCTGCGTGGTGCGGATAAACTGGTCGTTGGAGATATTCAGGTAATCGGCCATGTCCTGGAACGTGGCGGCGATTTCATCACAAAAAGCCTGCGGCGTTTTGTCTTTCGACTGCGCCATTTTCTGGACCTTCTGGCCGTGTTCATCCGTGCCGGTCAGGAAATAAACGTCGAAGCCGTCCAGTCGTTTAAAACGCGCCATCACGTCCGCGCCGATCACTTCGTAAGCGTGGCCGATATGCGGCGGCGCATTCACGTATGAAATCGCCGTGGTGATGTAGAAAGGCTGCTTGGTCATTTTAGTGCCCTCTTTTCGTGCGCGTTTGCGCCTCTGTTTGTTCTTGCGGAGCCGTCATCATATGGCGAGGCCCGGATGGTTCGGGTTCTGGAGCATCTGGAAAGATGCGATTATGGCCTGCCGCTTGTCAAGATTATAAGAATCTGTCTGCGCAAAGAGACGCGTCAGCTTCTCCCATGTTTCAATGAAATGTTGCGGCGGATAGAGGGTGGCAAGCCTTTGAAAAACCTCGGCATCACCGGGTAAAACATCCAGTATCGGCTCGCCCCTTGCCTGCAGGCGCGACAGCCGCGCGCACCAGCCCGTCATAATGCCGCAGGCGGTATCAAAAGCACGCTCCGCCCCGAATTTGCCGAATTTATCGGCAAGGTCATGCACCAGCAACATATCCAGATCGGGCAAGCTCGCCGCCGCTTTCAGCAAATCCTGATAGAGCGCGATACCGTCATCTTCGTGGAATTGCAGCGCGCGGCCGATACTACCTTCGGCCAGTTTCACCAGCATCGTTTTTTGCGCAGGCGCAAGACCGGGCGCGAAGCGATCCAGCAGCGCCGACATCTGCATCTCGCCCAGCGGCGCCATCGGCACCATGCGGCAACGCGAACGAATAGTCGGCAAAAAACCGCCGGGCTGCGCCGTTGTCAAAATCAGCACGGTTTTTTTCGGCGGTTCTTCAAGGATTTTCAAAAGCGCGTTCTGGCTGCTCTGGTTCAGATACTCCGCGCTATCGACGATCACCACACGCCAGCCGCCCTCTGCCGCTGTCTTGCGCAGGAACGGATGAATACGCCGAACGGTTTCAACGGAAATATCGTTTTTGAGCCGCCCGCGTTTTTCGTCGAATTCACGCTCGACCGTCAGCAAATCCGCATGGCCACCCGACAGCACGCGGCGGAAGACGGGATTTTCAGAGGCAACATACATATTTTCCGGCGGTGCGGCATCGCCAAAAAGCCCTGCCCCTGCATCTTCTGTCCCCTGCGACAGCAAAAACCGCGCAAGCCGATAGGCCAACGTGGCCTTGCCGATACCGGGCGGGCCGGAAAGGATCAGCGCATGCGGCATACGTCCCGCATTAAAATCCGCCAATAGTGCTTTTTCTACGGCTTCGTGGCCGATGCATTCCGCATTGCTGCGCGGCGTGACTTCTTCGGCCACCGCCGGTGCGGCGGCATCGGCAAGCGCACCCGCGGCATCTGTGTCATCATCAAAGGCATCTTCTTCATCGGCAAAAAGACTAACCATGTTTTGCCTCTTTCAATTCAAGCCCGAAGCGCTCGGTCACCACCGCCAGCACATCGCGATGCACCGTTTCAATATCATGCGCGGCGTCGATCACGGCGCAGCGCTGCGGGTTTTGTTTTGCGATTGTCAAAAACCCTTCGCGCAGGCGGGTATGAAAGGCAAGTCCCATGCGTTCATAACGGTCTTCGGTGGATTCCGTCGCATTTGCCGTCTGGCTCATATGTTTTATCGAACGCGCAAGTCCCGCTTCGGGATCGATGTCAAAAATCAGCGTCAGATCCGGCTGGAAGTCGCCCGCGACGAGCGTATAGAGACGTTCGATCAAAGTCAGATCAAGCCCCATGCCATAGCCCTGAAACGCGCGCGTTGAATCGGCAAAGCGATCGGAAACCACCCACTGCCCGGCTTCCATCGACGGCCAGATTTTATTGACCAGATGTTCGCGCCGCGCGGAAAACATCAGCATCGCCTCGGTCAGCGGGTCGAACGCGCCGCTGTCACGCTGCAAAAGCAGATTTCGGATGCGCTCGGCCTGCGGTGTGCCGCCTGGCTCGCGCGTTATTGCGACATTGATGCCAGCAGCGGAGAGCGCGGCAGAGAGCAGGCGTATCTGTGTTGATTTGCCCGTACCGTCGCCGCCTTCTAGCGTGATAAAAACGCCTTTTTCCGCTGTCATGCTTTTAGTCCGCCTGATTGAAGAGCAAATAGCGCGCGCGGTTTTTGGCGCGCCCGAAAAAGCCGAGGCGCGGAACATCAGCGCCTGTCAGCAAGGCCACTTCGATAGGCGTTTGCTGTGGAATGTCAATTTTCAGCTTGCCGACTTCGGTGCCTTTTTTGATCGGCGCAGAGAGCGGCGAGTCGTAGCTGACCGACATACGCACTTCGCTGCGGCGCGCACGCGGCACGACAACATCGAGATTTTCTTTGACCACCAGCGGCACATCCGGTGTCCTGCCCAGCCAAACCGGCGCGAGGTCGACCGTTTCGCCTTCTTTCACCAAAGGCTGGCGGTCGAAATTGCGGAATGCCCATTCGAGCAGGCGCACACTTTCCTCGACCCGCGCTTTTTCGCTTTCAAGGCCGTTGATGACCAGAATAACGCGGTGCCCGTCGCGGATGGCCGAGCCCATCAAACCATAACCTGCGGCTTCGGTATGTCCGGTTTTAAGACCATCCGCACCGGGCACACGCCCCAGCAGCGGGTCGCGGTTTTGCTGCTTTATTTTGTTATAGGTGAAATCACGCTCGGCAAAATAATGATAATACTCGGGGAAGTCGGCAATAATGCGATGTGCCAGAATGGCAAGGTCATGCGCCGTTGAATAATGATCCGGATCAGGCCAGCCGCTGGCGTTTCTGAGGTTCGTATTTTTCATGCCCAGTTCACGCGCGCGGGCTGTCATCGCCTCGGCAAAAGCTTCTTCGGTGCCGGCCAGACCTTCGGCCACGGCGACGGTTGCATCGTTGCCGGACTGAATGACGATGCCGCGCACCAGATCTTCGACCTTGACGCGATCATTCACGTGAATAAACATTTTTGAGCCGCCCATGCGCCAGGCTTTCTCGCTCACCAGTATACGGTCATTCATTTTAAGACGTTCGCGCTTCAATTCCTCGAACAGCATATAGGTCGTCATGACCTTGCTCATCGACGACGTCGGCATGCGCTCTGTTGCATTTTTTTCAAACAGAATAACGCCGGTTTCGACATCGACGATAATCGCCTGTTTTGCCGTGGTTTCGACCTGCGCCTGTGCGGGCGCGGCCAAGACCACCAAGAACAGGGCGGCCAGCACCGCGGCATTTTTAAAAAATCGGTTCATATCCAGTTTTGCCCCTCGTCTGTCACGTCTTGAATGACGCTGTTTGTCTTACGGATTAGTTTTTGAGCATTTTGGCGCCATCGCCGCCTGCGCGAATGACCGCATCCAGCACACGGTCGGCCTCGTTCACTGTCGCGATCGGCCCGACGCGCACGCGCCAGAATTGGCGGCCGCTGACCGTGACCGGCGTGACTTGCACATCGCCCAGCGATTTCAGACGATCACCCAGCCGCACAGCATTTTCCTGCACCGAAAAAGACCCCGCCTGCACAAAAATACCTGTGGGGCGCACTTCTTCGCGCGAGACGACAGCATCCGGCATGAAGCGCCCATCTTTCATATGACCGCTGGCCATCGGCGCAGTACCGGCTGTTTTGTCTTGTTCAAGCCCCAGCGTGCGCACAAAGTCCTCGCGCTCGCCGCGGCTGGCAGGCTGTTGCGCCGGTTGTGGTTGACGCGGCTGTTCCTGACCGCCCCAGCTGCGCGAAGGCCTTGCACCCGGCGCAGTCAGCTCTTCGACGGTAATCGTCGGGGTGCGCAGGCTTTCCGGCAGCGCTTCGGCATCGTTGCGCAGCACAGCCGTTCTGCCGTCACTTCTGCCGTCACTGCGGGACGAAGAAGACGACACCTGCGTGGCCACCGGAGACATCGGCTGGCGCGCAGGCGCGACAGCCGCCACTTGCTGCGGCGTCATGCGCGACGTATTCATACCGCGTTTGGCGGCTTCGGCAATCTGGCGGCTTTCTTTTTCCAGCACATCGACACGTACGCGCGCGGTGCCATTACCGATAAAGCCGAGCAGCTCGGCCGCGCGTTTCGACACGTCGATGACACGTCCGCGTTTGAACGGCCCGCGGTCATTGATACGCACGACGACAGAGCGCCCATTTTCAAGATTGGTCACCCGCACAATTGACGGCATCTGCAAGGTGCGGTGCGCGGCGGTCAGATCGTTCTGGTTATAAATTTCGCCGTTCGCGGTGCGCTTGCCGTGAAAATTGGGGCCGTACCAGGACGCGATGCCGGTTTCAGACAGGCTGAAATCCTCACGCGGGTAATAGCGCACGCCGGAAACTGTATAGGGGTTGCCGATCTTGTAGCTGCCGGCAGTTTCTTGCGTACCCGACCATGTTGCCTTTTTAAAGACATGCGACGCCAGTTCAATTTCAGAACAGGCTGTCAAAGACAAAGCCGCCAACATTATCAGGGGCAGCATGCGCGCGCGGAGACGCAGGGATGAAAACACGGTCATGCAAAAACGGCTTTCTTTTGATGTGGTGAACCCTTTGCGGTAAAGGGATATGGAACGTCTGCTGTCATGCCCTACAGGATAGCCAATTCAGCCCCCCGTGAACAGGTGTTATGCGCCCTAGCCGCCGCTGCGGCCCGAAACGGCGCTCTGCACCTTGACGCCCTCGCGCAGACGCTCGGCCAAAAGCAAAACCGACGTGGCGAAATAGGACGAACGGTTCCATTTCAGGATGACTTTAAAATTGTCATATACCAGATAGGCCGTGGTTCCCGGCCCGCTCGGCTGCACAACCGATGCCTGCGCCAGCCCCTCGAAAGGTACCCCCTTGCCATCCGGCAGGCGTACGCCGCGGTCATGCCAGAATTGCAGGCTATAGGCATTGTTGACGCCCAACAGGTTGCGGTCAATGTTATCGGGCACGGTCACTTTGCGGCCCCACGGCTGCCCCTGTTTCCAGCCGCTCTTGGCCAGATAATTGGCGGCGGAGGCAAAAACATCAGCCTGCGTTGTCCAGATATCGCGGCGGCCATCGCCATTAAAATCTACGGCAAAGTTAAAAAAACTGGTGGGCATAAACTGTACCTGCCCCATCGCACCAGCCCATGAGCCCTTCATACGCGCATGCGGGATATGCCCTTCATCGAGGATCTTCAGCGCGTTCAAAAGCTCGCCACGGAAATAATCGCTGCGGCGGCCGTCATAGGCCAGCGTGGCCAGCGCGTTCACGATATCAAAACCGCCTGTGTAGTCGCCGTAATTCGTTTCAACGCCCCAGAGCGCGACGATCACTTCTTTCTCCACGCCATAGGCTTCACTCACACGGCGCAGCAGCGTCGGATAGGTCAGCATCCGCGTGACGCCTTTTTCAACGCGCGCGCGGTTAACAATACGTTCCAGATAATCATCGAAGCTGGTTGTGCCTTCGGGCTGCTTGCGGTCAAGCTCGATCACGCGGTCAATCGGCTTGATGCTCTCCGGCAGCGCCTGAGACAGCGTTTTATCGGAAATCCCTTTTTGCCGCGCCTCTTGCTTGAATTCCTTCAGCCAGACCGGAAACGGCCTGTCCGCCGCCTGCGCCGCACCAGACATACATACAAACACCGCCAGCACTGCGGCGCGCAAACCCTGCTGCAAAAAAGATACGGAAAACACCAAAAACCCCCTGCTTTGATCCCTTTTCGGTATAGCAAGCATTTGAAACAAATAACAGATTTTTAGGCGTTTTTTTTTGCCCGCCGCCCTGCTAAAGTGCCGCGATTCCGCAAAAACGGAAGGGTGGCCGAGTGGTTTAAGGCTCTAGTCTTGAAAGATTATGACATCAATTTTTATCGTCATAAAATTGTTAAAAATCAATTAGTTAGATTTTTTAACATTTCTGTAATATACTTACACACATGCTACACACTTTCTCTGAAAGGCCGCATGTGATGCAAGACGAAACCCACAGCTTCATGGACGGAAAAGTCCACCTTTACAAACGTGAGAGAAGCCGATTTTGGCAATGCTCGACCTACATGGACGGGCGTAATCACCGAGCTTCGACGAAAGCCGAAAGCCTGACTATGGCAAAAGAATTCGCCCGCGAGTGGTACATGGCTGTGTACATGGATGCCAGTCGCCGGATGCAACACAGCAGGATTTCAAAGCTTCTGGAAAAATTTAACATGACACCAGAGTCCGCGCCCTCCCCTCGGACGTCACGGAAGGCAAACCTCTCTGGCCATACCTTCCGTGAAGCAGCAGAAAAGTTTATTGCTGAATACGGCATTATAACACAAGGC
>JAUXOC010000001.1 GCA_030682495.1 Alphaproteobacteria bacterium | reverse complement strand
GAAGTCCATCTGTTCGTCGGTGGCTTCCAGCGCGGCGAAAAGATCGAAGACTTCTTCGTGCACTTCATCCGGGCGCGCATCGGGGCGATCAACCTTGTTGATGACAACAATCGGCTTCAGACCCAGCTGCAGCGCCTTGCCCGAGACGAATTTGGTTTGCGGCAGCGGACCTTCGGCGGCATCAACCAGCACCACAACGCCGTCCACCATGCTGAGGATACGTTCGACTTCACCACCAAAATCGGCGTGGCCGGGGGTATCGACAATATTGATACGCGTCTCGTGCCACATGACCGAGGTGACTTTGGCCAGAATAGTGATCCCGCGTTCACGTTCGAGATCGTTTGAGTCCATGACACGTTCGGCCACATGCTGGTTGTCGCGGAACTGACCCGCCTGACGCAGGAGCTGGTCGACCAGCGTGGTTTTGCCGTGGTCAACGTGGGCGATGATGGCGATGTTTCTGAGCTTCGATGTCATGTAACTTCTTGTGCCTTTTTATATAGATGCTGCGCTTTTATCCCTCTTCGCCAGCAAAACTGGCGAAACGTGGGCGCATCTTATTGATAAATATTTATTTTTCAAGAGATTTTTTAGGTAAAATAGGACTCTCCGCCGCCTCGACAGGGAGGACAAAAAACTCTTTCATATTTATGGCAAAAAATGATACTATATTTCAAAATACCCTCTTAAAAAGATTCGTTTATTGCACGGTTATATCTGAATGAAACCGCAACAAGATTCCGATGCGCGCAAAGGCGCCCGTCCGACCTCCCTCGCCGCGTCTTTCGCCAAGGCGGCGCGGCGGCGTTTTTCGACCGTGCTGTTGAGTGCCGCACTGATAAGCGGCTGCGCGACCACACTGGACGGGCAAGGCCCCGCCCAGGCCGCCACGCCCTCTGCGCAAGACACCGTCACAACCGTGCAGCAGACGCCGCAGCCCCAGCAGGCACTGGCGCAGACACCTGCCGATACCCTCTCCGCCGAAGAGATCCGCTACCGCACCGAAGTACGCCGTATCCTGCTGCGCGACGCGCAGGCACGCTACCCCGAACTTTCCGAAGCCGCCCAGACGGGCTATTCCAGCCAGCTGAAAGTATTGCAGGACAGCCTGAACAGCTATCTGGGCCGCGGTGATAGCAGCATGCACAACGCCATCGTGGTTCTTGACCCGTCCAAAGTCGACGTAGCTGTCGCGCTGGGTATGCCCGTGCGCCGCGCGATCGAACAGGCCGCGACGCGTGACGGGCGCACACTCCCCGACGACATGCTGCAAAGCGCTGCACCCAATGCGGCCATGCCGCATCAATCCGAACTGGGTATGCCGACCTATACCCAAAACCCCTCGGCCTACCCGAATATGACGGAGCCGGAGGCGCGCCCCTGCCTGATTATCCCCGTGTCTGACCATGCCCTGCCTTTCGATGTGCCGGGCTTCACCAAAGCGCAGAAAATCGAATTCACCAATACGCATGAAGGCTGGCACTGCCTCGACAACCGTTACCGCATGACACAGGCGCAAATGGATGCGCTGAACGAAAACAGTCCGCGCAATATGCGCGCCATACTGGCAAACCCCGATCTGGCCATCGCCGCCAGCGTGATCCACCACAAAGAAGCGCTGGCCGATATCGCCGCCGCTGGCGACATGATCCGCCGCGGCCATGACCCCGCGCTGATCGACCATATGATCAAATGGCGCCAGAACGAGGTCGGCCATGACTACATGCATTATTCGGTGCAAGGGCTGAACCTGCTCAAAACGCGGATCGCGGAGATGGGCATGGAAGCCTTCTGGCAGATGGGACTGCCCGAAGCCCGCGCGCTGTATTTCGAGATCAACGATACAACCGCCTTGAAACCCGCCCAAATTACCGCCATGGCGGACTATCTGCTGGCCGATGCCGAAGGGCGCACCGCCCGCCGCGAAGCCGCAGCTGCGGGGTCGGACGCCGCCACAGGCATCGCGCAGGCGCTCGAAATTCTCAAGCCTTCCATGCCCCAGCAGATGCTGCGCGATATTATCGCCGCCTTCGTCCCGCCGGACAGCGTTTTGATCGAAAAGCTGAAAGAATGGGACCCTGTGACAGAGATGCAGACCCGCGCCATCGAACGCCACGGCAAAATCACCCCCGAAACGCTGATCCGTACCTATGGGGCCCTGCAAAACGAGCTGCACGGCGAGCTGCACGGCGCCGATGACAAGCTGGCGCGCGAAAAAATGACCATTCTCAAGGGCATTTTCACGCGCTATGTCCGCGGCGTCGATTACGTTGGCGTGAACCAGAAATATGGCGTCGATCTTGAAGTCGCCGAGCGCGACCTGCTGGAGCGCGGCCGCGCCGCAGAGCCGGAGATTTTTGTCGGCCCCCGCATGCCTGCGCCCGCTCTCCAGCGGACGGCCGAGATACCGGCAAGCAGCGGCAAGCCCCTCAATGCCGCAGCGCCCGCTTGCGGCTGCCCGCACAGCCCCCCGCGCGGACCGCGCTGACCTCCGCCCGAATAATGCAGCGCACAATCCGCCCCGCCAATACTGCCCCGCAAAAGTGATGCACGATGGCAACGCGCGCCGTAAAATCTGCCCCTATCTGCCCCCTGAGAGCCGCGCAGCGGCGCACGGGGGGAAATTTTCTTTACAAAGAATCGAATCGTCCTATAACCTAAAAGTATGAGGGTCGCGCAAACGCGATCAGACCGGCGCAACCTTGTCGCCGGCACCCGACGAGCCGGATGCCCTCTATACAAGAACAACGCAACAGGGTTTACATGCAATGGAAGATTACGACGGTCCGGAAGACGTGGTGCGACGTTCGCGCCCGGAAGTTCCTGTAACTTGCTTTCGTCCCGCGGCGCTGAAAAGCGCGGCGCGCTGGTTCCTGCACAATTTTCCCGGCAAAACGCTCTACGCTGTCAAAGCCAATCCAGACCCTTTTGTGCTGGCCGGCCTGTTTGAGGCCGGCATTACCCACTTTGACGCCGCTTCCCTGCCAGAAATCGAGCAGGTAAGCACCCTCTGCCCCGGCGCACATATCGCCTTTATGCACCCGGTCAAAAGCCGCCATGCCATCGAACACGCCTATTTCGACTATGGCGTACGCGATTTCTCCTTCGACAGTCTGGCCGAGCTTGACAAGATCGTCGCCACCACCGGCAACAGCAAGGACCTCGGCCTGCTGCTGCGTCTGGCTGTACCCAATGTGAATGCGGAAATGCCTCTGAACGACAAGTTCGGCTGCCTGCCCGCTCAGGCGCTTGCCCTGCTGCGCGCGGCGCGCAAGGTATCGGCGCGCCTTGGCATCTGTTTCCACGTCGGCTCCCAGACCATGAACCCTGACGCCTATGTCACGGCGCTGGGGCTTTGCGGCGACATCATGCGCCAGATGCCGCGTACGGCAGTGGACATCATCGACATCGGCGGCGGCTTTCCGTCTGCCTATCCCGACATGACGCCGCCCCCGCTGTCTGAATACAAGGCGGCGATTGAACGCGGGCTGGATGCGCTGCCGCATCCGAACCGCTATGAATTCTGGTGCGAGCCCGGCCGTGCGCTGGTGGCTGAATGCACCTCGGTGCTGGTCAAGGTAGAGCTGCGCAAAGGCGATGTGCTTTATATCAACGACGGCACTTACGGCAGCCTGTTCGACGCAGGCCATATGGGTTTCCGCTATCCGGTTCGTCTTATCCGTCCGACGCCGGATGCGGTCTCTGCTGCAGGCATAACGCCTGCGGTTCAAATAGCCGGCACGAAGCCGGCGGGCGGCAGAAAATCCGCGCTGAAGCCGTTCCGTTTTTACGGACCGACCTGCGACAGCATTGATTACATGCCCGGCCCCTTCTTCCTGCCCGATAATATCGGGGAGGGGGATTACATCGAAATCGGCCAGCTCGGCGCCTATGGCAATGCCATGCGCACCGGATTTAACGGCTTTTCCGCGCACGAAATCGTGAGCGTGAAAACACCTCCGGTCGTATCGATGTACGCAGATACAACCGAAACGACGGATGACCCAGAGTTCTGCGTCGCATAAGGCCGCGCGCCGCGCCGCAGACATTTCCTTCCGGAAAGAGAGAACGCACATGAGAAACCTGAAAACGGTCAAGATGAAACCCGCGCCGAAAGCCGCCGCACCCAAACCTGCCAAGGCAAAACCCGCGCTGAAATCCGTCAAACCGCACCCCAAAAGCAACCGCAAAGCGGTTTTGCTGTCCAAGCCTGTCAAGCACATCGACATCAAATCGTTCGATGCACGCCCCATCATCAGGCAGATGAGCGACATGTCGTTCACCTCGCGCGATCTTGGCCGCGCTTGCGAGATTTTCAACACCATGCTGAAGGACAAGGCATCGACCAGCATCCTGACCATCGCGGGTTCCACCTCTGCTGGTGGCTGCATGGATTTGTATGTCGAGCTGGTGAAGAACAACATGGTCGATGTGATTGTATCGACCGGCGCGTCTATCGTTGACATGGACTTCTTTGAAGCCCTCGGCTTTAAACATTATCAGGCACCCGAAGCCGTGGACGACCGCGAGCTGCGCGACCTGTATATCGACCGCATCTATGACACCTACATCGACGAAGAAAGCCTTCAGGCCGTTGACCATACGATTTTTGAAATCGCGCAGACGCTGGAGCCCCGCCCCTATTCTTCCCGCGAATTTATCTGGGAGATGGGCAAATACCTGACCAAACACGCGAAGAAGAAAAACTCGCTGGTGCAGACCTGCTACGAACACGGCGTGCCGATCTTCTGCCCCGCTTTCACCGACAGCTCCGCCGGTTTTGGCCTGGTGCTGCATCAGGTCAAAAACCCCGGCAATTATATGTCGATCGACAGCGTTGCCGACTTCCGCGAACTGACCGACATTAAAATCGCGGCGGGCACGACCGGCCTTCTGATGATCGGCGGCGGCGTGCCGAAGAACTTCACGCAGGATACCGTTGTCTGCGCCGAAATCCTCGGTAAGAATGCGGAGATGCATAAATACGCCATCCAGCTGACCGTGGCCGATGTACGCGACGGCGCCTGCTCTTCCTCCACGCTGAAAGAAGCTTGCAGCTGGGGCAAAGTGGACGTGGCGCTCGAGCAGATGGTCTTCGCGGAAGCGGGCTCTGTTCTGCCGCTGCTGGCCTCCGATGCCTATCACCGCGGCCACTGGAAAAAGCGCAAACCGAAAAACTGGGCAAAACTCTTCGGCAAGAAGAAATAAGCCTTGATACTGATAAAAGGCGGCTGCCGCAGGGTAGCCGCCTTTTTCTATCTCAGGCCATACTTGCCAAATGCGGATTTCCCGCTATGCTGGCGGCCACAATTTATTCTGATTTGAAAGGACGCAAGCCATGCAATTCCTCTCCCCCGCCAAAGGATTTCTCGGCCTGAAAAAAGCCGACGCCGGCGCTGCCAAAGACGCAAAAGCTGTTATTATTCCCTTCGGTCTGGAAAGCTCCGTCTCATACGGCGGCGGCACGGGCAAGGGCCCGCAGGCGATGATCGACGCCAGCCATCAGGTCGAGCTGTTCGATGACGAATTCTGGTGCGAACCTTTCCGCCGCTATGGCGTGGCCACCATGAACCCACCGCGCATCGCCAAAGGACAGGCCAAGGCGTTGACGCAGCTGGAGGGTATGGTCGAAAGCGCGCTCAAGGCCGGAAAATTCCCGCTCGTGTTCGGCGGCGAACATGCCATCACCGCCGGCTCCATTCGCCCCTTTGCCAAGCGCTACAAAGATCTGGTCGTGCTGCATATCGATGCACATGCCGACCTGCGCGATGGTTATGACGGGGAGCATTATTCACATGCCGCCGCGATCCGCCGCGTGATGGACCATGCGCATGTCAAAGTAGTCTCTTTCGGTATCCGCAATATCTCGCAGGAGGAAATCCCCTTCCTTGATAAAAACGGCAACCGTATCAAAATTTTCTGGGCGCGTGAAAAAGCGCAGTGGAACATGAAAGACGCGCTGAAGCATTTCAAAGGCAAGCCGGTCTATATCACTTTTGACATTGATGCTTTTGACACCAGCCTGATGCCTGCAACCGGTACGCCGGAGCCGGGCGGCCTGTTCTGGGACGATGCCATGACGATCATCCGCGAAGTTGCCAAGGTTGGCCATATCGTCGGCGGCGACGTCAACGAACTGGCACCCAAGCCCAACCTGCATGGCTGCGATTTCGTTGCCGCCAAGCTGGCGTATAAAATCCTCAACTTTGCCTTCCTTATCAGCCACCGCAACAAACTGAAAAAAGCCGCTTAAACGCAGCCGCGAGGGAGATTATATGATGCGCGCCTGCGGGATGGATTTTGGCACGTCGAATTCGGCGATGGCGTTGCCGGATTTGCAAGGCGGTGTGACGCTGGCCCCATGCGAGGGTAACCACGGCACCTTGCCGACAGCGCTGTTTTTTGCGGCAGCGGGCGGCGCACCGCTGGTCGGTCGCGCGGCGCAGAAACTGTTTTTTGAAGGCGAGGAAGGCCGCTTTATGCGCAGCCTGAAACGGCTGCTCGGCACATCGCTGATGACGCAGGCGACCGTTGTCAACGGCAAGCCGCGGTATTTCGATACAATCATCGCCGATTTCATGAAATACCTGAGAACGCGCGCGGAGGTTGCGGCAGGTGCGCCGCTTGATGCCGTTATGATCGGCCGCCCCGTGCATTTCGTCGATGACGACAATGCCGCCGACCAAAGTGCAGAGGCGCAGCTGGCCGCCGTGGCACGGCAGGCCGGATTTACCCATGTACAGTTTCAGTTCGAGCCTATTGCTGCCGCCTTTGCACATGAACGCCGCGTTGCGCGCGAAAAGCTCGCGCTTGTCGTCGATATCGGTGGCGGGACATCGGATTTTACGCTGATAAAAATCTGTGCGGATTACAGCGCCAAACCCGACCGCAAAGACGATATTCTCGCCAGCCACGGCATCCGCACCGGCGGCAACGATTTTGACAAGCAGCTGAGCCTTGCCGCTTTCATGCCGCTGCTTGGCTATCGCGGCACCTATGGCGAGAAGAACCTTGCCGTACCGCTAGCACCGTTTCACGACATGTCGGAGTGGTCGAAAATCAACTTTTTATATACCCCGCAGCAGCGGCGCGAGATGGCGCTGATCCTGCGCGAAGCCCATGAACCCGAAAAACTATCGCGCTTCACCAAGGTTTTGGAACATGAAAACGGGCATAAACTTCTCGCCGCCGTCGAAGAGACCAAAATCACGCTGACCGCACAGACAGCCACCGCTGCGCCGCTGACGTTTATCGAGAGCGGCCTGACGGCACAGGTCTCACGCGAAGATTTTGACCGCGCCATCGGCGGCAATATGGCGGATATTCTGGCGGCGATGGACGATTGCCTGCAATCCGCGCAGACAGATGCGGCAAATATAGATACCGTTATTCTGACCGGCGGGCCGACCGAAACGCCGCTGCTGCAAGATGCAATCCGTGCGCGCTTTCCGCGGGCGGATATATCCGAAGACGAACGCATGGCCAGCGTCGCCCTCGGCCTTGGTCACGACGCGCACCGCGTCTTTAAATAAGCTCCGCGCAGCGCGCCTTTAAATAACCCGCTACCACTTTTTAAAGATAAAAAACGCCGCCAGCACCAGAAAGGCGAAACCCACGGCATGGTTCCAGCGCAGGGGCTCGTTCAGATACCACACCGAAAATCCGGCGAAGACAACCAGCGTGATGATTTCCTGCAGCGTCTTGAGCTGCGCCGCGTTAAAAATACCGTGACCGATACGATTGGCCGGCACTTGCAGGCAATATTCAAAAAACGCGATGCCCCAGCTGATAAGAATCACAATCCACAAAGCTGTTGTTTTGTGTTTGAGATGCCCGTACCAGGCAAAAGTCATGAAAATGTTGGAGGCAAGAAGCAGAAGGATGGTCTGGGCCGCGACGGGCATGATGCACCTGCAAAAAGGAGGCTACAGGCAGATCATAGATCGTCGCCCCCCTCGGCTGTCAAGCGGAGAAAAAGCCTATCCCAGCACCCGCCGGTTCCACAGCACCGCAATCGCCCCGACGGCAAGATTGGTGATGACGAGCGAGAGCAAAATACCCTCGAAGCCCATTTTTTCCTGAAAATACCATGCCAGCGGTACATACAGCACGATGGCTTTGAGCAGGATCAGCGCCGTGGCGCGGAACGGGCGACCGATGGCATTGAGCTTGGCGTTGTAAACCACCATCACCCCCAGCGCGAAATAGGTCAGCGGCACCCAGTGCAGGTATTTTGCCGTATAGGCGACCACGGTTTCGTTATCGTCAAAAAACAGCGGAATACGATAGGCCGCCAGCCACAAAGCGGCCGCGATAAAAGCGCCCCAATAAAGCGCGTATTTGGTGGCAACGCGTACCGCTTCGTAAATACGACCATAGTTTCCGGCGCCAAAGTTCTGCCCCGCAAAAATCGATAGACCCGCGCCGAGCGAATAAAAAACCAGCGTCGACATGCTTTCAATCCGCGTCGCCACGCCCAGTGCCGCCACGGCTTCTTTGCCAAAACCCGCCGCCATGGCGGTGATGATGGCGGCGGAAATCGGCGAGATCTGGTTACTAATCATGCTGGGAATGGCCACATGCATGATGCGTTTCCATGAAGAAAAAATATCTCTGTGCCAGATCGGCGCGACCAGAACACGCTTGCGGAAGATCAAAAACCACATCGAAATCACGGCCATAATATAAGACGACGTTACCATCGTCACCGCCGCCCCCGCCAGCTCCAGCCGTGGAAACGGCCCCCAGCCGAAAATCAGAAACGGGTCGAGCACCATATTCACAAGCGAGAGCGAGATCATCATCGCCGAGGGAAAACGCGTATCGCCCGTCGCGCGGATACAGGCGTTGCCGATCATCATCATCCCCAAAAAAGGGAGGCCGCAATACCAGATCGCCATATACTTCCAGATCAGCGGCATCAGCCCATCGCCAGCGCCCAGCAAGCGGAAAATCGGCACAATCAGCATAAACCCCAGCGCCGCAGCAGCGGTAATGACAACAGCGCCCAGCGTCAGCGCATCGGTCGCCATGCGGCTGAACTTGACCATATCGCCTTCACCGTAGACACGCGCAAGCGCGGCAGACGTGCCGACGTTAAGGCCAAAGATCACGCCCATATAAAGCATCATGATGGGAATACAAAAGCCCAGCGCCGCCAGATACCGCGTGCCCAGCTGCGAAATAAACCACGTATCGACAAGGCTGAAAGCATTGAGCGCGAACATACCGAGCGCAAGCGGCAGCGCAAGCCGCAGCACATGCGGCGGCACGTCACCTTCCAGCAGCGTCTTGCGGTGTGGGCTCATGCTTTCGTCTTATGCGCCCCCTTATGCCTTGATTTTTTGCAGCGTGGAGACAAGCCCGCCCGCCACACCGGCGACACCGGCAGCGGTTTTTTCGTCCTTCAGCGTGCCGTCGTCGTTAAAAGCCGTCATCGCCTGCCCCACGGCCTGCATGCTTGGCAGCACCGTCACGCCAAGGTTCTGCAAGAGTTCGCGCAGCGCAAACAGCCCGCGCAATCCGCCGAGGGCGCCCGGCGATGCCGACAGAATACCTGCAAACTTGCCCGCGAAGACAGAACCCGGCGGCTCGTCCTTGCCGCTGCGCGATGCCCAGTCAATGGCATTTTTGAGCAAAGCCGAATAAGCGCTGTTATATTCCGGCGACGCGATCAGGATACCATCGCTCTCGCGCAGCAGTTTTTTGAAAGCAACCGCACCGGCGGGCAGACCGCTTGCCGCTTCGTCGTCACCGTCATAAATCGGCATGTCGTAGGCGGCAAGCTCGACCACCGTGACCTCCGCCCCTACCGCGCGCGCGGCGGCAACAGCCTGTACCAGCAGCTTGGTATTGAAAGATTCCTTGCGCGAAGAGCCGGAGAAAGCAACGAGTTTGACAGAGGAAGACATCAGAAAGCTCCTTGGATGTTTTTATTGAGGAAGATCGAACAGCAGAATTTCGGCGCTTTCCGATGCCTGCAAGATGGCTCTGCCCGCAGCTTTTTCAAGCCCGAGTCCGTCACCCGCCCGCAAGTCGGCCTGAAGGCCGTCGCCCGACTCTTTTTCAAGGCCGGATGCGGCCAGTTTGGCAAGGCCGGATGCGGCCAGTGTGACATGGCCACGCGCGATCTGCAGCCAGTATTTTCTATCCGGACGCAGGTCAAACGCGACCGCCGCTGCCGCATCCAGCCGCACCGCGCGCAGGCTGGCGTCCTGACGGATGGCGAGCGTACCGCCCGCCCCGTCCGGCGTCACCAGCGTCTGCCACTGGTTCTGTGCCCCCGCCGGATCAAACGACGTTTGCTGATAGAGCGGGTCACCGCCGCGCGCCTGCGGCAAAATCCAGATTTGCAGCAAATGTACGCCCTCGCTGTCGGAGGGGTTGAATTCACTATGGTGGATGCCGCCGCCCGCGCTCATGGCCTGTACATCGCCGGGGCGGATGACATCGCCATTGCCCAGACTATCGCGGTGCTGCAATGCGCCCGAGAGCACATAGGTAATGATCTCCATATGCGCATGCCCATGCATGGGGAAACCCGCGCCCGGCGCGACCACATCTTCGTTAATCACGCGCAAGGGACCGAACCCCATGTGGGCGGGGTCGTAATATTCGCCGAAGGAAAAACTATGGCGGCTCTGCAGCCAGTCAATTTCCGTAAGGCCGCGCGCCGTTGAAGGTCTATATTCAAGAACGGGTTGTGTGGTCATGACGTATTCCTCCTTGGCTGTCTTGGCTGCGGGTTTTTCTTCTGATTTCAAGATAACACCTTCTCAAATCGGGATAATCAACCAAATATTTAATTTATTATTCGATTAAATCGAATAATATGCAGATATGGACAGGCTATCGAATATCGCCGCATTTGTTTACGTCGCCGAGGCCGGCAGCTTTGCCGCCGCCGCCAAACGCCTGCATCTGGCCAATTCGGTGGTCAGCAAGCGCGTCAAAGACCTTGAAGACGATCTGGGCGTGCGCTTGCTCCACCGCACCACGCGGCAGGTACGGCTGACCGATGCCGGATACCGCTATCTGGAACATGCACGCCGCTTGCTGCACGAACTGGCAGAGATCGAGGCGCAACTGAAAGCGCAAAATGAAACGCCGGTCGGCGAGCTGCGCGTCAGCGCACCGGTCAGCTTTGGCGTACGCTACCTCGGCCCTGCCATCGCGCAATATATCGACAAATATCCCGAGGTTGCCGTGCGGCTGATGTTGCACGACCGGTTGGTCGATTTGCAGACGGAAGATTTCGACCTCGCCATCGCCATCGGCACGCTGGAAACGCCGACGCTGGTGACGCGCAAGCTGGCCGACAGCCGCCGCATCGTCGTGGGCAGCCCCGCCTATTTCGAAAAGCATGGCCGCCCCGAAAGGCCGCAGGAATTGCAGCACCACAATTGCATGAGCTATAGCAATTTGAACGAAGGCAAATCCTGGCCGTTCCTCATCGGCGGACGGCGCGGGCTGCAGCCGGTGGCGGGCAGGTTTTCGGCCAATAACGGGCTGTTGCTGCTGGAAGCCGCGATTGCCGGCTGCGGCCTGACCCTGCTGCCGACGTTTTTGGCGGGACCGCATGTCGTGGCGGGTGATCTGGAGATTGTGCTGGCGGAATTCGAAGAACCTTCGCTCACCATACAAGCCGCCTGGGCGCACCAGCGGCATATGAGCGCGCGCAGCCGCAGCTTTATCGACCACCTCGCCGCCTATTTCTCCGGCAGCGCGCCGCCCTAATCAGGCGAAGGCGCGGTAAAGCAAGTAGAGGGAAAGAAGCCAGAGGCAGACAATCACCGCCGCCGCCGCACGGCTTTGCGGCAACTGTTCGCTGTAGGTCTCGGCCTTGGCCAGATATTCCCCCCTGAGCGCAGGAGGCATCAACCGCCACGTCAACCACAGCCCCGCCGGCACCAAAATAAGATCATCCAGCAACCCCAGCACCGGAATAAAATCCGGTATCAGATCGATGGGACTGAGCGCATAAGCCAGCGTCACCGCCCCCACCACCCGCGCAGACCACGGCGCACGCCGGTCACGCAGCGCATGATAAAGCGCGGCAACCGCCCGTTTCAAAAGCCGCGCGGCGGAAGATAGATGGCTTTTTAATTTCAGAAGCATGCAAACACTCTATCGCCCCTGCGCCCAAAAAGCAAAAGCCGCGCGGCGTTTGAAACCGCGCGGCTTTTGCGAGAAAAAACGGCGTCAAACCACCAGCGCCTGTGCGGCGGCGGAGAGGACGGCGGCGATTTTGAAGCTTTGCTGTACGGCGGCTTTGGAGAGGCCTTCTTGCTGCACTTTGGCGGCATGGGATTGCACGCAGGCGCCACAGCCGTTGAGAGCCGATACTGCGAGGGAATATAGCTCGAACGTTGCCTTGTCGATGCCGGGGTTACCGATGACGTTCATGCGCAGGCCAGCGGGCATACGGCCCAGTTCTTCGTCACCGGTCATATAGGTTGCGCGGTAATAGATATTATTCATCGCCATGATCGTCGCGGCGGCCTTGGCGGCGGCTTTTTCTTCGGGCGACAGGACGGCGGCGGCTTCGCCTTCGATGGCGGCAATCACCAGCGCGTGACGCGTCGCATAGGCCGATGCCAGCGCGATACCCATGACCTGATTGAGCTTCAGCCCCGCATTGGGGTCTTCCTTCAATACCGTGCCGAGGTTGAGGCGGATGTCCTTGGCGAAATCGGGCAGCAGATCCCGAAGCCCGTCGAGCGTGGCCGTGGGCAGGGTGGGTTTTTGCGGGCTGAGCTCGTGTACGGTCATGGAAAGGGCCATCCTTTTTTGTTTTGTGCTTTTTGATTTTGGTGGCGGCGCGTGTATTTAGACGCCGCTTGTCTGCATATATAGCCGTATAGCGTGAAAAACCAGGATTTGGCAGTTTTTTTGTGCACTGCGGAACAAAACCCGCCGCTAACCATTCTTTAAGACACGACTGGTACTTTAATTATGGAATAATTGTTCATGAAAGCGCAGGCATTGGCGGAAAAACAAAAGCGGCATCCTCTCAGGCTGAAAGGCAAAGCACGGCAGGCGTTCAACGTTGCCGCGGCGATTCTCGCCTTTACCACTCTGTCGCATGCCGATCAGCCGCGGCCGGATTCGGCAAATGGCGAGCCCTTTCCAACTGAAACCGTGGACACGGTACAGCCCTTTAATCCATCGCCGATTGTCTATACCCCGCCGCCACTGCCACCTGCGCCGTCGATTGCAAAAATTCTCGGCAGTGACGAAGAGAAAGAGCGTAATATTTTCTTCAAGCAAAACCGGCAGAGCCTGCGCGAATTTCGTGCCCTGCGCGGCGACAGCGAAACCACCGGCGGTATCTCCCGCGCCGAGCAGCGCCTGATCGCCGAGATTACCGAGGGCGCGCGCGCCGATGCCAAGACCTATAAAATGCCGCTGGCCGTTGTGGCGACACTGCATTTCGCCGCACGGCAGACCGGCGTGGATTCTGCCGAATATATGCAGCGTCTGACCGAAACCGGCGGTATCGTCACGGGCGCCGACCGCAGCGGCCTTTCGCGCACCAATCTTTTCAAATTTAACGTGCCGACGTTTTTGTATCTGATGAAACAACACGGCGGCAATCACGGCTTTGGCTTTTTCACCGACCAGATCCGCGTCACCATGACACCCGAGGGCGCCGCGCAGGTATCGGTTGATGACCCTGCCGTGCTGCGGCATATCATTTCGTTCCGTGCCAATCCGCGCGTTTCGGCGCTGATCGGCGCGGAATACATGCAAAACAGTGCGGAGATGCCACAGGCCGTGCATTTCCACCGCGCCGTGCAGCAATCAACGCCGGAGATGCGCGAACAGCAAAACCATATGCTCGTCCTTGGCTTCGACCTCGGCATTCGCGGCGCAGACGGGATTGTGGGGCCGCTGACGCGCGCGGGACTGCACGAATTTGGCATGATGAGCAGGCCGCTTTATGAACCCGGACAAACCACCGCAAGCCTTTTGCGTCAGGCAACCGAACAGGCTATTGCGGATTCAGAGAGATACACAAACCAGTGGCGCACCGTGACGCCCGCAGATGCCTTCGCCATTCGCCATGCCGCCAAAGTCGTCGGCGTCGATTACGGCTATATGATGGAGCTGGTCAGCGCCGAAAGCGGCTTTGTATCCGATATCGAGGCGACGACCTCCAGCGCGACTGGCCTCTTCCAGTTTATCGACAGCACATGGCTTTTGATGGTCAAGGGGCATGGCGCGAAATACGGCCTTGCCGACCTTGCCGACCGCATCGACATTGCCGAAGATCGCAACGGATACCCCGTGGCGTCAGTCGAAAACCCGTTTGTGCAGAAATACATTCTTTCCCTGCGCACCAACCCGCGCCTGTCGGCCATGATGGGTGCGGAATTCGTCAAGGAAAACTACGACAATCTCAGCGCTGCGTTGCCGAACCGCGACATCAACCGCACGGACCAGTATCTGGCGCATTTCCTCGGCTCCGGCAATGCCGTCACTTTTATTTCACGTATGAACCGCAATGGCGGGCATTCGGCGGCCACCGTCTTCCCCGCCGCGGCCGCATCGAACCGGAATATTTTTTACAAACGCGGCGGCGGGGCGCGCAGCTTCAACGAAGTTTACGGCCTGTTCAGCGGGAAATTCGACACGAATACATTCGACGATCCGGCACCGCAGGAAAATATCCCGCTGCCCCCGCCACGCCCGCCGCGGCCGTAAAAATTCTTAAGCCGCTGCCGCCCGCGGGTCGGCTTCGACCGCTTCCCCGCAGCGCTTGCACAGATGCGGATGCGCCGCAACCGCGCCGGTATCGGTGGTGTATTTCCAGCAGCGCGGACATTTCTGCCCCTCGGCTTTTGCAAAGACCACGCCGATACCTTCGGCGCCCGTCACGGTGAAAGCCCCTTCGGGGGCCGCGCCCGTATGCAGGGCAAGGCCGGAGGTAATGCAGACATCGGCGAAACCGACCGTTTCCAGCAATTTGACCAGAGCGGCATCGGCGATATAGACCGCAGGCGCGGCTTCAAGCGAGGCGCCGATCTGTTTTTCCGCACGTTTGACTTCGAGCGCGCCGGTAACAACGCCGCGTGCGGCGGTGACTTTATCCCAATCGGCGGCCAATGCGTCATTGCGCCATACTTCGGACGCTTTTGGCATGACCGAAAGATGGATGCTTTCTTTCATATCCTCCAGCGCGAGACCTTTGTAGCTAAGCCAGGCCTCTTCGCAGGTGAAGGTCAGTACAGGCGCAAGCCAATGGCAGAGATGCACAAAAACATGGTCGAGCACATGCACAACCGCGCGGCGTTTCTTGCTCTCCAGCGCTTCGCAATAGAGCGTGTCCTTGCAGATATCAAAATAAAACGCCGATAGCTCGCGCGCACAGAAGTTATGCACGACCGTCACCATGTTCTGGAAGTTATACTCTTCGATATTGCGGCGCACTTCCTGATCGATATCCCACAGGCGGTGCAGGATGTATTTATCGAGACCCGACAGGTCGTCCATCTTCACGCCCTCGCCCGAACCATCGAGCGAACCGAGCAGATAACAGAACGTGCCGCGGATACGGCGGTAAACATCGGCCGTGGTCTTGAGCGTGTTCTGGCCGATGCGGATATCCTGCGCGTAATCGCACATCATCGTCCACAGGCGCACGATGTCTGCGCCGTATTCATCGACCAGCTTTTGCGGATCGACAACGTTGCCGAGCGATTTGGACATTTTATAGCCCTTTTCGTCCAGCACAAAACCATGCGTCAACACCGTTTTATACGGCGCGCGCTGGCGCGTGGCGCAGCTTTCGAGCAGGGAGGAATGGAACCAGCCGCGATGCTGGTCGGAGCCCTCGAGATAGAGATCGGCAGGCGATGACAGCTCCGGTCGGTCTTCCAGCACGAAAGCATGCGTTGCGCCGGATTCAAACCAGACGTCAACAATGTCAAAGACCTGTATATAGTCTTCGGCTTTGTAATTATTGCCGAGGAAGTCCTGCGGCGGATGCGACCACCATGCGTCCGACCCTTCGGCCACAAAAGCATCATAGATGCGTTTATCGACGGCGGGGTCTTTGAGCGGCGCGCCCGTTTTCCTGTCAAGGAACAGCGCAATCGGCACGCCCCATGACCGCTGGCGCGAAATGCACCAGTCGGGTCGCTGTTCGATCATCGCGCGGATGCGGTTTTCGCCGATAGAAGGCACCCAGCGTGTCTCGCCGATGGCCTTGAGCGCTTCGGCGCGCAACGTCAGATCGCTCTGCGTCGACTTATCATCCATGCCGATAAACCACTGCGGCGTGACGCGGTGGATCAGCGGCGCTTTCGACCGCCATGAATGCGGGTAATCATGGCGTACGCTGCCCTTGGCAAACAAACCTTCCGCCGCCAGCAGCGCCTTGATCACGCCGACATTCGCCGTACCCATTTCGCCTTTTTGCGTGAAGACGTCCATACCGGCAAAATGCGGGTGTTTATCGGTGTACACGCCATTATCGTCCACGGCGGATTCGATGGGGATGCGTTTTTCAGCATCGCGCCCCGCGTTATAGCCCATCACCAGCATCCAGTCGTCCTGACCGTGACCGGGGGCGATATGCACGAAACCCGTACCGGCTTCGGTGGTGACAAAATCACCCGCCAGCATCGGCACATCAAAATCATACCCGAGACTATGCAGCGGATGGTACGCATGCGCACCGTCAAAATGATCGCCCGTACCGCGCCAGAATTCGGAAGCCGAGGCGACCTTCGCGTCTTTCAGCACAGATTCCAGCAGCGCGGCGGCCACGACAATTTTTTCGCCGGTTTTGGCAAGGCTGCCCTCGGCCACGTCACCGATCTCGACGCCGACATATTCGATTTCTTTGCCAAAGCCGATGGCGCGGTTGCCGGGGATTGTCCAAGGGGTCGTCGTCCAGATCACGATGCTGGCACCCGCAAGCTCTTTCGGGCCGGATTGCAGCGGAAATTTTACCCAGACCGTGATGGATTTGTGTTCCTGATATTCGACTTCCGCTTCGGCCAAGGCGGTTTTTTCCACAACAGACCACATGACAGGCTTCGCGCCTTTGTACAAAAGACCGTTTTGCAAAACCTTGTGGATTTCGCGCACGATGGAGGCTTCGGCCGCTTTGGTCATGGTCAGGTAGGGATTTTTCCAATCGCCCGTAACGCCAAGACGTTTGAACTGCCCCGCCTGTTTATCCACCCAGTGCTGGGCGAAGGTGCGGCATTCTGCGCGGAAAGCCAGTGCCTCGACGGCATCTTTGTCTTTGCCTTCGGCGCGGTATTTTTCTTCGATCTTCCATTCGATCGGCAGGCCGTGACAATCCCAGCCCGGCACATAGGGCGTGTTATAGCCAAGCGTCTGCCAGTATTTATTGATAACGTCCTTGAGGATCTTGTTCACCGCATGGCCCATGTGGATATCGCCGTTTGCATAGGGCGGGCCGTCGTGCAGGATAAAGCTCTCGCGCCCCTTCGCGGCTTCGCGCTGGCGCTGGTACAAATCCATCTTTTCCCAGCGGGCGAGGATTTGCGGCTCTTTCTCCACCAGTCCCGCGCGGCGCGGGAAATCGGTTTTGGGCAGGTGGATGGTATGGCCGTAATCGGGGGCTTCGGTGGTCATGGTCGCGTATCTCCGCTGGATAACGTGAAATTATTGCCAAAATGCCCCATCGGGGCATGCGGGTCTAGGTCTAAAACGATATATTTGGAAACGCCTTTATTCACCCGCTTAGGGGCGAATAGATATGCTGCAATCTGTGTCGTCGCAGGACTTGTCGAGGACATAGGCTTCGCCCTGCAACGCGGCCTTGAGACGGGCGGAGATCAGTTCGGCCAGTGCCGCACGCTCGGCGCGTGCTTCGCTGCGGGCTTTGACCGCAGATGGCTCTGCCGCCACCGCAGGCGCGGTGCAGACAAAAAGCAGAACGGCGATCAAAAGGGCGTGTTTCATGGATATCCTCTGGCCAAGAACCTAGCCAAAAGCCGCCGCAAAAGCAAGTTCTGCGACGGTTTTTCTATATTTACGGAAATTAATGCCCTATTTCAGCGGCTTAAGCCCCACCGCCTGCCGCACATCGGACAGGGTGGCGCGGGCAACGGCGCGGGCCTTTTCTGCCCCTTCGGCCAGAATGGCGTCCAGCTTGGGCAGGTCACTCATGTATTCGTTATAGAGGTGCGATGGTTCGGCCAGCGCCTCTTCGACCGCTGCCGCCAGCAGTTTTTTGGCATCGCCATAGCCCATGCCGCCTTTGAGGAAAGCCTCTCGCATCAAAGCCACATCGGCATCGGGGGCGAAATAGCTATAGAGCTGAAAGATCGTGCTGGTATCGGGGTCTTTGGGATCGGCGGGCAATTTGGAATCGGTCACGATTTTCATGATGAGCTTTTGCCGCGCCTTGGCATCGATAAAAAGCGGGATATGGTTGCCGTAGCTCTTGCTCATCTTGCGGCCATCGAGCCCCTGCACCGTTGCGCTTTGCGGCTGGATAAGACCTTCGGGCTGCACCAGCACGGGCTTGAACGTATTGTTGAGATACCCCGCGATATCGCGCGCGAATTCGATATGCTGCGTCTGGTCGTGACCGACCGGCACGATATGCGCGCGCATGGCCAGAATATCCGCCGCCATCAGAATCGGATAGGTATAAAGCCCCATATTGACGTTCGCATCGACGTCGCGGCCTTCGGCTTCGTTTTTATCCTTGGCCGCTTTGTAGGCATGCGATCTGTCCATCAGCCCCTTGGGCGTGACCGCCATCAAGGCTACGGTCAGCTCAAAAATTTCGGGGATATCGGACTGACGGTAAAAAACCGTCTGCGCCGGATCAAGGCCGAGGGCAAGCCAGCAAGCAGCAACCTCATAGGTATCGCGCGTCAAAGCCGCTGCATCGCGCACGCTGTTGAGCGCGTGATAATCGGCGATGAACAAAAAAGATTTTCCCTCATGCGCGGCTTTTTGCAGCGCGGGGCGAATGGCACCGATGTAATTGCCGAGATGCGGCATGCCCGTTGCCTGTACACCCGTCAGAACCGTTTTACCCGCCATGGTTTTTCCCTTTTATTACGCTTGCCCTTGAGCTTGTTTCGGCCAATATAGGCCATAAAGAGGCAAAAGGTAAATAATCGTCATGTGCGGACGCTACAAACAAAACACCGACGGGGATGCGCTGGCAGAACTGTTCCGCGCCCGCCGCCGCACCCGTCAAAAAGAAGCCTATGGCACCGCCTGCCCCGGCACCGCCCTACCCGTGATCCGCGAAAATGCAAACGGCCGTTTCATGGACGATCTGCATTGGGGGTTTGTGCCGCATTGGGCGAAAGACGACAAGGGCAGCCGCTTTATCAACGCGCGCGCGGAAACGGCGGCGGAAAAACCGTCATTCCGCGATGCGTTTCGCGCCCGCCGCTGTCTGATCCCCGCCGATGGGTTTATCTAATGGGATGCGCGGACATAGCCTAAAACGCGTTATGATATCTTGCTGGCCTCACAATCGCCTTTTGCCTTTGCCGGTTTGTGGGACCGCTGGACAAACCC
>JAUXOC010000106.1 GCA_030682495.1 Alphaproteobacteria bacterium | reverse complement strand
AGCCTCCCCACACCGCGCCTGCACAAGACGGCGGCGAAGCGAAGCCGAAAAAATATTTCGTCCGCTTTTCAAAGCCGGAAGACGAGCAGAAAGTCCTTGAATTTTATGACTTGAACTCACACCAGAACGTGCGCAAGCGTGAGGCCGATTTGCTGCGCCACCGGATCGAAGACGGCTCGGTCGTGCTGGTAGAGGATGCACAGGGAAAAATCGTTGCATCCAGCATTACCTACCCGCACAAGACGACCGACAGTGACGGCGACGAACACGTGAAATGGCAGGAAATCGGCTCTACGCGGATCGTGCTGAACGGTTATCCCGGTTTGTTTGACGCGATGGTGACGATGCAAGTTCTGCGCACCTTTCTGGTGGAACCACCGGAAGACCGCCTAGTTGCCCGTATGCATACCGAGCCCGTGCAAAAAATGGCCGGAAAGCTGGGCTGGCGCAGATTTTCCGCGCCGCAGGAGCTTATCAACCTGCAAAAGCAGTCCGTAGACCCGAAAGACCAGTCGACCGCAGCCCCTGACGTGAACTGGTTTCATGCTGGTATCGAAACGCTGCCCGTGATGGCCGCATGGATGGTCAAGGCGCTCGAAAACCCGGTTTTGGAAAACAAAAAAACCGGCGAGAAGATCGAGCTTGATTTCAGCAAGTCCAGCTTCTTTAATATGTTCGAAGAAGAGATCCGCCATCTGGCCAAGCGCGATTTCGGCTCGCCCGATACGCCCGACATGAAAAAGAGCGTACAGCAGTCGCGCGACAAATGGCTCAAGAAATTTTTCCGCTAATCCGCACAAGGGGACACAGGCATCATGACCGTACTCGGCAAGCTTAAAGAGCAGAACAAGGAATTCACCACCTGGCGCCGCCACCTGCACCAGAACCCCGAAACCGCTTTCGAGGAAGTGAACACGTCCGATTACGTTGCGAACCTGCTGGAAAGCTGGGGCATTGAAGTGCACCGCGGCATGGCCAAGACCGCCGTTGTCGGTGTGATCCGCGGCAAAAAAGGCAGCTCGACGCGCGGCATCGGCCTGCGCGCCGATATGGATGCGCTGAATATCTTTGAAGAAACCAATTTGCCGCATAGCTCCAAAATTCCCGGCAAGATGCATGCCTGCGGCCATGACGGCCATACCAGCATGCTGCTCGCGGCCTCCAAACATCTGGCCGAAACGCGCGATTTTGACGGTATCGTCTATGCGATTTTCCAGCCCGCCGAAGAAGGCGGCGGCGGCGGCGATGTGATGGTGCAGGAAGGCTTCTTCGACAAATTCCCCTGCGAAGCTGTCTATGGCATGCACAACTGGCCGTGGATGCCCGCGGGCACAATGGCGATCTGCGAAGGCGCGGTATCGGCATCGACTGACAGCTTTGATGTCAAAATCGTCGGCAAGGGCGGCCATGCTGCGTTTCCGCATACGACCATCGATGTGATTGTCTGCGCATCGCAGATTATCTCTGCTTTGCAGCACCTCGTCAGCCGCGTGACCGCACCGTCCGAAAGCGTTGTCGTCAGCGTCTGCAAATTCCACGCCGGCACATCGGCGCATAACGTGCTGCCCGAAACCGCCGAGATCGGCGGCACGGTGCGCACGCTGAAGCCGGAGCTGCGCGTCTTGATGGAAGAAAAATTCCGCCATGTCGTCAAAACCGTCGCGGATGCCTATGGCGCGCAGGTCGAGATCAAATGGCACAAAGGCTATCCGTCCTGCATCAACACGCCCGCCGAAACAGATTTTGCACGCGATGTTGCGAAAGAAGTCGTGGGCGAAGAAAAAGTCTTCCCCTTTACACCGATGATGGGCGGCGAAGATTTCGCCTATTTCCTTGAAGCCTGCAAGGGCGCCTATATCATCCTCGGCCAAGGCAAGACCGACAGCGACCCCGGCCTGCACAGCCCGCATTACGATTTCAATGACGAGGTTCTGCCCGTGGGTGCTGCCTATTGGGTGCGTCTGGCCGAAACATGGCTGGCGCAAAAGTCCTGATAGGTTTCTGATACTGAATAAGATACAAAGCAGGGGCACATCACGCGCCCCTGTTTTGTTTTAAAAAAAGAAAGACACCATGAAAACCAGACCACAGATCGTTTCCGTTTCCGTTTCCGCTTTCGCCTTCGCCTTCGCCTTATTGATCGTTCTTTTTCCTGCGCAGAACGCGGCGGCGCAGGGCAGTTTCTGGGATTTTGCGAGCAGTTACTTTGGCACGGCGCAGAAGCCGGCGGCGTCTTCGCCCGCGCTCGCCGCACTCAGTCAGTCTGACGTGCAGGCGGCACTGCGCGAGGCTTTAACGCTCAGTGCCGATAAAGTCGTGAAACAGGTCGGCCGCGAAGGTGGCTTCAGCCTTGATCCGAAAATCCGTATTCCGCTGCCGCCCGCGCTGCAACCCGTCGATCAGGCGCTGAAAACCGTCGGCATGGGCGCGCTCACCGAAGATTTGCAGATGCGTATTAACAAAGCCGCCGAAGCCGCCGCGCCCAAGGCGAAAGAAATTTTTGTCAGCGCCATCAAGAAAATGACCATCGATGACGCCAAGCAGATTTTGAACGGGCCCGAAGATGCCGCAACGGCATACCTGAAAAAACATATGAGCCCCGAAATGCTGACCGCGATGCAGCCCGTGGTGTCTTCCGCGCTGGCGGAGGCGGGGGCGGTCAAGGCCTATGATGCTGTGCTGGGGCAATACAAACAGGCGATGCCCTTTATGCCCGACGCCAAGGCGAACCTGAGCCAATACGCCACGCAAAAGGCCATCGACGGCGTTTTCTATTATGTGGCGCAGGAAGAAGCGGCGATCCGCAAAGATCCGGCCAAACGCACCACAGACTTGATTAAAAAGGTTTTTTCGGCGGCGAAATAAGCAACGTGCAGGTCGGTTAGGGCTTGTTTGCGTTATGGAATTTTGCTATAACGGCCTGACCTAAATACAGGCTTCAAAAGACAGGTTTGCGAACGATGGCACGTGGCAACAAAAAAGAACAGATCAACAGAAATCCCGATCAGGAAACCGATCCGCTTGGCGCGCTTGAAAAAGAACGCAGCAAGCTGCAGGAACGCTATGACCTGCTGAGCGGCAAGGCGCGCAAGGAAGTGGGCGACGTCGGTTTCTGGGGTGCTGTCGGTGCAGTGGCGTTGATGGCAGACTGGGCTTTTCTCGGCGGCTTTGGCACGGTTGTTGCGGCTTGGAGCGCAGGTGAATATATCTCCTATGCCCGCCGCGCGCATGAAACCGGCAAAGAGCTGAAAGAGATCAAGACGCGCATCCACGACATGCAGCAGGCGCAGTTCGATCTGAAAATCCAGCAAATGAAAAACGCGCCGCAAAATGCGCCGATGAACGATAACAGCCTGAAAGACGAATTCTCTCCCGCCGCAAAGGCAGAGATCGAAGCGCTCCGCGAAAAGCTGTCCAAGCTGGAAGGCCAGGTCGGCCAGTTGCAGGAAGACAAAGGCAAAGGCCTCGACAAGCCGAAATTCAAAAAACCCTTCGGTAAAAAACCGGACGGGCCGTAAGGCCGCTTCGCAAGCATCCCGCTGTATGAATAGAAAAGTAGGGTGGTTATGCGCACCCTGTCATACCGGCGCAGGCCGGTATCCAGTGCGCGAAGCGCCCTTTATGAATCAAGGCCTTTCGGCCTTGGATGGATACCGGCCTTCGCCGGGATGATACTTATCTCATAAAATCCTATAATTCCACACTATTTTTTGTTATGATCCTCTACACAAGGTCTGCACAGGAACGGAAAATCAAGGGCTTACGCCGCCGTTCTGCACAGCTTCAAAGGAGAGGCGCGTACAACCGCCGTCATCGGCGCGCCGAGCGGCGTTTTCAGGGTGTCGTCGTGACTGACTTCCAGCAGGCCGCGCTGTTCACGCGCGTTGAACATCAGGATGACGGGCATATTATCGCCCCATTTGTTCTTGCCGTACTTGACGTAGACCCACCGTTGCAGGCCCGTGTATCGCGCGCCGC
>JAUXOC010000097.1 GCA_030682495.1 Alphaproteobacteria bacterium | reverse complement strand
GCACAGGCGGTTTAGGAGCTTCCTCCGGCGCTTCTTCCTCCTGACGCGGCTTTGGATTACGCAATTCATCGAGCGCGGCGGCGGCATTTTTGGCGGCACGCTCGGCGGCCATCAACGCCAGCACCTGTTGCTGGACATCTTCGGCCTGTTCGCCGAAATCAGGGTATTTCGTGGCCAGTCGGAACAAGGCTTCGGAATATTCCTGTGCCGATAGCCTGCCCTGATTGAAAGCCTGGCGCGTGCGATACAGCTCATCCTGCAGCGGCGTACCGAAACGGGAAAACTGATCCCAAAACCCGCCAATCGCGCCGATGCGCAATTCGCGCTGCAGATCGGCAATGTTTTCTTTGGCCGTTTCCATCTGCTTGGTGAAACGGTAGATGGATTCCGTCTGGGACAACGCCGCATTGTTGTCTTCCGCCGCCTTGGCCGTCAGCCCCAGCTCTTCTTTGACCTCTTTCAATTCCTGAGCATGATCGCGGGCGGCTTTGGCAGCGGCATCGTGACCGGATGCCAGCTTGATGAGAGCGACGCCCGCCAGAATGGCCAAGCCGACTGGCCCGCCAACCAGCGCCAGGGCGGCACGGAATCCGATCATGGCCACTGTGGCCAGCTTGGTCGCAGCCTCCATCGCTACAAGGCGCAAGGCAAAAGTCATGGACAAGCTGGCGGCCAGCCGCAAACCCACCACCATGCCGGCATTGCTTATGATGGCCGCGTTGAGCATGGTGACCGCGCCCGCCACAGTGCGGGCAATGACCAACCCACCGATGGCCGTGACAGCCAGATCAGCGTTTTCGATCAGGAAAGACAGCGTCTCGGCGGCAGTCAAAACGACCGATCCCAGCGTTTCGCCCAGCGCACGCGCGGCATCCTGCACAGCGGGATCGGAAAGCGTGTCTGTCAACTGACGATAGCTGGCGCTCAGGCCGTCCAGAAAACCCGCCGCAGCGATGGTGCGCGAAATCTCCTGCACGGCATTACCGAAACGGTTGAGTTCCGCGCGGGCATTGCGGGAGGCTTCCGGCACACCACCGGAAAAGGTACGGCGGATTTCGGCGGCAAAGCGCGGCAGGAAGTCTTCGGAAATGACCTGTCCCTGTTCGAGCATCTTGTTCAGTTCGGCGGTCGTCACGCCCATGCCGCGTGCGGCAAGCTGGAACGCCCCGTACAAGCGTTCACCTAACTGGCCGCGCAATTCTTCGGTCTGCACCTTGCCCTTGGACATGATCTGGCTGATGGCCCGCAACGCACCGTTGGTTTGGTCAACCGAAAGCTGGAGAACCGCTGAGGCCTCGGCCACGGCGGTGAAGATATCGCGCGTGGCTTCACCCGCCAGCACCGTGCCTTTTGCCGCCGCCGCGATCTGCAGATAAGATCTTGCCGTTTCCAGAAAATTGAGGCCGAGACGCTCGGATTCCGCACGCAGGAAAGCCATCTCCGATGCCGCGCCCTGGCTGCTATCCGTGACCGCACCCAGCGCCGTCCCCAAGCCTTGAAACGCCATCCCTGTCTCGTTAATTGAGCGAATGCTGCGCATCATGCCGGACAGGCCTGCATAAGCTGCCACGAGTCCTGCCGCCTGCCGGAACACAGAATTGAGCGCACGCGCGGTCGTATCGACAGCCTTCAGGCCTGCGTTGGCGGGCGCGGTCGACCGGCTGATGCGGCCCATTGCCTGCTCACCCTTTTGGCCGATGCGGTCGAAATTGTCTTCAACCCTTTTGCCATCAACCACCGCAAGGCGGATGCTCATGTTTTTCTGTGTTGAACGCATCAGATGGTCATTCCTTGTTTTTGATCAGGGCTTTTGTCAGGCCTGCGCTGACGGCAGGCAGAAGCTCGGCCATGGCCTCGCGGCGATAACCGAGCGCATCGGACAGAACGAATGCTTCCTGCAAGGGAAAGCGGTCACGGATTTGTGGGCTGACTTGCACAGCCAGATTCCACGCCTGCCAACCCTCTAGGCTTTGGCAGGCGTTTTTCTGGTACGGGCAGTCCGCGCATTCTTCGGGGCAGGCTTTGCAGTATTCCGCGCCGTCCCCGAAGTGCCACTCTGCTCGGCGCTCAAGTCTTTTTTTTCAGCATCGATCAGCTCCCGCACGCCTGTGTATTGTTGGGAGAAGCTGGCGGCGATTGACCAGAAACCAGTCATCAGCTCGTCAATTTTTTCGGGGGTGACAGGCGCCTTGGCATCACCATCGGCATCCAAAATACCGTCCCAATCGATAATGGCAGCACGCGCCAAACCCCGCGCCAGATATTCTTCGGCCAGGGCTTCACGGGCTTCGAGATTATCAACCTGTGGCAGATCATCGACAGATGTGCCGATTTCCTTGCGCTTGCGGTATTCTTCACCGATTTCCGTCAGGCGATTGTTCATAAACGCACGCGCCGCGTAGAAAATCGGGCTGGTGCATGGGCGCACCTGCACGCGCACGCCAAGACCGAGTTCCAACCAGTACGGTTCAGTTTGAATATTGAGCTTTAACATTAGTAAGCCTCCACATCGTTGATAAGGGTGATGGTGACCATGTTGCCGAGGATGGCATCCTTGGCCCCTTGGAAATCGTAAGTGGCCTCAATACCGTTCGGGCCGTTGATCGACCGTTTGGGTTTGGGCAGGTAAACTTCATGGCATTCGATGACCAGTTGGCGGTCGGCATCGATCTTGTAAGCCAGCTCCAGATCAATCGGCACGCCCGACCGCGCGGTGTTGATGAGCGTATTGTCTGCGTAGCGTACAGCGATATTGCCCGTAAGCGCGGCAACGCCAGGGTCAACGCCATCGATCTTGCCATCATCGCGGATGGTTTCGATGCGTTCCAGATTGTTGCTGTAGGTCACGTTGGCCGATGTGACGTTGCCCAGCGGATTTCCGCCCTGTTTGACCGATCCCTGAAATTGCGAAAAGCGCGTGTATTCCGCTTGATCAGGAGCAGCATCGCGCGTGGCCGCCTGTGGCGTTTCGCCTTGGCCGATCAGATTGATGGTGACCTGCGCTTCACCGCTACGCTGTAAGTTGAAGGCCAGGGAGTTGGCACGCACGCCGGTGAATAGCGGAAAATCAGGGATTTCCGGCATACCGACCTCAACGGCTAGGCTTGGCAGGACAATGCCACCCGATTTGAATTCATGCGTGTACGGCCCATCGCCCGTGGTCGTTGGCGCACCGAACACGGCTTTAAGCCAATAGCCGATATTGCGCAGATCGACCGGAATGACGATATCGCCATCCACGTTGATGACGTCTTGATAGGGCTGGGTCGGATCGCGGCCAAGACCGAGAACGTTGGATTCAATCAGGCCTTGCGCCGAGTCCAGATCGCTGGACACGAAAGGCACCAAATGAAAAGCCCCCGAAGCGGGGGCTGTTCCATAGGAATTTTCAAAACCGATAAGTAGGCGGGCATTCCACCCGTATGCGCGTGACATTGTATGTTCCTCCTTTTATTGTGGATTGGATAGAAATTCATAAGGGCTACTCATGAATCAAGAAAACTTGAAAGCTGTTGTAACTGACATCCTAAAAATGATGCCGCATGCACCGTTTCTGTGTTTGCAGATGTCATCCGTTCTCTATGCCGTGCTTACAGATAAGCACGGCATTAAATGCTCTCTTGTGACTGGAGACTTATCATTTGGAGATACCGTTATCTTCAAACATGATTTTTCTATTTCGGGAGCCAATAATGAGTCTCTCAATCTTTGGTCAGGTCATGCTTGGGTAGAACTCGACGGATTGATTATTGATCTTTCGTTTTTTAGAACGATTTACTCCAACGCTTTTACAAAGCCTTGTAAAACAGAGTTGATTTCTTTTTTTGGCGAAGGTCGTGGATGTATAATCGCTGCTCCAGAAAAGATGCTGGAAAATAATTTGCTATATACACCTATAGAAGTCCTTACAGATGAAGATGCCACTGGTATCATCAAGGGTACTCCACGATTATTTCAATGGATTAAGGGTTGAGTACTCGAGGATGACTGGAACGACGGCAGCTTTAATGGTTGGCGCACCCTCGACCGTTTCGGACATAAATTCAGGGGTATCGATATGCATGAAGCCGACAAGACCACCCAGCGTGCCATCATCTTCCAGCGCATGACCCAACGCCTGTAATAATGCATCAAGCCCTTGATCACGTTCCGCTTGGTCCGCCTTTTGAATTAGTACTTCGATTTCGGCGCTGTGCTGATAGTGGTAACGTGGTGGTGACAGGGTTACTTCCGGCTCCCCAGGGTCGCCATCACGCAGAATGAACAGCCCTCCAGCCGGAACCTTCGTGGGCAACGGATCATTGCGCAGCACCGTGGCATCCGGCATATGGTCTTTCAGCCATATAAAAAGGCCCGCAAGGGCCTGTTCTCGTACAGTGGTCATTTGTTTTTCCTCAATCCGGCCAATTTTTCAGGATCAATTTCGGTAAGCGATCAAACCAGCGCCTGGCCTCCGCATCAAATGTGATCAGCCTTTTCAGTTGCACCTGGGGAACGAGCCAGAACATCACCACCGTTGTCAGCCCGCGCCCCGTATTCACGGCTTTTTCGCTTGCCTTGCGAAAGCCGTGCAATTCACCTGTTTTTCTGTTGTAAGATGCGCGTGCATTTTCAACGACCAGCAATGACGGCCCGTTGCGACGGTAAACAAAGCGCAGCCGCCCGTAACGATGCTCAGGGAAATTGGATGGATTGATGCGCTTCCCGCCCACGCCACGCTTGGGAGCATTCGGCGTCGGAATAGCCAACCACCATCCGTCTTTTGAACGGATGACGGCAGCCCGTTCAAACCCCTCCATGATCCTGCTGGCTCTGGTATAAACCACACCCGCCGCGCGGATGGAGTTTTTCCCCTTCGGATACACATCCCCGCGCCAGGTATTGGCCATACGCTGGCCGAGGCCTGCGTTTGTCACTTGCCTGCGCATGGCCATTTTCAGGCCATCGGTCGTTTCGCTCACGCCCAGCGTGACAGCACGCTCTGCCGTGGCGAATTCGGCCTTCATGTATTCTTTCAGGTTTCCCTTAAAGGCAGCTTCAAGACGCATAGGCCTCAATCCTCAGCACAAGCCCGTGTTGATCACGCACAGGTTCTCCCTGCGCCACATAGGTTTTGCCATCAATGATGATTTGATAGACGGCCTTGGTGGGGTCGATTTCCGAAACGCGCAACTCGAACAGGTCGGTTCCCGTATGCACGCGGGAGTCCATCACATCGACAACCCTGTCGGGGAAGCGATGGATGACCACCGCATCGGCCTCGGTGTTGTCCCGAAAGACAAGATGCGCCGTCCGCCCGAATTTGGCGAACAGCGCGTCAACCGCCCTGGAAGCTGAAGCATGGAAGCTCATCCTTCCTTACCGTCATCGTCTTTTTCCTTCTGGAGGATTGCCCATGCCTGGTCACGCTGCGCGGCAGTGATGTCCGCCCCCAGCACAGCTTCGATGGCTTCCACGTTCGGCTTGCCGTTCTTGCCGTAATCCTTGGCAGGATCAAGCGCGGCAATCGCCTCGACAATATCTTCTATCGTCGGGGCAGGCTTGTTGCCGGAACCCGCAGGCGGGGTTTCGGGGTTCTGGGGATTGCCTGTGGCAGCCGGTGCGGCTTTCTCCGCCCCCTGGGCCGCGGCGAAACCGCGTGCGATGAGGCGCTCGGCCTCATCGCACGCAATATCCAGCAACGCGCCAGGCGCATGGTCTTTTCCGTTGACGTTCAGGGTGATGATCGCTTTGATTTTCATGGTCATCCTCCCTTAGCGAACCGTTGCGCAGAACGAAGCGTTCGGGCGGTAAGGCACGATTAGCGGCGCAGATTGCAGCAACAACCAGCGCACGGCAGGGTCTTCCTCCAACCACGATTTCGAGAAGAAACGCTGCGCACGATAACCGGCTTTTTCGTCTTGAATCGCACCATAGCAGCGCGTGCCTTCCAGTTGCGTCGGGCTGCCGATCAGCACGGTATAATCGGGCAGGAGTTTCTGGACGACATCGTTGTCATCGACGTAACGGTCATTATAAACCCAGAAATCCAGATCGCCGATGGTGCCGACATAGCGTGCCAGATCGTTGCCCTGGCCGAAGGCAATCGGCCCCAGCGCCAGATCTGCTGCATCACGCAGGCGGCGGATATCCAGCAGCTTTTCCACCTTGGGATCAGCTTTGAAGACACGCCATGCCAGCGCATCCATCACCACGGTGCGACCCACCGCGCCGGATTTTTCCTGAATGCGGGCAACCCAGTCTTCGAGGTTGTCCAGCGCATTCACACCGGCTTCACCCCAGCGGCTGCCACCCGCCAGCGCAACCGTCAGGGACGGATCACGCTGGAAGTCCACCACCACGGTCGGGTATTCATCACCGCTGACGGTGATACGCCCCGTGCGCAGGGCTTCGGAAGCCATGACTTCCTCGCGGCGGGTCAGGTTTTCCAGCTGCTTGGACAGGGTACGGTTGATATTGGCTTCCAGGCGTTGCTGCGGGGACAGCGTGCCGCCGATTTTCTCGCCAATCGCACGCTTGAACGGGCGACTGGGATCAAAGCGGCGTTTATCCTTGGCATAGGCAGGCTTGAAGCTCTTCGTGGTGAAACCTTCGTCATCCACGACCTTACCGGCCACCAGAGGCGACACGAACGGCGTCAGCTTGGGTTTCGATTTGTCGATATCGAAGTGGATTTCTTCGGAATCTTCGGTTTGCTCCTGGCCGAAAAATGCATCGAGCAGGAAGGAGCTGGGACGCTCCAGCTTTTCCACGACCTTGGACAGGACGTGGGTGTTGAAAGTGTCGATAGACATGGGCTTTTCTCCTTTTGTGAAAAACGGGGTTATTTCTGGTTGCGGCGCAGATAGACGTTCTTGGCACGCAACGCGATGCGCACGTTGTCGAGCGTGTGACCAGCGCCGAGGACAAGAGCGTGTTCGTTGAACTCGCCGCTGAAATAGACGACGGCTTGAACATCGTTATCGGCAGCGTTGGCTTTCTCGGCCAAAATGGCGTCCGGCGTTTGAGAACCATCGGCGCTGGCCGATGCACTCAGTTTGAATTTGCCGTTGGCAGTGATGCGGCCAAGGACTGCGCCTTTTGCCAGATCGGCTCCTGCGGCAATCGTCACCACACGCTCAACGCGTGGGTATTCGCCTGCCAGCAGATTGTCAGGACTGTATTCGCCCTGGTCTTTAAAACCTTCAGCTCGTGTCATGGTTTTCTCCTTGCTTTCTTTGAGTTAAACGGCGGCAGCGATACGGCTTGCGACCGCATCGATGTCATTCACGGCATCATCGCTGGCAGGCGTGATGGCCGGATTTTTGACGGTGGACATGACCTTTTCGAAGGAGGTCGTGGCTTTCGGCTCTTCAACGGGAGCGCAGGCCATCAACTGGCAGGCCTCAATGGCATTGATATCCGTGTTGAGCGCCATCTCCTTGGCGAGCTTTTCGCGGCCTTTGGCTTCTTCGCTGCCGAGAATGGCACCGAGCCGTTTCTTTTCAGCAGAAGCACCTTCGCGCGTCAGCTGCGCCACCAGATCGGGGTGGTCTTTTTTCAAGGTTTCGATATCCATCGGTTTTTTCTCCTGTGTTGATGGGGGTTGGTTCTGGGCATTAAAAAAGCCCTCCATGGGAGGGCTTTTCTGAGAGGATAGTTCGGCTATCAGGCCTTCAAGACTGCCGACCCTGTCGGCCAAACCAGCGCTGACAGCCTTTGCGCCGATCATCACATCGCCGCCGCCATAATGGTTCTGAACGTCTTCGGCAGACACATCACGATTGCGGGCAATTGTTCCGATAAATACATCGGCCATGCTGTCGATGCGCGTTTGAAGGCGGCTGCGGCCATCATCGCTGGTCGGATCAAGGCGCTTGTGTGGGCTTTGCGAAGAAACGATCTCCACAGCTTCCGCTGATTTACCAGATTTGCCTTGATACATACCGACAACGCCGATTGATCCCAGCGCCGAGGTTTCGGATACCACGATCTCGTCAGCGGCGGAGGCGATCCAGTACGCACCGGACGCGGCATCACCGGAGGCGTAAGCCACAACGGGCTTTTTGCCCCGCGCAGCGAAAACCATGTTCGACAGCTCCGACACGCCGTTGACCTCACCGCCAGGGGAGTCGATGTCGAGGATGATGCCCTTAATTTTCGGATTTTCCAGCGCCGCCGTAAAATCCCGCGCAATCAACTCATAGCTTGATGCACCGCTGATTGCCGTGAACAGGTTGGCATAGCGGAACAGCGGCCCGGCCACCGGAATGATGGCCACGCCATCACGCTCAATAACGCTGTAGGTGTTCTGCAGATTGCGACCGAGCCTGGCGGCCACGGCCTGCGGACTTTCGTTCTCGCGGGCGGCAATCTCCAGTATCGTATGCAGGGCCGTTTCTGTGATGGCCCACGGCTCACCGGCGATGCGATTCCAAATCCTCATTATCTTCCTCCTGATTGTTGCAATAAAAAAGCCGCCCAAAGGCGGCTGGTATTCAAAGATGGCTGGTTGGTTTACTTGTTTAACTCTTCTAGAAAGTTTTCCGAGATTTGCACGACCGTATTCCAGTCAGCGATGATCTGTGCATGAAACACCGCTTGTGGTGATTTTTCCCCGAAAGAGTGCGTCATCCACGGCACAAATTTGCCGAGGGTTTCGATTTCATCCGAAAGGCGCTCAAATTCCTCAAACTGGTGCTTTTTCAATGCATCCGTTCGCAGCTCCTCCAGTTCTTTCTCCCTTTTGACTTCCTCTTCGTTGGAAACATAAGGCGGAACATACAAAGGTATTCTATGCGCCAGCGAATGACGGAAGTTTTCAACATGAGCAAACCATTTATTCAGCGTTTTCAGGTAGGCCTGAAACTCCGGAGAAAACGTGTCTCGCACGGCGCTGTATTTCTCTGCAAAGCCGATCTCGCCATTGGACAGCGGATTTCCTTTCTTATTCAAGATGCCTTTTTCTTTCACCCACACCCAGGCGAGGTTGTCTAAAGAGCCATAAACATTCAGGACAAAAGCCTGCAGATTAATGGCAAGATCGCTCAATTCCTCTGACGAAGGCTTACGGTCGATATTGGGCGGGCATATCCTGTAAATATTATCAATGCACCTTTTCATGGTTTTTATCCGGCGAGTAAAGCCATGCATAGCAAACTCGGCAGCTTCTTTCTGCTTATATGCACGCATTGCAAACGTGAGAAGAAGGCTCTGGTATTTACCTTCGACCTCAGCATAAGCGTCTTCAAGCTGCTTAATATTTTCTTCCGAGAAATACATTTCCTATTATTTACCCTCATTATCAGATTCGCTTGGATCAGCTGTGGTAAGTATACTATTAACATCATTGATCGAAAGCCCAAGTTCCATGATTTTGGCCTTTTCACGCGCCAATTGTTCAAGGACTTCCTCCCAATCCAAACCCTGCGCGGCGCATTCGTCTTCCAGCGTGGAAAGACCGATTTGCATGCGAAGATGCGCGGCCTTTGCCTCCTTGACGGGATCAACCCAGCCACGACCAGGACCGATCCACTTACAGCGCGTCCAGGCCGCGCGGCGTTCATAGAAGTCAGGTGCATCAACGATGCCTTTGTTAATGGCTTCTTCCAGCCACAGCTCGTAGACAGGCTTGGCCCAATAGGTCGCCATCCATTGGCGCCGCGCGTTGAAATACCGCCATGCCTCCAGCAAGGCCGCACGGGCGCTGGAATAGTTCGTTTTGCTGAAATCCTTCATCAACAATTCAAACGGCATGTTGAGACCTGCACCGATATGACGCAGGACATTCTCGACAAACTGGCCGTAACCGCTATTCGGGCGGCTGGGCGTAAACGGCGCAACCTTATCGCCTGGAAACACGGGAATGATGGAACCGCCCTGCAGGCGAATATCCCATTCATTGCGGGCGGCGAGATAATCATCGACCGACCCGCCGAACATCTCGCCAATGGCCTCGCCATCCAACGGTGTTTCGATAAAGGCGGCGATCATGGCGTTGACCACCGCTGCCTGCAGTTCCGAACGCTCGTAATGATCAAGCATCTTGAACATCGGCATGATGGAGGTCAGTAGCGGCTTGCCACGATGCTGGCCTGTGCGTTCTTTGTCGTGAATGTGAAGGACGCGCAGACGGCCAAACTCGGTGCGTGTGGAAACGCGCTCCCAATCCTGCGCGTCCATCCCATAGCCCATATAGGCATCGCCAGGGTGGTTTTTGCGGATATGATAGGCCACCGCGGCCCCATACATATCAATCTCGATGCCGGAACGCATAGTTTTACCGTCCTGCCGCCCTGCAGGGTTGGAAAGCCTGTCGCCTTCCACCAGTTGCAAGGTCGTGGCGTAACGCGTGCCGCGCTGATCCAGCCACAACGGCAAGGCCAACGCTTCACCGTTGACAATGCTGGAACGGAACACCAGCGCGGTCATGCCTGCAAACGTCAAGGCATTGGCTGCATCGCATTCGGTGCTTTCTGCCCATGAGCGCCATTCGGTTTCCACCAGCCGCGCCCAATCGTCCGCCCATTCCTTGGTTTTGCCTAGGGCGCGGTAATCGGGAATGGCCGCCAGCCGCAGGCCTGTGCCGATGACATTGTCGACCAACGTCTGAATCGCGCCTGCAGCCACACCATGGTTACGAGTTAAATCCCGCGACCTCGACACCAGCGTCGGCAGTTCAGACAAAAGATCGCTGTCAGCCGATCCCAGCAAAGGCATCCAGCTGGCCAGCTCCCGCGCGCGCATGGAAGCAGCCCGATGGGCCGTATCGCTCACGCGCATGCGGGGCGCAGCCTTGATGGGTTGGCCATGTAAGTCCAGTAATTGCACCATGGGTTTGCCTTAAAAACTTGTCCGAATGATTCCGCGCCGTGCTGATCCGTTCCGCCGCGAAATTTCTATTTGAAGTTCGTGGATGTATTTCTCCAGCGCCTCGACATTGCCGTTCGTGTAGGTCGTGCTGCCATAACCATGCAGGCTGACGGTCACTTCCTGCGTACCTGTCAGGAGACGGTGGCGTGCCTCCTTGGCCTGCACCAATCGGGTTTCCAATTCCAGAAGGGTTTCTGTCATGTTAGATTCTCTTTTTTGAATTGAACGGGGGGATTTATGACCAAACAACAAGTCACAAAAAGGCAGCACCATTTTCCTCAAATGATGCTGAAACGCTTTACGAACGAAAATAATCAGATATTCATGTATGACCGCGTTGCCGATAAATTTTCAGAGCCGCGATCAACTGAAACAGTTGCTTATCAAAACCATCTTTATTCGGTTCATTACCAAACCCATAAAGATGATGCCTTAGAAAAGAAATTCTCCCGTATCGAAACGCAGGCAGAAGATGTCGTTAACCGTATTCTTTCTGTTGAAACGAATACGCCGCAAGATGCCCAATCTCTCCTAGAATTTGTGACGATTTTGATTTCACGCACTCCAAAGCACGCTCTCATTGCCGAAACAAAGGGAGCGTCAAATGACATGCGTTCAATCTTAGAAGAGAAAGGAAGCCAAAAGGGCCTACCTGAAGAAGCCATCCAGAAGTATGCAGACAGCATGCAATCCAATAGAGGGTTTTCATTCGCAGTAACATTCAACACGCTTTTTGAAGATTTGTTCTTCAAACTTGTAGAAAACTTTAATCCTCTTCTTTGTTTCTCGAACGCGGGCCATTTTATTGTCAGCGATAATTACGCAACATTTGAACCCTTGGAGCAGATTGACCCATCTCGCTCCGAATGGTGGACGATGAACCTCAGAATTCACTGTCCTATTTCCTCTAATGCCTGCCTTACCTTCATCCCGAAAGATAATCCGGCAAAGGTTGGTACTTTGGATTTAGATTGGGCAAAACTAAACATCAGCGAAACAAGGGTTTCTGAAATTAACGCTCTCACCGCTAGACAATTTGAGCGATACCTCTATTGCGGCGATCAAGATGAATTAAAAAAACTCATTGCTACCTCCTCATAAATAAGGGTCGTTCGCCCGCACGGCTTTACGCTGTGGGACGGTGACCCGTTTCTTGGTTTGTGGCTTTGGCGCCGAAACCTTGGTTTCTTCCGTCACGGGAGTTTCCACCCCGCGCGTTGGAATCATCACTTCGACACCCAGCGCCTGTTCAAGGCTGCGCCATTTGAATTCGCTCATGCGGTCGAGGCCATAAATGGTCGCCGCCGCACGGGCGTACACGCGGCAGTCCAGCGCCTCGTTGTTGCGGCTGGGGTCTTTCTCCCATGACGCATGGGGGAAGCCCTTCACAACGCGAATGACGCGGCGTTCTGCCGTGAGTTGCTTGAAATACTCCTCGCCGTATTGCGGGAAGTGGCTGCTGCCAGGCGGGAACACCGCACCGGCCTCCAAGTCTTTATCGGTCGGCCATTCCAGCTTCAGCCAGCGATACAACTCCATCTTGGCCACAGGGCCGGATACGTTCCAGACCCGTAGGCCACGACGTTTGCCGCCCGTATCAGCCTTGGAAACGCTCAAAATCAGGGACGTTTCCCGATCCTGACCTTTTACGGCCACCACCGTGCGCGGCTGGCTGGCGCGTGCGCCATTCCCGCCCCAGACAGCCTGCGGATGGTTACGGACAAAGCCGTAAACATCCTGCGTGGCATAGCCGCTATCCACAGCCATGACGCGGATCGGCATGGTATGACCCGTCTTATGCGGCCAATCCCGCTGCAGCACCTCCGTATCCAGGCGTTGCCAGACTTCCGGTCGTGCGGTGTCGCCATCAAGGATGATGTAATCCACCGACCAGCTTTCCTTGTTCCGACCCCAAGCGACAATCTCGCATTCAAGACGGTCTTTCTGAACGTCGACACCGGCGGTCAGGAATAATCCACCCAGCGGTACCACGCCCTGCGGATAAATCTCGCGGCGTTCGTAGAGACGCTGCCATTCCGGCGCATCGGAGGATTCCTCGTAAGGCTCTCCCAGCACCGTGTTCACGAAGCCCTTCATCAGATCGGGGTTGCGTTTGGCATCCTCGAACATGGCAGCGGCATCGCCCCACGAAAACCAGCCAATCGGGCTGTAAAGCGACGACAGGTGGTAACCGACCGTTCCGTCCGTGCTTTCCGAAGTTATCCGCCATTCTCCCCGCGCCAGCATCGCTGTCTTGTGGTGTTCGGCAATCAGGCAACCACAGCTCTCGCAAACATACTCGGCCTTTTGCGGCTCGTTTTCCGGCCAACGCAGTTGCGTAAACCGCAGTGGCTGAAAATGATCGCATTGAGGGCATGGCACATGGAAAAACCGCTGATCGCTTTTCTCGAACTCACGCTGAATCCGCGAAAGCCCTTTGACGGTAGGTGTGCTGACCATGAATATCTTTCTGCGGCGTTTAAACGTTGCCGACCGGCGTTCCGCCAGCAAGATTGGATCACCTTCGCCATCAACGTCCCCTGGGTACGCATCAATTTCGTCCATAAACAAGTATCGGGCCGGCATCGAGCGCAGACCCACAGCGGAGTTTGCCCCTGTCATGATCAGCAAGCCGCCCAAGAAATCCTTGCTCAAGATCGTGTTACCGCTATCGCGCTCCCGCGCGGGGCGCACTTTCTCGCGCAATTCCGGCACATCATTCAACAGAGGATCGATGCGCTGTTTGGAATGACGCTTGGCCAGCTCCACCGTTGGCGCAACGGCCATCATCGGCCCTGGCGCTGCATGGATGACGTAACCGATCCAGTTATTGCCGCATTCCGTCCCGCCGACTTGCGATCCCTTCATGAACACGATGCGCTGCACCGGAGAGGACGGCGCAAGATGATCCATGATTTCACGCAAGTATGGCGTGCGGGCGGTGCGCCAGCGTCCTGGCTCGGCAGCCGATTTCGGGGAAAGGAGACGATATTTGTCAGACCATTCCGACACCAGAAGGTACGGATCGGGCTTGACGGCTTGCTGCCAGATATTTTCGATTTCTAGACTGTCATATCCTCCTTCATTCGAGATCGAGTTTGGCATCCCCAAGTTCATCCAGATGCTCCCGCACATAGCGTTCTAGGGTCATGTGCAAGACATGCTCGTCCACCTGCAGCTCGGCGGCCATTTGCGCGGACACGCGTGCTGGCCAGTTGCCCCATGCGTCCCTGAATTGCCGCCCCAGGCGGAACACCTGTGCTTTCACCATGTCCTTGTTGATTAATTGTCCTTTTTTCTCCTGCAGGCGTTGCCGCGCGAGGTGGGCTTTGGCGATTTCATGCGCGGTGCGGGCTTGCGTGAAGCTGTTCATGCCATGCGCGGCGCGGCCATTCTCGGCCAGAGTTTGTTTGACGGAATTCATGGCCTCTTCAGGATCGATATCTTTGAATCCTGCCGGATCATGCCGTTTAGTGTGGTCGGTATTGGCTTCCCAGGCGGCATCAGCCTTGGCAACGTCGATCTTTCCATTGCTGTCAGGCGTGATGCGACCTGCTTTTATTGCTTTGCGCACAGCGTTTTCAGCCACACCCCGATGGCGGGCGTAAGCACGGACGGAAACCCCCATAAATCCTCACTTTTCTTGATCTATTCAACTTTACTTCGTGCCGAATTGAAGCGTTCATGACGATGCAACGCCAACAAAAGGAGCATCATCATGGCCACCGCAAAAAAGAAAACCGCACCCAAGAAACAGGCAACGAAGAAACCTGCGCCGAAGCCGCGCACCATACCTGCCAAGGTCGTAAAACCCAAACCAGAGGCCACCCTGGCCGTCACCGAACCCAAGAGCAGCAAGAAAGACAAAATCTTCGCCTTGATGCAGCGCCCCGAAGGCGCAACCATCGAAGAGATGGTCAAGATCAGCGACTGGCAGAGCCACACGGTGCGTGGCTTCCTCTCCATGCAGAAAAAGGCAGGAAAGAACGTCACCAGCGAACGCATCAATGACGAGCGTCGCTACCGCATCGAGGAAGCCCTCGCCAAGGCCGAAGAAGCCTCAGCGTAAACGCTCTTTCTCCAACTCTTCAAAACCCTGGCCAGTCGCGGCCAGGGTTGCTTTCTTACCCGTGAATTCCTGCCAACGTTTGACGATGACATCGGCGTATTTCGGTTCAAGCTCGATCAAACGGGCGCGGCGTCCCGTTTTTTCACAAGCGATCATGGTGCTGCCAGAACCTCCGAACGCATCCAGTACGATATCCTTGGTCTTGCTGGAATTGTGCAGGGCGCGTTCCACTAGCTCAACCGGCTTCATGGTCGGATGCAGATCGTTTTTCACGGGCTTGTTCACGAACCAGACATCGCTTTGATCCCGCGCTCCGCACCAGAAATGCTCATGGCCTTCTTTCCAGCCATACAAGATCGGCTCGTACTGACGTTGATAATCGGCACGACCCAGCGTGAAAGTGTTTTTTGCCCAGATAATAAAGGTAGACCATTTACCACCGGCTTCCGAAAACGCGCCGTGCAGCGTGTGCAATTCCGAGGAGGACATGCAGATATACATCGCGCCTTTACAGACCATCATTAAATTGGTGCAAACATCATACAGAAATGCGCCAAAATCTGCGCCTAGATTGTCATTTTGGAT
>JAUXOC010000090.1 GCA_030682495.1 Alphaproteobacteria bacterium | reverse complement strand
CGGGGTCGGCTTCAAAACAGCTGCGACGCACACCACGCCCGACCCAATAGTCAAGCTTCAGATGTTCGCGCAGGCCGATGGCAAAGTTGCCGACCTTTTCGACGTCCGGTGTATCGGTCTGCCAGTTCAGCAGAATTTCGACAATTTTATTGTTTTTGCGTTTCCACAATGTGATTTCCTGCTCGATCAACGTGCCGAATTCAGACACCGAAGAAGGCAGCGTGTCAAAGCTGATAAGCAGGTTGACCTCCCGCTGCGGCAGGGTGATGGGCTCGATGTCGCTGGCCGTGATGCGATAGCTGCCGTCTTCGTCTTTGCCCAGGTGGCCGATATTAATCATGACGGGGCTGGTATCACGAGGCAGGCGGGCAAAATCACCGGCATCGTCGGCGTAATTGAACCGCACGATGCTCTTTTCCTGCGCGGGCGGGTTTTTCATCCGGTCCATATCGCGCAGCGCGCCGATGACGACCAGTGCGACAACGATGGTGAAAATGATGGCATAGGGCTTTTTCTGGCGGCGATGCATGGGCTGGTGCGGGCTCCGGTTTTTTATTCCCCAAGCTCGAAGCGTATCAGGGCGGAGAGGCCGATGTCCAGAGATCCTGCTGCAACCGGCGTCTGTGCACCGCCACCGCCGTCCATGGACATTGACTGCATCATGGGCGCGATAGGGCCGCTGTGCTGCGGCTGTTCGGTGATCGATACGATCTTGCGTAGTTTCAGCCCTGCGGCTTTGGCATAAATCTCAGCGCGGGCTTTGGCGTTGGCCACGGCGGATGCGCGGGCTTTGTCGAGATGTGTTTCACGGTCTTTGACGTCGAAACTGGGGCCATTGATCTGGTTCGCGCCCGAGGCCACGACGGCATCCAGCGTTTTACCCAGCGCGGCAAGATCGCGCACGATGATATTGACGTTATTGCTGGCCTGATAGCCCACAAGGCGGGGTTGTTCGCCGCCACGGCTGCTGCTGTAGTCATATTGCGCATTCAGGCTGATACCTGCGGTTTGCATGTCTTTTTCGGCAATGCCAGCCTTGCGCAGCGTGTCGTAAACGGCTGTCATGCGCTTTGCGTTTTCCTGCATGGCTTCGGCAGCGGTTTTGGAGGTAGTCATGACGCCCGCGCCGATATGCGCCAGTTCGGGCGCGGCGGCGACGCTTTCCTGCACGGTGATTTCAAGCACCTGCGCGGGCTGCGGCAGCGGTCTTGGCTCCTGCGCGTTCGCGGGCAGCGCGGGCAAGAGGATCGCACAGGCAACAAAGCCTGCCATCAGCGGTCTGCGCAGAAAAGCGGTCATAAAAGAAAACTCCGTCTATTCAGGTTATTATTGATTGGCGCGGTCAATGACGTAGCCGACACCGGCACCAACGACCGTACCGACCGCTGCGCCGCAGGTGATGCATCCGCCGGTCACGGCGGTGACGCCAATACCGGCTGCTGCGCCCACGGCTGCGCCAGATACCACGCGCTGCTGCGTATGCGTCATATTGGTGCAGGCGCCGAGCGAGATCAGGCAAACGGCGGCCAGTGCCATGCGCAGCGGTGCTGCGGAATGTTGAACGGTTAGAGTATGCATTGTTTTCCCCTTTTAACTTTTCTTGAAGTACTCCCAAAACCGATAATGAATCAGCTCGGCGGCGCATGCAAGCCTTTTGCGAATCGGCTGCGCCGTTAAAGCCGCGCGCAGCGGATTTTCTGATTCATTTCAGAGTCTTCGCGGGGTTTATAAACGCGCTTTTTTATGCGCGCTGCGCACCATGTCATGAAAGGCAACAACGCCGTTTTCGTGCCGTGGTGACAATTCGCCGGTGTCATAGATGCCGCCGCGCAGATTTTTCTGCACGATCTCGCAAAGTTCGATGTCTTCGCGGGTGACTTCGATGCTGACGTCGATGGTGCGGCGGTTTTCGGCTTCCATGCTTTCGGAAACATCGGTGAAGAGATAGCAATAACGTAGCTCGGTCGTCTCCGGCCCGGTCGGAATGACAAGCTCCAGATTCATGCCGTTCTTATATATATTGAGCGCGCAGTTCGGCCATACCCAGACCCAAAGGCCGTTGTTGACGGCTTCGTCGGCGCGATCGGCGCGCAGGCCGGTTTCGTGGCGGGCGATGCGGTCGCCCGGCACGACGCGGTAGGTGGCAAAATCGATATCGCGGTTAAGGCCGGGGTGGATGGCGGGGATATGATAGCCTTCCATATAGTTTTCGATATAGGTCTTCCAGTTGCAGGCGATGGGGTGCGTCGCCATGTCGTAAAATTTATAACCGGAAAGATCCGTGCCCGCGAGCGCGGCGGGCAGGTCGCCGAGGCTTGCCTCGAAATCCGGCGCGTTTTCGGCCATGCAGATAAAGACCAGCGGGCCCAGCATACGCAGATGGATCGGAAAAAGCGATGTGCGGTCACACAGCGATTTTTCATCGCCGCCGAAATTGGGCGCTTTTTTCAGGCAGCCTTCGCTGTCGTAAACCCAGCCATGGTAGATACAGCGCAGAACGTCTGCCTTGCCGTGTCCTTCGCGCAAGACCATCGAGGCGCGGTGGCGGCAGACGTTGTGAAAAGCGCGCAGCTCTCCGTCTTTGCCGCGAATAACCATGACAGGCCGGCCGGCGACGGTATAGGCGACATAGCTGCCCGGCTCCGGCAGCAGCGCTTCGTGGCAGAAAATCAGCCATTCGCCGAAAAAGATTTTTTCGCGCTCCGCCTCGTACATGTCTGCATCGTGATACCACAGGGCAGGAATGGTTTCGACATTCGCGGACGTCGGCGTTTCTGCGGCGGCGGGGTTTGCTTTGGGGCTGGTCATGACGCGGCTCCTTGTTTTTGGCGGACGGCGGGACGTTGGCGCACGTCGCCGATTTCTTCCGGCCATTCGATGTTCAGGTGAATGTCGGGCGTGCCGCCGGTGCGGGTAATATCGACGCCATCGTCATGCCGCTGGAACCGCAGCGAAATCATGCCGTCAGATATTCTCAGGCCGGAAATTTCCAAATCCGTCAGCCACGGCGGCAAATGCGGGCGGTGCAGTGTGACGGTCTTTGCCGCGCCGTCGATACGCAGGCCGAGCATGGATTGCAGCAAAAGCGATTCCGATGCGCTCGCCCAGGCCTGCGGGTTGCAGGCAACAGGGTAGGGCGCGGGCGGCGCGCCGTTTGTATCACGGGGCAAACCGCCGAAAAGCTCCGGCAGGCGCATCTGCGGGAAATGTCGCGCGGCATCGAAAAGCGCGGTCATCAGCTTGGCTGCGCGCTCTTCAAATCCGTATTTGGCCATACCCGCGGCGCAGAGGGCGGTGTCATGCGTCCAGACCGTGCCGTTGTGATAGCCTTCGGGGTTTTTGACCGGCTCGTATCTTTTTTCCTGCGCGCCAAGGGTGCGGATGCCAAAGCCGCTGAACATGTCATCGGACATCAGCATATCCACAACCTGCGCGGCGCGGTCTTCGGGTACGATACCGCAGAACAGCAAGTGCCCCGCATTCGATGCGCGTACGCGGCAAGGGTTTTTGGCACCGTCCAGCGCAAGCGCATAGGTGCCCATGTCTTCCTGCCAGAAAACATCGTTGAACTGTTGTTTCAGCTTTTCGGCCTGCTGTTGCAGCGCGGCGGCGCGATCGGCCATGTCCAGCGCGCGGGCCATATGTGCGGCGGCGCGTTTGGCGGCATAGACATAGCCCTGCACTTCGCAAAGCGCGATGCTGCCTTCGGCCAATGTGCCATCTGCGTGCGAAATAGCATCGACGGAATCTTTCCAGCCCTGATTGCCAAGTCCGGTGTCTGCGCCGCGCAGGTATTCGACAAAACCGTCACCGTCGAGATCGCCGTGCGTATCGATCCATGCAAGTGCCGCTTCGATTTGTGGCCAGAGCGTGCGGATAAAATCCGTATCGCCCGTGCGCTCCAGATAGGCGCCGGCCAGAAAGATAAAAAGCGGCGTGGCATCTGCCGTGCCGTAATAGGGGGTATGCGGAATTTCGCCGCAGGAGGCCATCTCGCCGCTGCGGATTTCGTGCAGGATTTTGCCGGGGGCGCTGTCGTGAAACGCGCTCGTCTCTGCCGCTTGACGCGCGGCCAGAAAACCAAGCACGCCGCGCGCAATATCAGGATCCTGCCAAAGCAGCTGGAACGCGGTGATGATACCGTCGCGGCCAAAGGGGGTGCTGTACCACGGAATACCGGCATAGGGATAAAACCCTTGCGGCGTTTCGGTTGTCAGCAGTGCCAGATCAACCGCGTTTTGATGCACCCATTCGTCAAACGCGGGGTTGGAAGAGTGTACTTCGGCGCGGCGGTCCAGCTGCGCCTGTACATGTGCAAGGGCTTCGGATTTTTGCGCGTCAAAAATATCGGCGTCAACAGGCATTGGAATATGGCTGGCGCAAAGATAAAGGCTGCGCGTTTCGCCTGCCGGAACAGCGAGCGTGAACGAAACGTCCTGCTCTGTTTTTTCCGGTGTCTGTGAAAACGACAGGCAACAGCTGCGCGGGCGGCCATCAAGGCCGGTATAATCAAAACGCAATCCGCTATCGGTCAGGCAGGGTGGTGTTTGCGTCCCGCGCGCCGGACGTTTTGCGCCGCGCAGTTCGAACAGATCTTTGAAATCGGCATCAAAGAGATAGCCGATGCGCAGCGAGAGGTCTTCTCCGCTGCGGTTGACCACGGCGATTTCTTCGTAAAGCGCGTCTTGCCACAAAAAAAGACTGCGCCAGATTTCAGGCTGGTCGCGGTCTGCGGCCAGCTGGAATTTTGCCTCGAAGACCGTATTGTTGTCGTCGATATAGCTGTCGATCAGCAAAGGCGCACAGCCGTCGATGCGCAGCTCGGCGCGTGCCAGCAGACGGGTGTCGCGGCAGATCAGCCCGTCGGCGATGTCGTGGTCGAGTTCATTGCGGCCGAGCATGTCGCCGTGTTCATCGATAATGGCGAAACTGTCGTTGTGTTTAAGGACGAACATCGCGGCCTGTCTGTTATGTGGAGCGGGTTATTATTGACCATAGGGGCAAAGCGGGACGGTTTCCACGCTGAATTTTCAAGGATTTATGCTGCATCGCCGCATAAAAATACTAAATCGGATGCGGTTTTGGCAGGAGAATGGTATATTATTAAGAAAATAGAAGCCTTTACGATATATAATCTGTAAAGCAAAGGGTTTGATTTTGAACAAACGTAGAAAAATCAATCCCTTGTTCGGGAATCGCCGAGGTGCGCGATGACCGGCACAGGGGCGTGGCAAGACGTGCTGGAGGGCGATTCCATTGATCGCTTCCTCGGGCATTTTGTGCTGTCCGATCGCCAGCGCGGAAAAATTTTACGTGACTATCCGAATGCCGATCTGTCGCATCTGCCGGTAAGCAAAAACGATGTCATGCAAGACATCGAGGCGCTGTGGCAAAGCCGCGGTTTTTTGACACCCGCCGAAACGCAGGCGGCGCTGATCGAAAAATATATGCCGGGTGCCGATGCGCGCCTGCACGATTTCATCCGCGATACAGAACTGTCGCGCAATAAACCCGAAACCGTGACCGGATACCTGACCAAGGAACATGCCTATCTGGCGACCAGCCTTGCGCATTTGTATGCGCAGCAGACCGGCATGCCGATGACGATGATCGAAGTTGATTTTTCCAACATGGGCGGCACGAACGATTATTTCCGCCAGACGCTGGGCGCAGAAGCGGGCGTTCTTCCGGTGGATATTCCGCAGCGGCAGGCTGAAGAACTGACCGACCGTGCCGTGCGCCTGCTCTCTGCCGGTATGACGGCGGATATTGCCAAGTTATACCCCGAAGAAAAAATCGTACCGATCCGCACCGGCGGGGATGAGCTGCGCATTCTTGTGACCGGCATTACCGATCCAAGCGAACAACTGCGCCTGTCCGATCTTTTGCATGCCAATATCGAACGCCGCGTGGCCAAAATGGGTTTGCAGGATCATCCGCATCTGAAAGCGCCGGAAGACCCGCGCCGCAACGGTTTTGGCGCGGCGCTGGCGGTGCAGGATATGGCGCTGATCTCGAATCCCGGCACGCTGATTCAGGAACTGGATGCACGCATCACGGAAACCAAAAACCAGCTGGGCATGATGCGCCTTGGTATGATCGACAGCGATGCCGTTGCCGCCGAAACCGAAGGCAGGCTGCGCTTTGGCATGATGCGCGTGCCGCACGGCATATCGCCCGAAGACGTCATCGATTTTGCGATTGATCGCGCACAGCGAAACGCGCAGGTTGCCGCAGATGCGCTGCGGGATATGAATCCTGCCTATAACCGTGACCTTGCCCAAGGTATTGCCGGTTTTAATCTTTATGTCGACAAGGTGATGCCGCTGCTGATCCAGCCGCCGGTGGCGACGGCCTTTTTGCCTAAACCTCTCGACAAAGAAAGCCTTGGCGGACAAAGCCGCCCCGAGGGAGTCGATCCGTCGGACAGTCTGGAGCGCCGTTATGTCGCGGTTGCGCTTGAACATTTTTATGAGGAAGGGATTGCGCTATCGCCCACCGCACTGCATTTCCTCAAACTCAGTGTGCGCGGCTTGTCGCCCGAAGATCCTTCGGCGCAGGTGATGATGCCGGTTGGTATGGTGCGGATGCTCGATAATACCGCCGCCGATGCCGCCGATTTCCGCGCGCAAGTGAACACGGACGATCCGGATATTGCCGCCGCATTGCAAAAAGCGGGGCTGAAAGACGCCGCGCAGATCATGCCGCAGGCTTTGGCGGTATCGATGCATAACCTTGCCGGTTTGAACAGTGCGCTTGGGCATCATAACGCCGACATTGTACTGCGCTATATCGCGCATGAGGTTATCGGCGGTGCGGTGCATGCGGCGGGCGTGCCGCGGCAGGCGCGCGCCAGCTTTACGACCGCGCATCACGGTGGCGGCAATTTCTCTGTTCTGCTGCCTGCGGGTGGCGCCGATGCGCAGGGGCAAGCGTGGTTTGCCTCGCAGCGCATGATCCATGATGTGCGCAGCGAAATCAAATCACGAATCAAGACACTGAACGAAACCGGTATTGCGGCCTTCCTCGAGAAAAACGGAGGCTATGTCGATGACAGCGTCCGTCTGTATCTGGGCGAAAAAGAGCTGAATACATTCGCCAATATCCGTGACCCGAAAGAACGCAGTTTTCCTTTTGGCGAAGAGATTATCAGCGGGCGCGTCAACGGTATTCATGCGGTTGTAGTCGGTGCGGCGGTTGCCTATGACCCGTCCATGCCCGGTGCCGGCGGCGGGGCCTTTATTGGCGCGCTGCGTACCCGCGCCGATGCGATGATGGAACAATTGCGCGGCGCTATCTTGCATCAGGCGCATAGGGCAGGCGCAAAAACCGAAGACGGTATGCCGCCGCGCCCGTTTCAGGCGGCGTTTAACAGCTATGCGCTTGGCAGCGCGCAGGCACATGGCGCTTTTATTATCGGCGGCGTGGAGGCTGCAAAGTATATACCCGCGGCTGAAAACCGTAGCACCGCCAAGCCCAAAGCGCCGGGAGATACGCCATGACCGGACAGAACAAAAACAACAGTGCTGCACAGCCGCCCGCCGAAATTGCCGATTTTCTGCGCAAGATCGGCCCGCGCCAATTGACCTCCGCCGAAGCGCGGGAGCTGAACCTGCTGCGCCTCAAACACGGCTTGCCGGGTGCAAGCGGTGCAGGTGTGGCCGCAGAACTGGCGGGCGATACAGCAGACGAGGGCTAACCTCATGCCAAAACGCGTTCTCGCCGTATTATTTTTTATCATGGTCGTGCCCGTACCCGCAGCGGCAAGCAATTGGCTGGAATGCGAAGGACGCGCCAGCGTGACGTCTGCCGTGCGCGCTGAAGATGGCGTTTGGCAACTCTCCGCCACGGCCTCCGAAGCAATTATCACGGATGGTTTCGGTGAAATCGGCACGGATTGCACCGAAGCCAAAGGTGATGTGACAATTGCCAGCGACCAAGAAATCGCAGCGGGCGAGGCGGTGCGCTTTAAATATTCATACTACGGCGGCCTCGGCCCGCAAGGTCCCGTGATCAGCCGGACGTGGACACGCATCGAATAACAGTTGTGTTAATGTTTATAAAAAAAAACGCCGGCATCCTTGCGGATACCGGCGTTTTTTCAGAGCATAAAAGCTTATGCTGCCTGAAGGTTCGTGGCAGAGCTTTTGCCGCGTTCCATAGCGATTTCGTAAGAAATCGTCTGGCCTTCGTTCAGCGTACGCATGCCTGCGCGTTCAACCGCGCTCATGTGTACGAATACGTCAGCACCGCCGTCTTGCGGAGCGATGAAACCAAAACCCTTTTGGGGGTTAAACCATTTTACAGTACCTTGAGCCATGATGGCCTCCTTTAAGAGCACTTGCGTGCGAAAATCACCGCACAACATTTGTACGGCTTACGATCGAAAAACAGCGATGTCTTGGAGGAGGCCTTGAGGGCAGCAAACAAGTCAGAACTAAAACTCGAACACCGCTACCCTATGCCATTCGGCAGGAATAGCAAGCACTAATTCCGAAAAATCAAAACGCTGCTGTAAACACAGCAGAAATTGGCGGAGAGGGGGGGGGGATTCGAACCCACGGCAAGCTTACGCCTACGCTCGTTTTCAAGGCGGGCATGGGTTAGGCATCCCTTTGCTTTTGTTTGTCGAAGTCGTTCGCTGAGGGGAAGTGTGTAAGTTTGCGAGCGTTTTTCCTTTGCAGCTACGGTCTGTGCGTCCACATGAAACGTGGGCACATTTAGGCATGAAAAGTAGAATTTTTAAAAAATTAAGATGCTTTTTTCGCGGCAAGATTATTGAGGTTTTGTGACTCCAAATTGAATCCGGTAAGCAGCCTTTTTTCTTTGTCGGAAATTACGGGCGGGTGAATTTTTATCCGGGCGTCTTCGGTCTCATTTTAGGGGATGATTATTTTTGAACGCCTGTAAAAATTATTCTTTGAAAAAGACGCCAAACGGCTGCCGTTCTTTTTGATTTGTGCAAGCTTTTTTAGGCTGCTTTCTCGCAAGGGCCTGGCGTAAGCGGGGTAGACAATTTTTATCGTGGCTCTAGAATGCTGTAAGGCAAATATTATTTTAGGATCGAACAATTCAAATGCCAGAAATCCATTACCAGCATCTGCTGAACGGGCTCCGTCTTTTTTCGTGTTACTTGTCTCTTTCCATCATCATCATCGCTGCGTTGGTGC
>JAUXOC010000078.1 GCA_030682495.1 Alphaproteobacteria bacterium | reverse complement strand
AATCTTTGGCACAAATGGAACAAGACGTTGTCCAGATGGTTGCCGACTATATAAATAGTAAAATGGTGACTCGATCTCTAAACGAGAATGGGCTTTCCAGCGTTGCAAAGTGGATTAAGAAATTTGGTGTTGAACCCCTACTAGACGCGATTGATACATCTGCAGCGCAATATCTTGTGTTTGAAAATGGGACTGCCACAGATAACAGTGCCAGCTTATTTATCAACAAGATTCCTGGCATTATCGTCGTCAGAAACATGCCTATCGTTAAACAAAAAATTGCCTATGCAAAAGGCATTGGCAGAAACCGCTTTGCGTATTGGAGCGAAGCTGCGGCAGCCATAATTTTTGATAACTATGTCCGCGCCCTGGAACAGCAGGGATGGGACAGCGAAAAAATTGCAAATGATATAGAGCATGAAGTTTATCCGGTAATGAAGGCGGCTAAAAATTGGAGCGCCTGGAAAAGCCAAATGGAAAAATGGACAGAGGATATTAATGGCTGGGAACCGCCTTCGACTCAGCCGCCAACGCCCCCGACACCGGTTCAAATAGAAGATCTTCCTGGCGAAACATTACAAAACCATGCCCAATGGTCATGGGAACATCGCGATGGAGAAATCAAAGCTGCCGTATATTTAGGAAGGTTATTCTCTGGTTTTAAAGAACACGCCTTTCTTTCTGACCTGTACACGCAGATAAACCTTTTTTTACAGTCGCAAAAAGAGCTATTTGAGGCAAATGCCGTTGCTATTCCTGAAGAAGACGATTCATTTACAGATCGCTTCCTTGCCCAGGCAGACCTCCACAACCACGCAGATGTTCCAGACGATATAGAGTTTGAAGAATCTGTAGCCTTTGTCACATTGCAGGAAAAATTTACAAGCCTCATAGAGGCGATTTTTCACGGCATGTATTTACCAACTAGAAAATACACCAGAAAGGATATGATTTCTTTGTTGGCGCTTTATCAAAATGAATGCACCAAAAGAGCTAGTGCCCTATAACCTCGGCAAGACAAGATATCGTGCTTCTCACAAAAGAGGGGCGAGACTTTGTGGACTCCCCCAGTATCAAAACACTGTGACCTTGCCCATCACCAGCTCAAAACTCTTTAATTTATTGATTCAAAAGGCATATTCACCTTTTCCGATAGCCAGGACTCTGGAATTTTGTTACAATGGAGGAAGGGAAGAAAATCCTTAATAAATCAAGGGGTATTATTGAAGGTCGGGGTGGCATAGAATTCGCCACCGATTCTTAAAGAAAAACGTACATGGCAAAAGCAGAACAAATCATAGAACTTTTAAAAAGCCACATCAGCGGTGATGAGCGGCGCTTCTATGCTATTGCCATGCAGGTCGCAGCGCATGAAGCCCAACAAGGGCATGAGAAATTGGCGCAAGAACTAAAAAGACTTGTCGATAAAGCAAAAGACAAGCGCACTGTGCTTACATCTGCCCCTTCTGTCGTCAACATTGCGCACCCCAAAGGTGAGCTGGCAAACCTTCTCTCTGTTGAATACCCAGAGATAAGATTTTCACAACTTACCTTCTCTTCCGCGATCAAAGAACGGATTGACAGGATTATACTAGAGCAGCGCCAGCACCACGCACTTGCGGAATACGGTCTACGGCCACGCAGGAAAATTCTCTTCTACGGCCCACCTGGAACGGGCAAAACCGTTACTGCGGCTGCGCTTGCTGGTGAATTAAACCTGCCCCTGTTCACCATTCGCCTAGACGGGCTGATCACAAAATATATGGGCGAAACGGCAGGCAAATTGCGTCTGGTCTTTGATGCTATTCGCGCTACCCGCGCCGTATATTTCTTCGATGAGTTTGACGCGATTGGCGGCGATAGAGCTTTGAGCAACGATGTCGGTGAAATGCGCCGCATCCTCAACTCATTTCTCCAGTTCATGGAACAGGACAATTCCGAAAGCCTCATCCTTGCAGCTACGAACCATGTCAAATTACTGGATAACGCTTTATTCCGCAGATTTGATGATGTGATCGAATATCGCCTGCCGGACGCAGAGCAAATCGACAAAATCATTCAAAACAAGCTGCATAACTTCAAGTTGGATAGAATTAACTGGAAGGAAATCGAGAACGCCTCGGCGGGTCTTAGCCATGCAGAGATTACCCGCGCATGCATAGAAGCCGCAAAACAATCGATTTTGTCTGATATGCCCAGCATATCGAAGAAATTATTGCTAGATGCAATAGCGGAAAGAAAGCATAATAGTACAGTTTCGAATCCATAAACTGTTATTAGCATGCCGCCACGTACAGATCTTAAACACATTATTATTCCCGCATTCACGGAAGGGCTTGCCTTCACTCCCGTTACCGGCTTCGATTCCGGCGACAAACCCAAGCTGACGGCACGCCAGAACCGATTTCTTCACGCGAACAGTCTTATTGGTGCAGTTGATGCCGCTATCGTGCAGCACGTACAGATGGTTGAGAATATTCGCGTCATCGATCAGGATGTAGAGATTACCGCAGGTGTTAGCCTGGACATTCAAGGCTCTGATCGTCACCCTCTACAGGTTGAAGCCCTGGAAAATAGACAAGGCAAACACCCCATCGAAATCCTCAACGTCAGGATGGAAAACGGACGGACCAACGCTACTATTTTTGTTCCCCAAAGCCGACTTGATACGTTCAAAAACAAGATACAGCGATATGGCGATGAGACAAAAGATCCCACCGGAACGAAGGGCGCAACCATCTCCATCGACTCTATCGAAGCTATCCGGCTTGCAGATCTTAATTCTTTTTGGATGGAAGAAACCCCACTCCCGGAAGACACCGCACAGCCTCATACATGGGAGGTGTGGGTCAGGAAAGACTTCCACGAACATCTTCGCAAGAACGCGCAACGCTACAATATAACTGTATCTCAGCATAAACTGACATTTCAGGAATGCGAGATATGCCTAATTACAGCATCGCAAGATGCTTTGGCCTTAATACAAACGGCGCTTGCTCCGCTGGTTGGGTTTTCTTTTAGGGAAGATGCTGCTGGATTTTTTGTAAATCTTACACCAGCAGAACAAGCTGATTGGGCGCAAAGCCTTATAGATCGCTTGCAACATGCTGACACAAACGCGCCCGCTGTTTGCATTCTCGATACTGGCGTCCGTAGGACGCATCCTTTATTAATAAACTCCCTGACAGATACAGATCAAGATGCCTATGATCCTGTAGCATGGGGTATAGACGATCATGATGGACATGGAACCCGCGTCGCAGGCATCGCACTGCTTGAGGACGTATCTCAACACCTCGGACACAATGCCCCCATCCAGCTACAACACAGGCTGGAATCTGTCAAAATTTTACCTCCAACAGGTCGCAACCAGGAGGAGCATTACGGATGGATTACGCAAGAGTCGACGGCACGTGCCGCCGTTAACGCTCCCCATCGCAAGCGAGTCTTTTGTCTTGCTGTCACGGCTTCCGGCCGGAACCTGAATGGTCGCCCGACTGCATGGTCAGCGGCTTTGGATAAAATCAGCGTTGGCCTCGACGATGAATTGAATCTGAACGATAATACCAAACAACTCTTTATCGTATCAGCTGGCAATATCCGCGATACCCTGTCGCCGGATGAATATCCCGCACGCAACACCACCGAACCTGTCGAGAATCCCGCACAATCGTGGAACGCATTGAGTGTCGGTGGCATAACGCATAAAGCCTTCAGCGAAGACAGGACAACAGCAGGCTGGGAACTTATGGCTCCGCAAGGTGGACTGTCTCCTAGAAGCCGTACTTCTGTTATCTGGTCTGCACGCGACTGGCCGAACAAACCAGACCTTGTTTTTGAGGCCGGAAACTATATCCATGATGGCACGCTCGTATCAAATGATCCTGATTTGTCGGTATTAACAACGGCCCACGATCAGCCCTTCGACTGCTTTGGCGACACCAGCTCATCCGCAGCAGCGGTGGCTCGCATGGCAGCCATCTTGCACAGCGAATACCCCGAACTGTGGCCTGAAACCATCCGAGGATTGCTTGTCCATAGCGCCTCGTGGACACCCGCGATGCTGCAAAACGGTCAGGCATTGGCAAATAAAGATGGCAAAAATGCGCTTCTGCGTACTTTTGGTTATGGCGTCCCTGACCTTGACGTTGCCCGCTTTAGCGCATCGAGCAGGACATGCCTGATTTCGCAACAAACCATCCAGCCCTTCATCAGAGCCACTGATGAAGCGGGAAAAGACGCCCAATATGCAGGGTATAAGGAAATGAACCTGCATAATCTGCCATGGCCGCAGGACTATCTTCGTGAATATGCTGAAACCCGCATTCGCCTGAAGGTAACACTGTCTTACTACATCGAACCCAGCCCTTCGCGTCGTATCCCCGTTCAGAAATATAACTATGCCTCCCACCAGCTTAAATTTGACTTACAGCGCCCGCTTGAAGAACCCCACATCTTCAAGCAACGGATCAATAGAAAAGAACGAACTGACGAACATACAGCTGAAGCACCAGACACCGAGACAAAGTGGAAGCTCGGTCCGTCAGTTCGCAACAGAGGGTCCATTTCTTCGGATACTTGGACCGGCACAGCGGTGGAACTCGCCGACCAAGGCCTGCTCGCAGTCATGCCAAAAGGGGGCTGGTGGAAAACAAGAAAGCACCTCAATCGCACCAATCAAATGGCTCGCTACGCCCTATTGATAACCCTGGAAAGCGATAATCAGGAGCTGGATATCTATACACAAATTCAGAACCAGATCGCGCTCCTAACGGCTGTCCCCATCACGACAAGATGACGGTGAGGGCTTTTTTGCATTGCGCCGCCATTGGAAAATAAACCCGGTTTTTTAACGAAAAATGCCCGCCGTACCCATCTAGAACCCGCCCTATTTTCCGTGTAGGTTCGCTACAGGCTCACCTTCCACCGCCATTAACTTCCAAATAAAAAAGTATTTTCCAGCTGCGCCCTTGATCCCGTCACCTATGCTATCAAAGTTGGCATACATTTTCTGAAGGTGTGCTTAAGTAACTGAAAATAATAAATTTATAGTATTATAATTTCGTTATAGATGTCTTTTTCGGCACGTTTGCCTTGAAATTCACCTGTGTTTATGTATAACTACGGGGGATTTCCAACCTTGGGGGCTGTCATGAATAAAAAACTATCTCTGGAAGGCACACTTCGCGAATTTTCTGAAATGGGTGGGCGTGGTACACCTGTTTGGGCCGTTGCGCAAAACGACGATTTGTATTATTTGAAAAGCGGAGATCTCTTAACCGTGTTCTCTGATGCGGCCAGCAAAAAGATTGTCTGGCAGGGCGGCGTAGATCTGGTTGATACCCATCTGCCTTATCCGGAACCAAACCTGGTACAAGCGGGCATGTCGCTAGACGCGTGGAGAAAACTCTTCTCTCATCAATACCCCGTGAAAGTGACACTGAAAAATCCTGAAAAGCTTGTTTTTTAAATAAGCTTGGTTATTTTGGCTCTCAGGGGATCGATGCCCCGCCAATATCAACCATGCCCTCTCTCAAAAGCCCCTGACGGGGCTTTTCGATTTTAAGATCCGGATCACATGAGCAAAGCTTTCGTCACCGAAAACGACAACGCAGACGCCGACGACGCGCAGGATGAACAGCCTGATGTGTTGCCGGCCAGCGTCAAAAATTATATGACGCCGCACGGGTTTGCCACGTTGCAGGAAGAGCTGCACCAACTGTTCAGCGAAGAACGTCCGAAGGTGGTCGAGATTGTATCCTGGGCGGCGGGCAATGGCGACCGCAGCGAGAATGGCGATTACCTCTATGGCAAAAAACGCCTGCGCGAGATTGACAGGCGTATCCGCTATCTGATGAAACGTCTGGAAAATGCCGAGGTCGTCGACCCGAAAAAGCAGCAGGGGCTGGAGCGCATATTTTTTGGCGCCACCGTGACCTATGCCCGCGCCAGCGATGACAGCGAAAACACCGTCACCATCGTCGGCGTCGACGAAGCGGAGGCCGAGGGCGGAAAAATCAGCTGGCTGTCACCGCTCGCCAAGGCGCTGATGAAGGCGCAGGTCGGCGATAGCGTCACCTGCCGCACACCGGCCGGCGCGGAGCAGATCGAGATCATCGATATCCGCTACATCCTGCCCGTATAAAACGCCTTAGGTCGCCAGCAGATTACCCGACAGCACCAGCGCATCGACGTCGTCCAGCCCGTTGATACCCTGCAAGGTCGCGATCCGCACCCAATTCGCGCTGCCGCCTGCGCCATCACGGTCAACAGACAGAATGGCATTGCCGCCGTCGTCCTCGATCTTCACAAAATCGCCGAGGCTGTCGTTCAGCGGATCGTACATTTCCAGCAGATCGCGGATGTCGATTATGTCGCCTTCGCCGGTGTTGAAATCGGTGATGGTATCGCGCGCCTTATAGGCAGATGCCGCTTCGAATACAAACCGATCCGCGCCCAGCCCGCCCGTCAGCGTATCCGTGCCGTCTTCGCCGTAGAGGACATCATCGCCGTCACCGCCAAACAGACGGTCATTGCCCGCACCGCCAAACAGCGTGTCGTTGCCATCGCCGCCGCTGAGGGTGTTTGAACCTTTGTTGCCGGTGAGGATGTTATCAAGTGCGTTGCCGGTGCCGTCGATGCCGCTGGTGCCCGCCAGAATAAGGTTTTCAAGGTTGGCGCCCAGCGTATAGGAAACCGTTGTTTCAACAGTATCGATACCTTCATCGAGGTTTTCGATGATAACATCGCCAAGGGTGTCGATGACGTAAAAATCATCGCCCTCGCCGCCGATCAGCGTATCGTTTCCTTTGCCGCCGATCAGATAATCACTGCCGCCGCCGCCGATCAGCGTATCGTTGCCGGCGCCGCCATCCAGCGTGTTATTGCCGTCATTGCCGATGAGGATGTTGACGGCTGAATTGCCGATGCCGTTGATGTCATCCACACCCCCGAGCGTGAGGTTTTCAAGGCCGGATTGCAGCACCCAGGATACGGTGGCAATCACGGTATCCACACCGCTCTTGTCTTTGATCTTGTCGCCGAGGTTGTCAACAACATAGGTATCGTCGCCCGCGCCGCCGTCCAGAAGGTCTGCGCCTGCGCCGCCGTCGAGCGTGTTATTGCCCGCATTGCCAATAATGGTATTGGCAAGATCATTGCCCGTGCCATCAATATGCGCCGTGCCGGTCAGCGTCAGGTTATCCACATGCGCGCCAAGAGCGAAGGAAACCGACGACTGCACAAGGTCGATGCCCCCGCCTTCGAATTCGATCACGACATCACCGAGATCGTCAACGACGTAAAGATCGTTGCCGCCGCCGCCGATCATCGTATCCGCACCCGCGCCGCCGTTCAGCGTATTGATACCGCTGTTGCCGGTGAGGATATTATTCTGCGCGTTGCCGGTTGCGTTCAGCTTGCCCTTTGCGCCTTCCAGCAGCGTCAGGTTTTCGAGATCATTTCCCAGCACATAGGTAAAGGCACTGACCACAGTGTCGTTCCCTTCGCCGGCAAGCTCCACGATCACGTCTTTCTTGTTGTCGATGATATACGTATCGTCACCGATACCGCCGATCAGCGTATCCGCACCCGCGCCGCTATCCAACGTGTCGTTGCCTGCGCCGCCAGTCAGGATATTCACGCCCGTATTGCCGACGATGTGGTTATCCAGATCGTTGCCAGTCGCATTGATGGCCAGTTTCCCGGTCAGGAACAGGTTCTCAACCTGAAAGCCCAGCGTATAGGTCACAGAAGAATAAACCGTATCGATGCCCTCGTCCGTCAGCTCGATAATTTCATCGCCGATGTTGTCGATGAAATAGACATCATCGCCCGCACCGCCGATCAGCGTATCCGCGCCTGCACCGCCGTCGAGCGTATCGTCGCCGTCGTAGCCGAAGAGCGTATTCGCGGCGCTGTTTCCGATCAAGGTATTGTCCAGCACGTTGCCGCGCCCGTTGATGGCATCAACGCCTGTCAAAATCAGATTTTCGAGATTGACGAAAAGATCATAACTGACGCTTGAATAAACCGTATCAATCCCCTCGTCCGCAAATTCGATGATCGAATCTCCGGCGTTATCCACATAGTACGTATCGTTGCCAAGGCCGCCCTGCATACGGTCGATGCCGCCGCCGCCGTTGATGATGTTATTGCCGTCGTTGCCGTAAATGGCGTTATTGGCGGCATTTCCGGTCGCATTAATATGCGCCTCGCCCAGCAAACGCAGGTTTTCGAGGTGCTCGCCCAGCGTATAGGTCATGGTAGAATAGACGGTATCAATCCCCTGGCCCGCCAGCTCGACCACGACATCTTTTGCGTTATCGACATAGAACGTATCATCGCCCAGTCCGCCAATCATACGGTCCGCGCCCAATCCGCCATCAAGAACGTCGTTGCCCGCACCGCCGCTCAGCGTGTTCACGCCGTCGTTTCCGATCAGGACGTTGTCCTGATCGTTGCCGGTTGCGCTGATCTTGCCTTTTCCGGTCAATACCAGTTTTTCGACATATTCGCCCAGTGTGAAGGTGACGCTGCTGTAAACCTCGTCATAGCCTTCGCCAAAGCCTTCGAGCACGACATCTTTCGTATTATCGACGTAATAGGTATCATCGCCGCTGCCGCCGGACATGGTATCCGCACCCTTGCCGCCATCGAGCGTATCGTTGCCGCCCAGACCGAACAGCAGGTTATTGCCGTCATTTCCGGTGACAAGGTTGTCAAGATTGTTGCCCGTACCGTTCAGCGCCGTTTTACCGGTCAGCGTCAGGCGTTCAATATCCGCGCCCAGTACGTATGAAATCGCCGCAAAGACATGGTCTTCGTCGCCCGCGCTATCGACCACAACGTCGCCGACGTTATCAACGTAATAGGTGTCGTTGCCTGCGCCACCTTCCATGTAATCCGCGCCGGCGCCGCCGTCGATGATATTATTGCCGCCGCTGCCGATAATCGTGTTGCTCTGCGCATTGCCCTTGCCGTTGATATCGCCATCGACAAGGATCAGGTTTTCGACGCCATTGCTCAGCGTAAAGCTGACTTCGCTGTATACCGTATCGATACCGCCCGCCGTGTCTTTGACGACATCGCCGATATCATCGACATAGTACACATCGTCTCCGGCGCCGCCGTCCATGACATCCGCCCCCTTGCCGCCATCGAGCGTATCGTTACCCGCGCCGCCGGAGAGGCTGTTTTTACCGTCGTTGCCGATAAGAATGTTGTCCAGCTCGTTGCCTGTGCCGCCGATATTTCCTTCGCCAATGAGGGTCAGGTTCTCGACGTTCGCGCCAAGCTTGAAGGTCACGCTGCTGAAGACAATATCCGTACCTTCTTCAAAAGCTTCAACGGCCGTATCCTTGACGTTATCCACATAGTAGGTATCGTCGCCGAGCCCGCCCACCATGCGATCCGCGCCAGCGCCGCCGTCTATCGTGTCATTGCCGTCCAAACCGAACAGCGTATTATCCACGCCGTTGCCGGTCAGGATATTATCAAGGCCGTTACCTGTGCCATTGATTTTCGCGGTTCCCGTCAAGGTCAGCCATTCGACAAAATCCGGCAGCGTATAGGTAACGCTGGAAATGACCGCATCTTCGTCGCCCTCGCCGTCCAGTTCGACCACGACATCGTTGTTGTTCTGGACGATATAAACATCATTGCCCAATCCGCCCGTGAGCGTATTGCGGCCACTGTTGCCTGTCAGGGTATTGTCAAAATCATTGCCCGTACCGTCGATATTCCCCGTGCCTGTCAGCACGAGGTTTTCGAGATTTGCACCCAGCGTATAGGTGATGGACGACATAACCGTATCGATACCTTCGTCGGCGAACTCGAGTACAACATCGCCTCCATTATCGACAACATAGGTATCATCACCTTCGCCGCCAACCATGATGTCGGCTCCCAAGCCGCCATTCAAAGTGTTATTACCGGTATTGCCCTCTATATAGTTATCCATCGTATTGCCGGTGCCGTTGATATCGCCCGCTTCTTCGTCCAGATACAGCTCTTCGATATGCGCGCCCAATGTCCAGCTGACGGTCGCGATAACGGCGTCCGTGCCCTGACCCGCGCCCTCGATCACCACATCGCCGAGGCCGACTTTGTAGATGTCGTTACCAAGGCCGCCGGAGAGCGTATTGATGCCCTCGTTGCCTTCCAGATAGTTATTCAGGCTATTGCCTGTGCCGTTGATGTTGCCCGCACCCGGTATCAGGATAAGGCGCTCGATGTTGACAGGCAGGGTATAGGTGATGATGGTGGCAACAGTATCGATGCCCTCGCCAACATCCTCAATCACCCTATCCTTGTTGTCGGTAATGATATAATAGTCATCGCCCAAACCGCCGGCCAGCGTGTTCGTACCGGCGTTTCCGGCAAGGATGTTGTCGCCGTCGTTGCCGAAGGCGTCGACGCTGGCCGTACCGGTCAGACGCAGAACCTCGACATTGTCCGGCAGTGTATAGGTCACAGAGCTTTCGATGATATCGAGCTGTACGGAACTGACCACAATAATGGTGATTGTCCCTACCACATAGGTAAAGTCGAGCGGCGTGCCGGTATTGGTCGGATCTTCGATCACAACGTCGTTGATGTTGTCGACAACATAGGTATCGTTACCAACGCCGCCCATCATCGTATCCGCGCCAAGGCCACCATCAAGCCTGTTGTCACCGCTATTGCCAATCAACGTATTGACAAGAGCGTTTCCGGTTGCCGTGTTACTGAAGATATCCGTCAATTCGAGGATTTCGATGCCGTTTGGCAAGACATAACTGACCGAGCTAAAGACTTTATCGCTTGTGCCGGAACTGTCGATGATAACGTCAAGCGCGTTATCGACGTAATAGACGTCATTGCCGCTGCCGCCGATCATCGTGTCGGCACCTTCGCCGCCGTCGAGCGTATCATTGCCGTCACCGCCGCTGAGGATGTTCACGCCCGCATTGCCGGTAAGAACGTTGTCAAGGCCGTTACCTGTACCGTTAATATTTGCCTCGCCGGTCAGGACAAGGTTTTCGACATGCGATGAAAGGGTATAGCTGACAGAAGATTCGACTGTGTCGATGCCTTCGCCAAAAAATTCCTGAATGACGTCGTCGGTATTATCGACGATATAGGTATCGTCGCCCGTTCCGCCGATCATCCGGTCTGCGCCCAGCCCGCCATCGATCGTGTCGTTGCCGTCACCGCCCCACAGCGTGTTGCGTCCGTCATTTCCTTTGATGTGGTTATCCAGCGCGTTGCCCGTGGCGTTGATATTTGCGCCGCCGAGAAGGTAAAGATGTTCGATATTCGCGCCCAGCGTATAGGTCGCGCGGGAATAGACGATGTCTTCGCCTTCATCTGCTGCCTCGATCACCAGATCCAGCGTATTATCGACGTAATAAACGTCATCGCCGTCACCGCCGGTCAGGACATCGATGCCCGTGCCGCCATCCAGCGTGTCGTTACCATCGCCGCCATCAAGGTTGTCATCGCCGGCGCCGCCTTCCAGCGTGTCGTCGCCGGCGCCACCGGACAGAAGATTATTCAGCGCGTTGCCGCGAATAACGTTGTCAAGGCCGTTGCCGGTACCGGTTGTTGCCGCACCGGTCAGCACCAGTTCATCCTGGTCCGCGCCCATGACCCAGTTGACGGAGGAATAGATAATATCGTAACCGCTGCCTGCAATCACCACATCGCCCGCGTTATCGACAAAGAACACGTCGTCGCCGCTGCCGCCGCCGTCCATGACGTCGGCGCCTGCACCGCCATTAATCGTATTGTCGCCGCTGTTGCCGGTAATGACGTTGCTGAGGGCGTTGCCGGTGCCGTTGATATCATCGGTACCGGCAAGCACAAGGTTTTCAAGGTTTGCGCCCAGCGTCCAGCTGATCTTTGAAATGACAGTGTCCGTGCCTTCCGCGGCAAGCTCGATCACCTGATCGGCTGCATTGTCGACGTAGAACGTATCGTCACCCGTTCCGCCGATCATCCGGTCTGCGCCAAGCCCGCCATCGATTGTGTCGTTGCCCGCACCGCCGTCGAGCGTGTTATTGCCGTCATTTCCGGTCATGATGTTGTCAAGGCCGTTGCCCGTGCCGTTGATGGCCGAGATGCCTGTCAAAACAAGGTTTTCGACATTCGCCGCCAGCGTGTAGGAAATACTGGCGCGCACGGTATCCGTGCCCTGCCCCCCCGCTTCGATAACCTGATCGCCCACATTGTCGACGACATAGGTATCGTCGCCATCACCGCCCGTCAGAATATTTGCCGCGCTGTTGCCCGTCAGCGTATTGTCAAGCGCATTGCCCGTGCCGTTAATGGCAGCATTGCCCGCCAAACGCAGGTTTTCGAGGTTGGCACCCAGTGTGTAGCTGATCGAGGAAATAACGGTATCGATCCCCTCGTCCAGGTTTTCAATCACAACATCGCCCGCGCTATCCACGATATAGGTGTCATCCCCCGCGCCGCCGATCAGCGTGTCTGTGCCGCCGCCGCCGTCCAGCGTATTGGCGCCGCTGTTGCCGGTAATCGTATTGGTGCCGGAATTTCCAGTGCCGTTGATATTGCCCGTACCGGTCAGCTCCAGATTTTCAAAATTCTCCGTCAGCGTCCAGTTGACGCTGGCTTGCACGGTATCCGTGCCTTCATTCGCATTTTCAATCAGCGCATCGCCGATATTGTCGACGACATAGGTATCATCGCCCAATCCGCCGATCAGAATATCCGCGCCGGCGCCGCCATCCAAGATGTTGTTGCCGTCCGTGCCCGTGATGAAATTGTCAAGGTCGTTGCCGGTACCGTCCAGATCGCCCACGCCGGTCAATTCCAGATTTTCGATACCATCGCCAAGCGTATAGGAAACAGACGCAAAAACGGTATCCGTCCCCTCGCCGTCAGCTTCGATTACAACATCGTCCACATCATCCACGATATAAACGTCATCGCCTGCGCCGCCGATCAGCGTATCCGCGCCCGCGCCGCCGTCCAGCGTGTTATCCGCCGCATTGCCGCGGATGATGTTAACGTCTGCGTTACCGGTACCATTCACACGTCCCGCGCCGGTCAGCGTCAGGTTTTCAAGATTTGCGCCCAGTACGTAATCAAAGGCTGTTTCGACCGTATCGGTTCCCTCGCCCGCTTCCTCGACAATCACCGTATTGCTGTTGCGCACGACATAGGTATCATCCCCCAGCCCGCCGGTCAGCACGTTGATACCTGTATTGCCGATAAGGGTATTGTCCAGATCGTTACCCGTACCGTCGATATCCGCCGTGCCGGTCAGCACAAGATTTTCAACGTTTGCGGAAAGCGTATAGCTGACACTGGCGCGCACGGTATCCGTGCCTTCGCCGGGGTTTTCGTTCACAACATCACCGACATCATCAACGATATAGGTATCGTCACCGAGGCCGCCGGACATCACATCCGCGCCCAGCCCGCCATCCAGCGTGTTGTCGGCATCGTTGCCCGTCATGACGTTATCAAGGGCGTTACCCGTGCCGTTGATCGCTTCCGCGCCGGCTAGAATAAGGTTTTCGACATTCGCGGCCAGCGCACGGCTGACCGTTGTCACCATCGTATCGATGCCTTCATTGTCCTGTTCGACAATCACGGCCACAAGGTCATTGACGATATAGGTATCATCGCCCAGCCCGCCAATCAGCGTGTCTTTGCCGCCGCCGCCATCGAGCGTGTCGTTGCCAGCACCGCCCGACAACGTATTGTCGGCGCTGTTGCCTGTCAGCACGTTATCAAGCGCATTGCCGAAGCCGTGAATTTTTCCCGTGCCCGTCAGCGTCAGATTTTCAAGATGGTCGCCCAGCGTCCAGGTAATGGAAGAGCGCACCGTGTCGATACCTTCGCCGTCCAGCTCGATAATCGTATCGCCGGACGTTTCGACGATATAGGCATCATCCCCCAGCCCGCCGATCAGCGTGTCTTTACCTTTGCCGCCATCAAGTGTGTTATTGCCATCGTTACCCGTCAGGATATTCACGGCCGTATTGCCTGTGCCATTAAGATCGGCCACGCCGGTCAGCACCAGATTTTCGAGTCCGGCTGTAAGCGTCCAGGATATCGAAGCTTCGACTGTATCAATCCCGCTTTTGTCCTTGATAACATCGCCGATGTCATCGACGACATAGGTATCATTGCCCGCGCCGCCATCCATGTAATCGGCACCCGCGCCGCCATCGATGCGGTTCGCGCCGCTATTGCCGATAATCGTGTTGTTAAGCGCATTGCCCGTGCCGTCAATGGCGGCTGTGCCGGTCAGCGTCAGGTCTTCGACATCGGTTGGCAGCACGTAGCTGATAGAAGATTGCACACGGTCGCGGCCCTCGCCCGGGTTTTCATTTACAACGTCGCCGATATCGTCGACGATATAAAGGTCGTCACCCGCCCCGCCGTTCATCGTATCCGCGCCGAGGCCGCCGTCGAGCGTGTCGTTACCATCGCCGCCGTTCAGCGTGTCATTGCCGGCCAGTCCTGAAATTCTGTCCGCCTGCGGCGTCCCGTCCAGAATATCGTCGCCGCTCGTGCCCGTGATGACTGCCATACCGCTCTCCGCTTTGGATCGTTTAAAACTTGCGGAAACATATTAACAGCACAGCGAAAATCGACATAGCCTGTAATCACGCCAAGGGCTGTATCTGCCGCACGCCGGCACACAGGAAGCGGGCGGTTTGACGGACGACCGCTTTTCTGTAGGCTCCAATTACCATATTATGACATTTAGCTATGATGATGTTTTACATACCTATAGAGATCAGGCATGCTCTGCGCCGCACTTTGACTTTTTTGGAAAGATGCCGCCATGACGATGCCGCAAATCATTCTGATGCTGATCCTTGCCGTGATGATGGGGCTCTTTATCTCGGGCAAGCTGCGGCATGACTTCGTGGCGCTGCTGGCGCTGGTGGCCTGCGTGGCGGCGGGTATTTTGCCGGCCGGTGATGCTTTTGCCGGATTCGGCCACCCCGCCGTTATTACCGTGGCCGCCGTTTTGGTCCTCAGCGGCATGCTGCAATCGACCGGCGCGGCGGATGCACTGTTGCGCCGCGCAGTTCCGGCATCGCTCGGTATCAGCGCCACAGTGGCGGCGCTGGTTTTTCTTTCCGCGCTGTTATCTGCTTTCATGAACAACGTTGGTGCGCTGGCGCTCTTGATGCCTGTCGCCGTGCAAATCGCGGCACGGCAAAATATTCCGCCCGGAAAACTGCTGATGCCTATTGCTTTCGGCTCTATTCTGGGCGGCATGACGACGCTGATCGGCACGCCGCCAAACCTGATCGTGGCCTCGTTCCGCATGCAAAACGGCACCGGCAGTTTCAGTATGTTCGATTTTAGTCCTGTCGGTGTCTGCGTTGCCTTGGCCGGTGTTTGTTTTATCGCGCTGGTCGGCTGGCGGCTGGTCCCTGCCCGCCCGCGCGCGGATATCGAAGGATTTGAAACCGGCAGCTATCTGACCGAAGCCAAAGTGCCCGAAAAGGCCGCCGCCGTTGGCATGAGCCTGCGCGAAGCCGAACAGTTACTGGAAAAATCCGGCGCAGATGCGCAGATCGTCGGCTTTCTGCGTGACGAAAAGCGTTTCCCTGCGCCGCACCCACGCCAGCGCCTGAACGCAGGCGATGTACTGGTGCTGGAATCCGACCCCGAAGGGCTGCAAACTGTCGTTTCTGTCCTCGGTCTGGTGCTGGAGGGCGAAATACATGCCGAACGCGGCGGGCTTTTGCAATCCGATGAAATTAAACTTGCGGAGATGGTCGTGCTGCCCGACTCCGGCCTGACCGGACGCTCGGCCAGCGATATTTATCTGCGTAGCCATTTCGACATCAACCTGCTCGCCATATCCCGCCAAGGCGTGCGCAGCCATACGCGCCTGCGCCAGATGCCCATGGCGGCAGGCGACGTGCTGCTGCTGCAAGGCAGCGCCGAAGCCCTCAGCGAATTCGCCCAACAATACAGCTGCGTGCCACTGGCAGAACGCCCGCTACGCCTTGCCTCCAGACGTGACGCCTGGATGGCGACACTGGTTATGGCGGGCGCGATTGGCGCAGCGGCGATGGGTGCCGACGCCGCAATTGCTTTTGTCTCCGCCACAGTGGCGGCGGTGCTGCTGCGGTTGATCCCTGCACGTAATTTTTACAGCGCCATCGACTGGCCGGTTATCGTCCTTTTGGGCGCCTTGATACCCGTTGCGGGCGCTGTCGCCGAAACCGGCATGGCCGCAATGCTGTCGCAATTTCTGGTATCGCATATGGCGCAGGGGCAGCCGATTTTTGCGCTGGCACTGATCCTTGTGATTACGATGTCGCTGTCCGATGTGATGAACAACGCCGCCACTGCCGCCATCCTGTGTCCGATTGCCGTCGCCACAGCCAAAAGCCTGGACGTCAGTGCAGACCCGTTCCTGATGGCTGTGGCCATCGGCGCATCCTGCGCGTTTCTCACGCCGATCGGGCACCAGAACAATACGCTTATTCTGGGCCCGGGCGGGTTTCGTTTTGGCGACTACTGGCGCATGGGGTTGCCGCTGGAAATACTGGTGATTGCGGTCAGCATGCCTGCGCTGTTATTTTTCTGGCCGCTGTAAGGCGCGGGATTATTTGTTTGCCTTGTCGATGACATAGCCCGCACCTGCACCGACACCGGCGCCGATGGCCGCGCCGCAGCTGATGCAGCCACCGGTCATGACCGTGCCCACCGTACCCACACCCGCGCCAATCGCAGCACCCGACAGCGTACGCTGCTGCGTACGGCTCATGTCGCTACACGCGCCGAGGGACAAAATCGCCAAACCCGCCACCACGGGAACGGCAAAACGGAAGGCGGATAATTTATGTGCCTGCTTGTTCATAGCGTGTCTCCTTATTTTCTTTCAAAGCTGTTGTCATACCAACGCACGGCAGGCGCTTTTTGTTCACAGAAACCCCTGCGCCTTTGCGGACGCAGGGGTTTGAGAGGCGACGATTAGCGGTTATAAAAAACCTGCTTGCTGTTCTTCTTGTTGATGGCTTCGTCATAGGCACCGCGCCATTCGCCCAGTTCGATAAACCGGCTGCGGTCGATGTCCATCTGCATAAAGCTTTTGCCGACAAAATCGCGGGGGGACAGACCGCCGCCCATCGTATCAAAGCGGCTGAGCTGCGTTTTCTCCATAAAGGTTTCATGTTCGCGTTCGATTTTGTCGGGGTTTCCGTCATTGTCGAAGTCGTATTTGATCGTGGTTTCTTTTTCCATCGGGACGACGGTCATCACGTTGCGTTTTTCAAACTCGACATTGTCGATCAAGGCGTTGCCATCGGTGTCGAACAGCTTGAACAGCATTTCGCCAACCTCTCGCGCCGAAAGCATGCCATCGCCATTAAGGTCGAAATCGAGAAAGTTCACCATGCGCGTGCCGGTTTTGGGCAGTATCTGGCGCGTTTTGGTAATTGTTTCCACACGTTGTTTAACGACATGCCCTTCGGGTACGTCCGGCGTTTCAGCACGTGGCGCAGCACTCTGGCACACCATTAGCGCAGTGGCGGCGATGGCGAACATAAAATGTTTTTTCATGTTTTTCTTGTTGGCGCTCATAAGACATCTCCTTTTTCGTCGTGGTTTTTTTATTCCCTTGCCGCAGCCAACGCGCAGGGGCTTGAAAAGTGCCCCCTTGCGCGACATATCCATTATAGCACTAAAACATAACGATTTTTTTAATCTATGGCCGCGGCGGTTTCAGGCAAAAAACGTGCCGGAACCAGTTAAAACTGCCATGCGTAGGCCAGACAGCGGAAACAATCGGAATATGCCCGCATATGCATAATTTCTTTGCCGCGCGTGTGCCTTGAACATGGAAAGGCCGCTCCTGACGCGCGGCGACATAAAGGAAACCGTGGGCGGACTCTGACTCGCCTGCGTGTTTCCGGGAAGGCGCCCTGAGTTTCGTCGTGGCGCCTTCCTTTTTTATATAGAGTTTAACTGAAGACGCCTTCGCGTCTTATTTCATTCAGACGCCTTCGCGTCGTGTGTAAACATATACCCGACGCCGCGAACGGTTTTGATGAGTTCGGGATTTTTGGGATCGTCCTGCAATTTTTTGCGGATGCGCGCGATCTGGATATCGATGGCGCGGTCATAGCTGTCAAAATCGCTGCCGCCGCGCGTCAGTTCAAACAGCTGTTCGCGGCTGAGTACGCGGTGCGGCGCGCTGACCAGTGCTTCGAGCAGACGAAATTCGCCGCTCGTCAAATCCGCAGGCTTGCCTTCGCTGTCAAACAACTGGTACTGGCGGCGGTCCAGCACCCAGCCGCCAAACAACAGGCGCGGCGCCTTGGCCAGATTGCCTGCTGCTGCTTTATCGTTCGCCGGCGCATCACCCCCGCCGGTGCGGCGCAAGACGGCCTTGATGCGCGCAGACAGCTCGCGCATTTCAAACGGCTTGGTCAGGTAATCATCCGCGCCCATTTCAAGGCCGACGATGCGGTCGGCAGTTTCATCTTTGCCGCTGACCACGATCACTGCGGCACTGCATTTGCTGCGGATCTGCCCGAGCAGGGAAAGCCCGTCGTTATCAGGCAGAATCAGGTCAAGCAGGATGATGTCCGGCGCGGTCGATTCCAGCTTGGACAAAAGCTCTGCCCCGCTATGGGCGGAGAGAATCTGATAGCCCTCGGCCTCAAGGTAATGACGCATGACGACCTGCAGGTCGGCATCGTCATCGACGGTCAAAACGGTTCCTTTGTGAAGCACGGTATATACCTTACGTAAAGTCAAACGCCTGAAATCGCAGCGGTTTTTCCAGATTACGCGCTTTGTTACAAAAACGAAACAAATTATTTCACGCCTGTTACACAGCTGGCAAACAGCGGCTACAGACGCGGCTTAGGCTTGAAGATGTAAGGCAACAAAAAGGAGCTTTTACATGTTCAAACACGAAGCACTGGTACACGAAATGCCGAACCTCCGCAAGTTTGCTTTGCGGCTGACGCGCAATGTGCACGAGGCGGAGGACCTGGTTCAATCCACGCTTTTGCGCGCGATCGAAAAACAGGCGTTGTTCGAAGACAACACCAACCTGTTCAGCTGGACATCGAAAATCATGTTCAACCTGTTCGTCACCGGCTATCGCCGCAAAAAGAAATTCGAAAGTCAATACGACCCCGAGCCGCATATCATGGCCAGCGCCGTCGATGCGCCGCAGGAAAACATGGTTGACCTTGCGCTGGTGCGCACTGCCATGCAGCGCCTGAGCAAGGAACACCGCGAAATGCTGGTGCTGGTTTGCATCAAAGGCATGCGCTACGAAGAAGTATCGGAGTTTTTGCAAATTCCCGTGGGCACGGTCCGCTCTCGCCTGTCGCGCGCCAGATCTGCGCTACAGCAGTTGATGGATCATCCCTTTGCAGAAGAAAGCATGGCGGTGGCGACCGTACCGCTGGGCCGTATTCAGGCGACCCGCGATGCGATCATGAACGCCGCATAAATTTTTATCACGAAGCCCTTACTGCCTACTAATACTGCCTACTAAATCATACTGACCATCCCTCAGCGACAGCGCCCGGCATCCCCCTGCCGGGCGTTGTTCTATGCCACGCGTTTCTTGGCGTCCAGATATTCAACGATTTTGGATTTGAGATCGATTTCGACGATCGGCTTGGGCAGATAGGAATCCATACCCGCTTCGATACATTTTTCTTTGTCGCCGACAAGCGCATGCGCGGTCATGCCGATGATGGGCGTACGCGGCAGGGCTTTTTCTTCTTCCATGCGGCGGATTTGCGCGGTGGCGGTAAAGCCGTCCATTTCCGGCATTTGCACGTCCATCAAAATCAGATCATACCCGCGCTGCTTCCACATATTCACGGCTTCCAGCCCCGTGCGCGCGACATCGTACTGGCAGCCAAGACTATCGAGCAGATAGCTCAGGAGCACCACGTTACCTTCGTAATCTTCGACCAGCAAAATGCGTTTTTGCGCCTTGCCTTGTTCGCGGATGCTTTCGCTGAGGCTGAGGCTGAGGCTTTGGTCGCTCTGCGCCTCGGTGATCTCTTCTTCCTGCCGCACGGGCAGCAGCAGCGTGAAGGTCGAGCCCTTGCCAAGCGCGCTATCGACCGTGATATTGCCGCCCATCAAACGCGCCAGCCGCTGCGAAATCGGCAGACCGAGGCCTGTGCCGCCATATTTGCGCGACACCGATGAATCCGCCTGTTTGAAACGCTCGAAAATCATATCGAAATGTTTGGGGTCGATGCCGATGCCGGTGTCGCGTACATCAATGCGCAGCTGCGCGCTGCCTCCCTTCATGATGCGGCTGGCTTTGATTTCCACTTCGCCTTTATCCGTGAATTTCACAGCATTGCCGATGAGGTTAATCAATATCTGACGCAGACGCGCGCGGTCGCCGAGGATGCGCTGCCGCTTCACGTCTTCAAAATCAAAGCGGAAGCCGATGCCCTTTTCATGCGCCTTGACAGAGACGATGCTGACGACCTGTTCAAACAGGTTTTGCAGGCCGAAGGGGCTCTCTTCCAGCTCCAGCTCACCGCTTTCGATTTTGGAGAAATCGAGGATGTCGCTGACCAGTTCCTTCAGCGACTGCGTACTGGAATTGAGCGTTTTGACGAGCTGCTGCTGTTTGGGATCAAGATTTCCCTGATGCTTTTCAAAAATTTCGGCGATACCGCTGATCGCCGTCAGCGGCGTGCGGATTTCATGGCTCATATGCGCCAGAAAATCGGTCTTGGCGCGGCTGGCCTTCTCTGCGGTTTCTTTCGCTTTTTGCAGCTTTTCTTCATAGGCCTTGATATGGCTGATATCGGTATGCGCGCCGACAAGCCTGTACGGTTTGCCCTTGTCATCATAGAGCGCCTTGCCGCGCCCGTTGATCCAGACCCAGCGGCCGGATTTGTGGCGCATGCGGAAGATAATCAGATAATCCGGCAGCTCGCCGCCCAGATAGCGCTCCAGATGGCCGAGCACACGTTCGCGGTCTTCGGGGTGCAGGATATCTCGGAAAGACTGCATCGTTTCAGGGAAGTGGCCTTTCTCATGGCCGAGCATAGCCCAGAACTGCGCCGAGTAAAAAGCCGTCTCCCGCTCCAGATACCATTCAAAAATCCCATCGTTCGAACCTTCAATCGCAAGGCGGAACATTTCTTCCGCGCCGCCCTCGGCATCCGCGCGCGGCGCTTGCGGCGCGCGCACCAGATAAACCACGCCGACCAGAAAGACCAGCGCAATCCCCACCGCACCGGCCATAACAGACAGGCGGTAGAAACGCCGCTGCTGTTCCAGCGTTTCGCTTCGGCGTTTCAGCAGCAGCTGTTCATCGGCGATGATTTCGCCGCTGACACGGGACAGGTTTTCACGCGCGGCTTCGATGGTGTCCATCGTCGGCATCGGGCGCGGCGGCGGCAGCGGCAGGTTGAAAACCAGACGCACTTCTTTTGCGGCGGCGGGTTTGGGTTTTTTGTCGCTTTTGGGCGCAGCGGCATCCGGTGTCTTTTCATTAGCGGCTTCTGCAGCGGCTGCCTTTTCTGCCGCCACCCGCGCGGCTTCCTGTGCGGCAATAGCGGCCAGCGCACGGTCTGCCCTATAGACCATGGCCATTTCATCCAGCCGCTCGCTCAGCAGCAGAAAATGGTGCTGCAACTCATTCAGGCGGCTGACCTGCGCCGTATTCTGGCGCATCAGCGCCGTCAGCTCGGCGATGCGGTTGGAAATATTGCCCTTGGTAAAATCATAGGCGGCGTTGAAGCGGTCTTCACCGCTCAGCACATAGGCCTGCTGCTGCGCGGCCATACGTTCGACCTGCGCTGCCAGTTCCTGGTTCTTGCTGATGATCTCGTGGCTTTGCTCGATCCCGCTCATGGCGCGGTTGATCGAGCCCGTCCCTTTATAAACAAAAGCCCCCAGCATGACCAAAGCCCCCGCCAGCAGCAGGGTAAAAAAAAGCGGCGCTTTGTACTTCTTGAAAAAATGCACCGGACAATCCGTCGTTAAGGGCAGAGGGCGAAAGAATCTTCCTATTTTATAGCGGGTTTAAGCGCGGGGGCGACACAAAAATACGTGCCGCCCCTCTCTGTTTTTTTATTTCGATATCGTAGGCTTGCGCCCAAATCGGCACTGACTTGCGCCTAAACAGGAGGTGTCTTGCCGCGCAAGGCATGCATGACCAGCGCCACGGCAAAGAGAATCAGGAACAAGACCACCAAAATGCGGGCGATATCGACCGACAGAGCGGCAATGCCGCCAAAGCCGAAAATCCCGGCGATAATCGCCAGAACCAGAAAACCAAAGGCTGCTCTGAGCATTGTGCACCTCACTTTCTTTAAATCCCTGAAAAACCAACGCCTGAAGCGGCGTTAAGTTCGGCGGAACTTTCCCCGCCGCACGGGCGTTGGCGGACAAAGAGGGTGAAAAACCCTGTAATTACAAAGGCAAAATAATAATATGCACGGCGACAGGATCACATCGCAGGATATCGAGGCACTGGTGGATAATCAGCTCGACCCTGCCCGCGCCGCCCGCATGCGCCGTCTTCTCACCCGCCAGCCCCATCTGCAACGCCATTACCAGCAGCTTGTCACGCAAAAGCAGCTTTTGCAGCATTGGTGGGCGACCCTGCCCCAGAGCAGCAGCCACAGCTCATAAACACCCCGCCCCGCTTAACATAAGATTAAGGCTTTTCGGCTAGGATGAAGCTGACCACTTGCATATGCCCTATGCGGCGTGATTTTGTGAACGGCTGTTTGAAATGACGTGATGAATTTGTTGCTTCGACGCCTTTGCCTTTCATGCACAAGATTATATGCAAGATTGACCACACGTTTACGGGCCGGAGCACAGCGCATGTACAAAGACCTTGTTGAAAAGTCATCCGCCACCCTCGCTGTGCAGGACGATGCTTTTTTCAAAAACACCTTCCGCCGCGACGAGCTGGTCAACAGCGCCATCGACACTGTCAGAAATTTTGAGCGTGACATGCAGCGACTGAAACAGGATGCCGGCGTGCTTTTTGCCTGCGCCACGACAGCAGGCGGCGATGATAACGGCGCAAAAATGGCCGAGTTGTTTGACAAATGGCGCGACAACCCGCCCAGCACCACCGCCATCATCTGCGCCGCCGCAGAGCATTTTGATATTCCCGCCGACAATAAGTATCTCAAAGCCGCCGTCATGGCCGGCCTTGCGGCAGAGGTCGACAACGACAATCCCTATCACAGCAACCACCATTTCCGCGAAGTGACCGCCGCCATGGCGCGGCTGTGTAACGTCAATAACGAACTGGCCGCCAGCGGCAAGCCGGGTGCAGTGATGCTGGAGTCGGACAATATCGGCAAATGCCTTCTGGCCGCAGCGGGACACGACCTGATGCACGATGGTAAAACCAATTCGCTGAACGGCCCCGAAAGCCACGAGCAATACCGGCTGGAAAACAAAGCCATCGGCGCGATTGAGCCTTTTATGAAGCTGGTCGGCATGTCACCGCGTGATCAGGAAGACGTACGTGTCATGATCCGCATCACCGATATCAGTGCGCCGCAGGGCGGCAAAAGCCCGCATACGTTTCTCAAGTCAACCGTCAAGGGCGGCGCCGAGGGAACACCGCAGGAATTGCAGGACATCGCGCGCGACCGCGCCCTGCTAACCATGTGCACGCTGATGAGCGATGCCGACCTTGGCCCGTCTACCGCGACCAATTTTGACTACAGCCGCAAAATGACAACGCTGCTCAGCCGCGAAAATCCGGCACTGGCCGACAGCAATAAAACGCTTTCCGGCTTTCTGCAGTTCGTTGTGGGCGGCGAGCTGACGTCGGATGCCGGAAAAACCGCCTCGCAAAAAGCGCTGGGCGGTATTATGCAGGAAGCGCAAAAGCCGGACGGAAACGCGCCTGCCGCACCTGCGGTAAAACAAACGCAAAAGACCGCCGCGCCCTAAATCATCCTCCCTATGCATACCTTGCAACGCAGCAAAATGCTGCGCTGCGTCAGCATTTATATGACATCGCGTCTGGCCTTGGCGTGATTTTCTGTGCTACCGTTTTGGTATCAGACACCGCCCGTTTCCATGAACCGTACCCACAAGGCCGGAACGCATGACACGCAGCCCGATTGATACCATACAGAATGGCCGCGCCGACAAACTCGGCGCTACCGACGATGGTCATGGCGTCAACTTCGCGGTGTTCTCGCGCCATGCCGAAAAAATCGACATCTGCCTTTACAGTGACGACGGGCTGACCGAAACCGCACGTTTCACCCTGCCCGCACGCACAGGCGATGTGCATCACGGCTATATCCCCGGATTGAAAGCGGGGCAAGTCTATGGCCTGCGCGCGCACGGCCCCGACGATCCGTCAAACGGCCATCGTTTCAATCCGCAAAAATTACTGCTTGACCCCCATGCCGAAGAACTCGTCGGTACAGTGAAATGGGATGATGCCATGGCAGACCCCGCGCAGGACAGCGCCGCGTCGATGGTCAAGGCGCGCGTACCTGTCCCGCTGCCGCCACCTGCCACACCGCGCCCGCATGTCCCGAAAAACAAAACCGTCATCATGGAAATGCACCCGAAGGGCATAAGCATGCTGGATGACAAAGTGCCGCCGGATCTGCGCGGCACTTATGCCGGCATCGCGGCACCCGCAACGATTGCACACCTTAAAGACATGGGCGTTACAACGGTGGAGCTGCTACCCGTCGCCGCGAAACTGGCCGATGAACGGCTGGAAAAACTCGGCCTTGCGAATTACTGGGGCTATGACACGCTGGCGGGTTTTGCGCCGGAGCCGTCCTATGCCCGCGATCCGCAAAATGCGCGCCGCGAATTCCGCGATATGGTCGAAGCCTTGCACACAGAGGGTATCGAGGTTGTTCTCGATGTTGTTTTCAACCACACCGCCGAAGGCCCCGTGGATGCGCCAGCACTCTCGCTGCGCGGTATCGACAACGCCAGTTATTACCGCCTGCAACCCGCCGACAAAAGCAAATATATCGACGAGACGGGCTGCGGCAATACCCTCGATCTTTCCGATTCTGCCGTGCGCCGCATGGTGCTGGATTGCCTGCGCCACTGGGTGGAAACCTATGGCATCGACGGTTTCCGCTTTGATCTGGCGCCTGTTCTGGGCCGCGACCCTTATGCTTTTGACACCCAAGCCGCCTTCTTCCGCGAGGTTGCCGCAGACCCCGTGCTGTCAAAAATAAAATTGATTGCCGAGCCGTGGGATATCGGCCCCGGCGGCTATCAGCTCGGCAATTTCCCCAAGGGCTGGCAGGAATGGAACGATAAATTCCGCGACGATGTACGCAAGTTCTGGCGCGGTGATGATGGCATGGCTCCTGCACTGGCGACACGTCTGGCGGGCTCCGCCCCGCAATTCGATCTTGGCGGGCGCAAGCCGCAGGACAGTATCAATATGATTACCTGCCACGATGGTTTTCCGCTGCACGATGTCGTCAGCTATAACACCAAACATAACGAGCAAAACGGCGAGCAGAACCGCGACGGCAATAACACCAATCACAGCCACAACCACGGCCACGAAGGCGCCAGCCAAGACCCCGCCATCCGTGCGGCACGTGAAAAGACCAAGCGCAATATGCTCTCTACCCTCTTTCTGGCGCAGGGTACGCCGATGATTTTGGCCGGCGACGAGCACGGCAACAGCCAGCACGGCAACAACAACGCCTATTGTCAGGACAACCGCATTGGCTGGGTCGAAAAAGACGCGATCGACGCCGATGGCCGCACGCTGCAAGATTTCACAAAAAAGCTTTCTGCCCTGCGCGCCGCACACCCTGCGTTAACGGCAGAGAAGTTCCTGCACGGCACGGCCGGCAGCGACAGGCGCAAAGACATGGCATGGCTTGGCGCAAACGGAAAAGAAATGCGCGATGATGCATGGCAAGGCGCAGAAACTGTGACCATGCTGCTGGACGAGGATAAAATAAAGAACCCAAACGGCACAGACGCCGGACGGCGACTGATGGCTGTTTTCAACCGTAGCGCCGCACCGGTCGATATGCCGCTGCCCACATCGAAAATGGCTGGTGCGTGGCAACGCGCGCTTGATACGGATGCGCCACAAAGCCAACCCGCCGAAACCTATCAGGACAAAGAAACCGTGCGCATCGCACCACATTCGGTTGCGGTTTTCGTCCGCAAGCCCTAAGCCACAAGTCTTGGGCTATCAGTAATCTTTTTTCCAGTTGATGCCAACGCTGTTGTCGCTGTCATTCCCCACACGGGTTTCCAGCTGCAAATTCGGCCTAAGCTCGATTTGCAGCTTGACCGCGCTGCCTTCGGTATTCAGCCCCTGATCGACCGACATATAGATACCCTCCGACAGATATTTTCCGACCGAGACGCTGGTATCGCCGGTTTTGTCGTCGCGGTTGACGCTCAACATATCAATACCGGCTTTCTTGCGCAGTTGTGTGATCGGATCGATACCCCCGCCCATACGCCCCGACATCACGCCGATGATTTGCGCCACGCGCACCATTTCCATCGGCGTCAATTCTGTCACCGACTTATCAAAGAACACGCGCGATAAAATTTCGTCCTGCGGCAGCTGCGGCGTTGATGTCAGCGTGACCTCCGGCGCCTGCGCCGAACCGGCAACGGCGATATTGGCCGTCACCTGCTTTCCTTTCACGCGGCCCTTGATATCCAGATCAGGGTTTGTGACATTGCCCGCGCGGAAATCGACCAGACCGCTGTCAAAAGTCAGCAGCGCATCGAAAAATTCGTATTTGCCGCGGATCAGGCGCAATTCACCATCGACCTGCGGGTCATCCGCCGTGCCGCGCACATGCGCCTTGGCCGACCATTCGGAATCGAGCCCCTGACCGCGCACAAACACCGCGCGCGGCGCAGAGACGCGCACATCCAGATTAAGACGATAGGCGGCCTCCGGTATCACCCCCTGCCGCTTGGCGCGGCGCAAATGCGGCGGCACGTTGATCTCGACGATGTTCAGCATATTGGCTGCGCTGCTACTGCCAAAACCGGCCAGATATATTTCGGCGCGGTTGACGGTGATATCGCCGCCGATATCGACGAAATCGGACGTTCCGCTGCCGGACAGGCTGCCGCTTGCCTGCACCTGTGCATTTTGCAGCCCCAGCACCTGTGCGCGGTCAAGTGCCACCGAAAAACTGAAGGACGGACTTTTGATATCGCGCAGCGACACGGCAGCACTGCCGCTGATGCTGCCGCGCTGCGGCGTGCGTGCGGAAAGATTGCTGAGGCGAATATCCGAACGCGTGGCAGAGATATCCGCCCGCAGCGCCGATAGCTTCACACCGGCGGCAAGGCTTTCATAGGTGGCATCGCGCAGACTGCCCGTGCCTTCGATCACCGGCTGCTGCAACGATCCGGAAATATTCAGCGACAGGCGCGCCGTGCCGGTCGCGCGGTGGTCGTCAAGCCCCAGCAAGAGCGTGAGGCTGCGCAAATCCAGCGTTGTTGTCAGACTGCCCGACATCGCACTGCGCACCGGCAAGACCGGCGGCGAAACCTGCAGGGGCAGGTCAAGATTCCCTTTCACGGAAACCTGCCGCGGGCCTTTGAGATCGGCATCAATCAGCAGGCGCTGGTTGTTTTTGAGGCGCAGCAGAAAATGCCCCGAAAGCTCGCGGCCCAGCCGTATCTGTGATGTCCCGCGCCAATCATGCGGCGCGCCAGCGCCTTGCAGCGTAAAATCGACATCGTATCCGGCAGGCAGCCCCATCAGCCGCGTCACCATACCGCCCGCCGCATCGCGCAGCGCCATATCGATTTCAAGATTTTCCGGCGTATCCGATTTGACACGCAGATGCAGATGCGTGGTTTCGGATTTCTGACGTCCCTCTGCCGCCCCCAGCACAATATCGATATCGTTTTCCGCCAGACGGGGCGACAGGGCAACGCGGCTTTTGAGACTGAAAAACTGTTCTTGTCCGTAGACCGCTGCGCCGGCATGAATTTCACGGATATTGAATTCGCGCAACTCCCCCGCAATCTCCGGCAGGCTGCTGCGCGCAGGCGCAGGCGTTTTTGTCTTTTTATTCTCCGGCATTTCCGGCAGTCGCGCCAGATAGACGCGGTCAATATTCAACCGGTCCGCAACCGGCCTGAACAGAAAATAGGTTTTTGCGTTGATACCAAGATCGATATCTGTGATCTCCAGAAACACGCCTTTCTTGTCCGCCGCCGTCAGATGGGGAATAGACACCTGAGAAAAGGTCACAGCGTCAAATCGCAGATTGATGGCCAGATCATCCGTAGAGGCGATGCGCGAAACGGTTTCGCCCAGCCACGCTTTGCCGTCGTCTGTTTGCAGATACATCATAAAGCCATAGGCGCAGAGCAGCAGAATGGCAAACACCGTCAGCAGCCACGCCATCCAATGCCGCACCATCACAACGGAGCCCACAACCGTGCCGTATAAAAAACGCAGCGGCCAGCCGCGTTTGGCCGGCTTTTCGGGCGTGGCGGCGGGCTGAGGCGAAGGCGGCTGTTTTTGCGGCATCAGAATGCCTGCCCAAGACTGAAGTAAATCTGAAACGCGTCATCTTTATCGCGCCCGTTGATCGGCACGGCGATGTCCGCACGCACGGGGCCGACAGCGGTGTAATAACGCACACCAATGCCCGCCGCCCATAAAAAGCGCTCATCGCCCTTGACGTCGAAATCTTCGGTGACGCGTCCACCTTCGATAAAGGGTACGATGCCGATGGTATCCGTGACGCGGAAGCGGACTTCGCTGCCGACCTCCACCTGAAAGCGTCCGCCTGTCGGGTCATCATTTGCGTCAAGCGGGCTGATAAGCTGATAGCCATAGCCGCGCACCGAACCGCCGCCGCCGGAATAAAGCCGTTTATCGGCCGGTATTGCGGACGCATTCTCGCCAAAAATCGCGCCGATCTTCACGCGGTTGGCGAAAACGATTTTTTCCTGATGGATCGGCACATAATGGCTTAGCGATACATCGGCGACCGTGAAGCTTTCCTGCGACTGGTTAACCGCCATAAAAGGCGTGACATTGGCCGTGGCGCGTATGCCTTGCGCGGGGTCAAGCGTATCGGTCGTACTATCGTATTTGACCCCCATGGGCAGGGAGAGCAGCCAGAAATCGCGCTCGTCCTGTCCCTTTTCCTTCACCTGACTGAATTCCAGCCCGCCGCCCAATGTGGCCGACAGGCGGCTGTTAAAGGCATGCGTCACGCCGGCGGCGGCGCTATAGGAAGACTTGTCATAGGCATCCAGAAATTCCTGCCGGAAGCCGGTTTTGATTTGCAGGCTGCGCTTGATCGTGCCGCCAAAGTCCGGCTTGGTCAGTGCCGCGCCGATGCCATAGCGGTCAAGCCCTGCCTCGGCCTCCGCACGCAGTTTTTCGCCGCCGCCGGCAAGGTTGCGATGTTCCCAGAAAATTTTCCCTTCAATGCTGCGGCTGGTCGAATAGGACAGACCCGCGCCGATGGTGCGCGGCTTGCGCTCGGCGATCAGGATACTGGCAGGTACAGTATCCGTGCCCGCCTTGGCCTCCAGCATCACATCCACACCGGAGAAAAGTCCCGTTTGCAGCATATCGCGCCTTGTCGCCACAACTTTGTCGATATTGAACGTATCGCCCGGCTGCCAGCCGATACGGCGGCGGATGAAATCTTCGCGCACCGCTTCGTAGCCTGATAACTGAACAGGGCCAAAAACAGCGCGCGTACCGCTGCCGATGGCCAGTGTCACCGCAGCCTGTTGCGTGGCATGATCGATAACGACCCTGCGTTCGTAGACTTCCGGCAAGGGGTAGCCGTTCTGTTTCAGCGCATCCAGAATATCGCGCTCGCGCTCGAGGATCACTTCGGGCGTTGCAGGCGCGCCCTTGGTTTTACGGAGCAAGCGGCGTGTATTGACAGACTCGGGCGCGGCGGCCTTGCGCCCCGCTTTGTTGCGCCATGTCACTTCATAGCTCTGGATACTGAAGAGAGGGCCGCTATCGACATCAAGCGTCACTGTATAGGGCGCGGTGTCACCTTCCAGTTTATAGCGGATATCCGCGCCGTAATATCCGTGGCCGATCATGGTGTCGCGCAGGCGCAGCACATCGTCAGCGGCGCGGCGCTCCAACCCCTCGCGCGACAGCGGCTTGTTTTTTAAAAATTGAAAAAGATAAGAATTGCGGCGCAGGTCTTCGGCAATGTCTTTTTTGACATCGCCGGCAATCACAGGCTTGTAATCCACCTCTGCGCGCACAGCGACCGCAAGGGTCGTCAGCAGCGCGAAGGCCAGCACACAGAGCGCCGCATGCCGAGCGGCGGCTTTTATCCATTTTGCTGAGAAAAACGTCTTTTTCATCGCCGTAACCTATCACAAAGCCGCATGGATTTCCGCAAAAAACAGGGCAAAAAATCCTTTGAAAAAGAATGCTTTACCATTATTTATAGTTCCATCACAAAGCCGCCACACCTCAAAGGACAACGCAGATGCCATGGGTCTATCTTTTTTTCGCCGGCCTGTTTGAAATAGGCTGGGCCGTTGGCCTTAAATACAGCGAAAGCTTCACGCGCCCTGTGCCGACTCTGGTGACAGTGGTGTGTCTGATCGCAAGCATGCTGCTGCTCGGCCTTGCCGTACGCAGCCTGCCAATCGGCACCGCTTATGCGATCTGGACAGGCATTGGCGCTATCGGTGCGGTTGCCGCAGGGATTGTGCTGTTCCACGAGCCCGCCACTGCGGCACGGCTTTTCTTTGCCGGATTGATTGTTGTCGGCATCATCGGCCTGAAAGTGGCAAGTCCCGCCGCGCCCTAAAGCCGCACTTGATAAACAACCCATAGTTGTATATAATAATAAAGGCAACAACGGGTGCTCTCATGACTGCTGCCTTTTTTTCGCTGCCCGCCTTCTGCGCCGCCCTCACCGTGACCGTGCTTGCGCTTTACTGGAAAATACGCAAGCAGCGCGCCCTGCTGACGCGGCAGGCGGAAGAGCTGCGCGCCGCACGGCGGCAGGAAGCACTGGACACCATGGCAGGCGGCATTGCGCATGATTTTAACAATATTCTCGGCTCCATCCTCGGCTTTGGCGTCTTGCTGGAAGAAGACCTGATTGCCGCACCGGAGCAGCGGGACATGGCGCGCCAAATCACCACCGCCGCCCGCCGCGGCCAGAATATCGTTGCCCAGCTGATGCGTTATAGCCGCCGTGGTGCGGCAGACAGCGCGCAACTTACCATGCCTGTTTCACTTGACGCGATCATTCGGGAGAACATCGATCTTCTGACCCCCTGCATCCGCCGCTCGACACGGCTGTCGTATACGCGCGGCGCGGATGACGATATCATCGAAGCGGATGCCACGCAGCTGGGGCAAGCGCTGGTCAATCTTTGCCTGAATGCCGATCACGCCATCGGCTTGCGCGCGGGGCATATCCGCATCTCGCTTGACCGGCTCTGTGTCACCGTGCCTTGCGGAGAGGACAACGCCCTGGTCATCTCTGGCGGCGAAGAGGCGGGCGATACCGTCACCCTCATCAATGGACGCCTTGGCAGCAGAGATTATCTGCGCATCCGCGTCGAAGACGACGGCGAAGGCATGACGCGCGATGTGGCCGCAAAGATTTTCGATCCGTTTTTCACCACCCGCGATGTCGGCGCGGGCAGCGGCCTCGGCCTGCCCGCACTGCAAGGCATCCTTCAGGGGCTTGGCGGCGCTATCATCGTCACCACGACCAGATTCAAAGGATCTGTTTTTGAATTGATGATTCCGGCGGGGCAGAAAAATGCTGCCTAACAGGCGACAAAAATCAATCTTCCGTCAGACAGACACGCAGCAACTCGCGCAGCGCAGTGGGCTCGAACGGTTTGGCCAGTACAAAATTCGCGCCGCAGTCGCGCGCCAGCCGCAGCGGATCAAAGTCGAAAAGGCGCGCGCCGCCCGACATCGCAATAATTTTCAAAGACGGATGCCGCCTTCGCAGATGCAGGATCGTTTCGATACCCTCTTTGTCCGGCATAATGATATCCATGAGGACAAGATCATAATCCGCATCCGGCGCTTCAACGCAGTCAATCGCCGCATGGCCGTCAGCGGCTTCATCGACATGGTGGCCTTCACGACGCAGAATATGCCCCAGCGACAGGCGCATCTGCATATCGTCATCCACCACCAGAATTTTTTTGCCGCCTGTTTCCATTTCTTTATTTTACATCGCAAAGATTACCCAATGATGAAGCGGAGCCCCGGATGCCATTGAATGTTCTGATCGCAGACGACAGCGCCACCAACCGGTCGCTGTTCACGCTCACCCTTACGCGGATGGGACATCATGCCGATGCTGCCGCCAGCGGACGCGAGGCGATCGATTTATTTGCTGCACATGAATACGATCTTGCCTTCATCGATCTGCAAATGCCGCAGATGAGCGGCTTCGCGCTGGCAGAATATCTCAGCCCCCGCAACGCGCGGCACACACCCCTGTATGCGATCAGCGGTTTTATAGATGCGGAGACCGAAGCACGCGCCCTTGCCGCCGGTTTCTGCGGCTGCTTTATCAAACCGCTGGACCGTGAAAAAATTCTGCGCGCCGCGGAAGACTCCGGCCTTCGTGACAAATCCGCGGCGATGCCGGATGCGGCCGGCACCGTCAATGATATCCCTGCACGGCTGCTCTCTGTTTACGCAAGAGAGCTGCGCACACGTGCTGCCGCCTGCGAAAAACACTGGCAAGCGGGTGATTTGCAGGCACTACAACGTGAAGCGCATACGATTCGAGCCCTTGCGGAAATGCTGAAAACAGCCGATGTCGCCGATGCTGCCGCACAGGTCGAAAACCTGCAGCGTGCGAACCACAGCATCTTTTCCGGCAGTCTGTCTGGTAGTCTGGCGCCGCACCTGCCTGCTGCGGCAGGACTGCATTTGCGCGCATTGTGTCAGGCTTGTGCGCGAACGGCAGCGTCAATCGAGCGCCGCACGCCCCCGAATACCACCCTCACCTGAGCCGCCGCGGCGCCATTTTTCACGCTTGCGATGCAGCGTTGATGGATTAACCCCCAGCCGCCGCGCCGCCGCGCTGATATTGCCGCCGCAGTCATCAATTGTTCTTTCAATCATCTGACGCTCCATCTCCCGCAGAGAAGCGGCAGCGGAAGACGGCGCGGCGGAAAGCACAGGCGCAGACGGTAAAACCTTGTTACACACCGCGCGCGGCGGCAGCATATCGGCGGTCAGAATATCACCGTCGTTCATGACAACCGCACGGCGCAGCACGTTTTGTAATTGCCGTACGTTGCCCGGCCAGCTTTGGCTGCACAGGTAATCGGCGGCATCGCCGGACAGGCAGGTGAAATGTTTATGTTCCTCCGCCGCCATACGTGTGAGCAGATGCGCGGCAATCAGCAGCACATCGTCGCCGCGTTCACGCAGCGGCGGCAGGTGCAATGAAATGACATTCAGGCGGTAATATAAATCTTCGCGTAAAATGCCCGACGCCACCGCCGCCAGCGGGTCGCGGTTCGTCGCGCAGACAAAACGCACATCGACCACCGTTTCGCGCGCCGCGCCCAGTGCGCGAAAAGCGCCGCTTTGCGTGAAGCGCAGTAATTTTGATTGCATTTCCGGCTGCATTTCCGGAAGTTCGTCCAGAAGCAGCGTGCCATCCTGTGCACGTTCCGCCGCCCCTGCATAGCGCGACACCGCACCTGTAAAAGCGCCGCGTGCATGGCCGAATATTTCACTTTCCAGCAAATTTCCCGGCACGGCGGCGCAGTTTAGCGCTTCAAATACTCTGCCGCGGCGCGGCGAGAGCGTATGTATTGCGCGCGCCGCAAGCTCTTTGCCTGTGCCGCTCTCGCCGGTGATAAAAACAGGGGCGCGGCTCTGCGCGGCATTTTCAAGCACATGATAAACGATCTGCATCGCAGGTGACGCGCCGATGAAATCGCAAAACCGGTCGCGTTCAATCGCGCGGTAATCACTGACAATGCGGCGCAGCGCCTGCTGTTCCAGCACATGGCCGAGCGTCAGGTTCAGCCGTTCCGCCGTGACCGGCTTGCACAAATAATCCTGCGCTCCTGCACGAATCGCCGCAACGGCGGTGTCAATCGAAGGTTCTGCCGTCAGCACCACAACCGGCGTATCAATACCGCCGCTGCGCATATCGGCAATCAGCGCCGTGCCGTTGCCGTCGGGCAAATTTAAATCCATCAAAACGCAATCATAACGCAGCCGCGCGAGTGCACGCTGTGCGGCATCCACACTGCCTGCGATATCGGCGCTATGCCCCGCGCGCGTCAGATAGTCACTGTAGGTAAGGGCGAGTGCCGCGCTGTCTTCGACGATCAGGATCTTGCCTGTTTGCATGTCCGCCCTCCGCGCGCTTGAAATACCCCTACAATTTTAGATTGTATTGCAAAAATCCTAACAAAGTCTTGCAAAACGCGGCAGCCGCAAACCTCTCCTGCGCGCAATACGCAAGTCTCTGCGCCATCTCACTGATGAAATCACAGGTTTTTTACGCTGGCACGCCCTGTGCAAAGAAATACACCGACATTACAAAACAGCCGCGGGGGTGCAACATGACGCAGAGCGATTATTACACCGTATGCATCCATACCGAAACGGGCGATGAGACCTATACCGTCTGCGCCGCATCCGATTACGCGGCCGCGCGCCGTGTCTGTTTACTGACAGGCCGCATGGCAAGCAGCGAGCACGATGTGCAACGTTTACCGCACCGATTGATGCGATTCCCTTTTCTATCCGCACCGGAGAAGCCTCAATCCTGCCTTCCCTCCTCCTCCGGTGCGGCCTCCGTGCATGGTGTGGTGCCACGCTTAGATATTAGCGTGGTGCCACGCTTAGATATTAGCGTGATGCCACGCGCGGGCATTGTGTAGCGATGGTCATCGCATTGTGTAGCGACGGTCATCGACGCCCCCCGATGACCGCCCGCTACCTTTTTTATTTTTGCAAAGATCGCGGCATACGCGGATATGTATTTGAAAAACATCAATAAAGTTCAGAGTTTGTTAAACCTCTAGTTGTAATATGTTAATTAGATGCAACCCATGCCGAAAGAGGGCGTCATGTCGAAAGAACCGCTTTTCCCCACCGCCGCCGACAATCCCGCAGACACCGCGCCGCTGGCGGATACCTTGCCGCAGGCCGACGCACCGGTGCACGCCGCACGGCTGGATGCCGATCTTTATCTGGCAGAAGACCTCGACGGAGTCACCGAAAGCCTCTTTGGTTCGGGCAACCTCAATTATCTGCTGTTACAAGCGCGCCAAACCGATGCCGCCGCCGCAGGCGCCGGATTTGATTCCGTCAACGCGCTGCACGCCGAACCTGCCAGCGCACTGGCCGCGCTCTCTGCCGCACAGCAAGCCGCAATCGATGCGCAGGCACTTGAGAATGCGCTGAGCGTCAATGTGGACGGAGAGGCAAATACAGCCGGCACAGGAGGCAGTGCAAACCTTTCTTCCGGCGCGGGCGCTGCGGGCGATTACAGTCACGCTGCCGCAGGCACCGGCTTCTCGGCCGTAGCACACGGCGATCAGTCACCCGCCGCCGTATCTGATGGCAGATTGAATGCCGATGACGGAACGGATGATGATGATGATGATGACGGCAACAACAATGATAATGATAACGACGATGATGGTGATGGCGATAATGGCGGCGGCAATAACGGCGGAGGCGGGGGCGGAGATGACAGCAGCGGCAATAATGGCGATATCGATGTTCTGGTTGACAACAATATCGGCCTGCCGGTAATCGATATCAATCTTGACCCGCTGGAAAATATCGTCGGCGATATTGATCTGGGCATCGGTATCGGCTTTGATCCGGACGATGGCCTGACAATCGATCTGGATACGGTGCTGCTCGATATTCCGCTGGTTGGCGGCGAGATTAACATCGACATCCCCCTGCTCAACCCCGTCATCGGCGCCGTACTTGATATTGCAGATCCGGTGCTCGATAGCGTCACGGGTATTGTGCAGCCGGTGCTGGACGGTGTTTCTGTCACGGTGGAAAGCCTGATTGGCAGTCTTCTGGGCGCACCGCCGCCGATAGGCGACGATTATGACCTTTCGATACATACCGATCTCGGCATCCCGAACATTGATGTCAATCTGGATGTGATCGAAGATATCATCGGCGACATTGATATCAGCGTAACGTTTGGGCATGACGAAAACGGCATCGATATCGGTATCGAAACAATCGTTGCCGATCTTCCGCTGGTAAACAGCGATATTCATCTGGATGTACCCGTCCTGACACCTGTGGTCAATGGCGCGCTCGACCCCGTAGCGGAGATGCTGGACACGCTGACAGACCCCGAAACACTGGCGGGTCTGGCGGACGACCCGCTTGGCAGCCTGCCGGATATCGTGGAGACCGTTGTTGGCGGTACGGTAGAGATCGTAGAAAGCACGATATCCGGACTTGCCGAAAGCCTCGAAGACACGCTCGGCAATTTTGGGCAGAGTGACGACAGTCCGGACGATTACGACCTTGCCGTCGGCAACAATCTCGGCCTGCCGCAGCTGGATATTAATCTGGATCAGGTCGAAGCCATCACCGGCGACATCGATCTTGGCGTCTCGCTTAATCATGGCGATGATGGCCTGACAATCGGCCTAGATACTGTGCTGGCGGGCATCGACATTCTGGATGACGTCAGCGTGACAGTCGATATTCCGCTCGTCAATCCGCTCATCGGCGATGTTATCGACATTGCGCAGGGTCTGCTGGGTGAAGCAGCCAGCGATGAAGGCACGGCATCGGGCGCAATGGCGCTGATTGATGGCGTGACACAAGGCATTGAAGATACGCTCAGCGGAATTTTGGGCAGCGGCGATGGCGATGCCCATTGGCCGGAGCTGGGCAGCGGGCTTCTGGACGGCACACTCGATGCGGTTGGCAACTTGCTTGGTGATACAGACGGCGCACTGCATCTGCCAGAGCCCATCGGCAATATCGTCGAAGGGCTCGGCCTTCTGCCTTCGGGCAGCGAGCACGGCGGCGGACTGCTCTCGGGTCTCTTCAGCGGTCATGGCGGAGGTCTTTTCGGATGAAAATAGCCGGCACCTCTTACGCCCAGCGGCATGCAGCACAAATGCAACGTCTGCGCGCATATAAACCGCAGGGTGCGGCGCATGAAACAGGGTATTTACTGCTCGGCACCACTGCGCTCAACCTTTTGTCCCTTGCCCTGCCTATCATGACCTTGCAGGTTTACGACCGTATCCTGCCCAATCCGGAATCGGGCACGTTGCCGATTTTACTGATCGGCGTGGTTTTTGCGCTGGCCTGCGAAACGGGTTTGCGACTGGCGCGCGCCTGGATGATGGGCTGGAATGGCGCCGTGTACGAACACGCGCTGTCTTCCGCCGCGATGCAGCGCGTACTGGGCGCCGATATGGCGCGCAGCCGCAAGACAGGCGTTGGTGAATTTCTGCACCGTATGGGTGCCATCTCGCGGCTGAAAGACTTTGAAAGCGGCTATGTGGCGGTCACGCTTGCCGAGCTTGCCTTTATTCCGGTTTTCATCGGCGTGATTTTTTATATCGCGGCGCCTTTAACGCCTGTGCCGCTGGCGCTGCTGGCTGTCTTTGTCGCCGTATCCCTGTGGCAAGGGCGGCGGCTGCGCGAAACGCTGGCCGCGCGCGATGCGCATGATGATACGCGCTATGAATATCTGGTCGAATGCCTGAAGGGCGTGCATACCGTCAAGGCCTTTGCGCTTGAAAACCTGCTCTCACGCCGCTACGAGCATTTGCAGGAGAAATCAGGCCTTGGCAGTTTTTTCGCGGCCGAAGCCTCCACCCGCGCCTTTAATTTTGGCACCATGATTTCGCATCTGATGATGGCCGCCGTCATGACCGCGGGAGCGGTCGCCGTGGTTGGCGGCAGCATCACGACCGGTGCGCTGATTGCCACGCTACAGCTCTCCGGACGATTGATGCAGCCGGCGCAGCGCGGCCTTTCTTTCTGGACGCGTTATCAGGAAGTCTCTCTCGCCCGCAGCAAGGTCGCTGATATCTTCACCATGCCTGTTTTGAAACGGCAACCTGCGGAAACGCTGCCGCCACCTGCGGGATACTTATCGGCGCAGGGCGTTTCCTTCCGTAGCGTGCTCTCTGACATCCGGCTGTCATTGGCGCCGGGCGATACCGTTGCTATCAGCGGGCCGCCGGGCAGCGGAAAAACAACCTTGCTTGAAATCCTCTCCGGATTTTATCCGCCGGATCGCGGCGAGGTCTTGATCGATAATGTCGATACGCGCAGGTACCCGCCGGAAGATCTGCCCGCACATATCGGCTATCTGGCAACCGAAGGCACAATTTTTCATGGCACCATACGCGAGAATCTAACGCGTTTCGGCATCCTGCCGGAAAAGCAGGCACTCGACATCGCCCGCCAGCTCTATATCGACCGCGACGTGGCCTCACTGCCTGCCGGCTATGATACCGTTCTTCAGCCGCAAGGGAGCGATGATGTGCCGCCCGGGCTGCGCCAGCGTATTTCGATTGCGCGCGTATTGGCGGCACATCCGAAAATTATTCTTTTCGACGAAGCCGACCGCGCACTTGATCGCGATGGATATAATATGGTCTTCCGCCTGCTGGCACGCATTGCACCACAAACCGCACTGGTTCTGATTTCAGATGATCGCAACCTGACCGGCCTTGCGGCGCGCCATTACCGACTGGAAAATGGTGGCCTGCACGAAATTTCCCTGACCTCTCCCCTTTCTTCGCACAAAAAGGCTGCCTCATGACACGTGCCAAAACGTCCGCCGCCACCTGCGCCAGCGAAACACCCGAAGCTGCACTGGCCGCCATCGGTTTCCTGATGGACATGATGACAAAGGCCGCATGGCGCAGCGGCATCGACCGCGGCCCCTGGCAGGCTTGCCTTGCGACTCTCGTGCTGGCGCTTGACCCAGCCTGCAAGTCACGGCGGCTGCTCGACGCCCTGCCTGCCGCACCCGAAGGCGGCGCTGTCGGCCTGCGCAACGCCATGGCGCATCTTGGTTATTACTCCGAATCTCTTTCTCTGGGTCTGCAGGATATTGAAACGCGGTTGCTACCCTGTCTTTTCATACCGGAGGAATGCGCGGATACGCCGCAGGTCATCCTGTCACGGCAAGGCGATGTATTGACCGTATACGACAGCGCCCGTAACCAGATTATCGAGATACAGGCTCACAGCACAGGCAGCGCGGCGCGCGGGCAGACTTGCTTTTTTACGCGCTACGAACCGCAGCGGCAGACAACCTCTCGCTTTTTGCGTGACACTGTCGGACGCGGCTGGTTTGCGGCGCTCGTCGGACGCTTTTCAGGATCGTTCTGGCAGATTCTCGCTACCTGCCTTGCGCTGAATATTTTTGCGCTGGCACCGCCGGTTTTTATCATGCTTGTCTACGACCGCGTGATATCGCCCTATGATCTCTCTGCGCTGGGCGTTCTTGCCGCGGGTGTATTGATGGCTTTGCTGGCGGAATGGGCACTGCGCGATATAAGATCCGAAGGCCTGGCGTGGATGACCGCACGGCTGGACAATCTGGTCGGCAGCAGAATTTTTGCGCATCTGATCGGCCTGCCGCCCGCCCTGATCGAGCGCGCGTCGGTCGCCGCGCAGGTGGCACGCGTGCGCACATTCGAATCGGTGCGCGATTTTTTCAGCAGTGCGGTTTTCTTGTCTTTCCTTGAAATTCCCTTCGTTCTGATCGCTCTGGGCGTGATGTGGGCGATTGCCGGTACGTTGGCGCTGGTCCCCCTGTGCATGATCGCTGCCTATGCGGTTCTGTTTTTCGGCATGCAAATGAAAATCCGCCGCGTCATGCGCATGGCGGCCAGAGTCACCTCGGCGCGGCAGCAATTCATCATCGAAACATTCGAGCGCATGCGCAGTATCCGCATCAACGGCCTTGGTGCCGCATGGGAAGAAAAATTCTCCACCTTAAGCGGCCGCGAAAGCCTGCTGAATTTTCGTCTGTCTTTTCTGGGCACCGTTGCGGAAACATTGGCACATGCCCTGACCGTTCTGGCAGCGGTGCTGACGATCGGCTTTGGCGTTGCGATGATCTGGCAGGGCAGCATCACCACCGGCGCGCTGGTGGCATCGATGATCCTTGTCTGGCGTATCTTGCTGCCGTTTTATAGCCTGTGCACGATGATCCCGCGGCTGGAGCAGCTGCGCGGCAGCATCGCGCAGGTGAACAGCCTGATGGATATTGAATCCGAGGCCGACCTCGCCGTGACATCGGCAAGTCTCAGTTCTATTCGCGGCAATATCGTCATCGACAATGTCACATTGCGCTACGAAGGGGCTTCTGTGCAAACGCTTGACGGGCTGTCGCTCGATCTGCCGCCGGGCCGGATGGCGGCCGTGACGGGACGCAATGGCAGCGGAAAATCCAGCCTGCTCAAACTGGTCAAAGGTCTTTACCAGCCCGAAAGCGGCGCGGTGCGTATTGATGGCTACGATATCCGCCAGATGGACACCGCCGAGCTGCGCCGCCAGATCGCCTATGTACCGCAAAAGACGGACTTCTTCCCCGCAACGCTGCGCGAAAATATCGTGATCGGGAATCCTTTCGCCACGCCGCTTGATGTAGAAAACGCCCTTTTGCTTGCGGATGCATGGCAGGAGTGTAAAGATTTTCTGGACAAACCCGTACAGGATATCGCGATAACCCCGTCTCTTGCGGCGCGTTTGTCTCTTGCGCGCGCGTATGTTCAAAACGCCAGCATCGTGCTTATCGATGAAATGCCCAATAGTGTCATGAACAGCACAGCGGGCGAAAACCTGCGCACCTATATCCGTCAGTCACAAGGCAAACGCACAATTATCGCCGTTGCACACCGCGGCGATATTCTGGCGCTTGCTGATACCATCATTCATCTGCGCCGCGGCGCGAAAGCCGCAGCGGGCAGCCGCGACGACATGCTCCGCCATTTGAAGGAGGCCGCATAATGACCAGCGAAAAACGCCAGAAACAATTAAAAATGCTGTCGCAATCGATCCGCCTGAAGGAAACCGCCAGCCCCCGCATCGTGCGTGCGACCATGGCGGTGGTGAGCCTCGCCTTCCTCGGATTTCTGTCCTGGGCGGCTTTTGCAAACATCCACGAGATAGCCCGCACCCCCGGCGAAATCGTGCCGAGCGGCTTTCAACAGGCCATACAACACCTGGAAGGCG
>JAUXOC010000076.1 GCA_030682495.1 Alphaproteobacteria bacterium | reverse complement strand
TGCCTTCGAATGAAGCGAGCATATCCTTGTATTCATGGATATTGCGGAATAACAGATCGCGCACGATCAACAATGTCCAGCGGTCGCCGATAATATCCAGCGCGTGTGCTATAGGGCAGGGTGAACGGTCGCTATGACAAGGCCTTTTATCCATGTTTCCCAACACTTAAAAAAAATCACTTGCATTATACAAGCGATTTGATTAATTTACAATCACTTGCGATATGCAAGTAGATATTTTATCAAAAGAGGATGTTAAACATGTCAAATCCCATAGAAACCGTAAAGAAGTATAACCAAGCATTTGAAGCGAAGGATGTTGAGGCAATGCGTTCTTTGCTTAATAAAAACTACCATTTCAAAGGCCCGATGACGGAAATGCATGGCTCTGATGAAATGCTGGGCTTCATGGCAAACTGCCCCTTCGCCTGCAGCCAGCAAAACCTTGCCTTCGTCGCCGAAGGCAACAAAGTGGTACAGACATTTGACTGGGTGACTATCGCGCCTTTCAAGGCGACTGTTTCCATGTGCGAGGTGCTTGAAGTACAGGATGGACAGATCAAATCTGCCAAGCTGTTCTACGATTCAGCCGCCTTCCCCAAGGAAGCGCAGGAAATGATGCAGCAGATGATGCAAAACGCAGCTTGAAGGCAGTTTTCGGCAACACACGGAATGGCTTGCAGTAAATCCTGCAGGCCATTTCGGCTTTAAAAGGCAAATGTCCATGGATGTAAAAAAACTTTCTCTTGCAAGCCTGTCTTATGTCGTTTTGAGCATGGCCATCGCCTTTCCGTGGCACATGGTTTGGTTTCACGACGTGTACGTTAAAATGGGCGCAGTCACCAGAGTGGAGCCAATTATACCACTCGGGCTCCTGTCGATGGTGATACAAGGTGCTGTGCTATCGTATCTTTACCCGTTTTATTTTCGTGGAGGAAATCCGATCTTTCAGGGCATCAAATTTATGCTTATTGCAGGCCTACTCATCTACTCAGTCATGGGATTTGCAACAGCCGCCAAGATGGATATCAATCCTGTCTCGACTTTTCTTGCGTACCATACTGCCTTCCAGCTTATACAGTTTGTGGTCACAGGCGCGGCACTCGGATTCATTTACAGGAAAAAGGGCTGAATGTTTCTCATGTCAGAATCTTGTAAAATTTTGTTTCAATCACTCTTTGGATAGGTGAATGCCATACGATTTTGGATTGGCGGAACGGCTGGCAGAAATTGTCGGCAGTAATCCGGGAATGAATGAAAAGAAGATGTTTGGCGGCATAGGATGGCTGCTGAACGGAAATATGTGCGTTGGCGTGTACAAAGACTGGCTGATAATTCGTATAGGCCAGAAGCAAGCGGATGCGCTTTCAGAAGTACCCTATGTCAAGCCGATGGACATCACGGGCAAGCCTATGAAGGGTTGGGCGATGGTGTCTCCTAAAGGCTATGAAAGCGATAAGAACCTTGAACGATATGTAAAAATCGCTTTGAGCTTTGTCAATGATCTGCCTCCCAAATAGACTGCAACTGCCGCTGAGCGGCGCCATGCATGGCAAGAAAAAGCAGTTAAGCGCCCGCCAGCACCTGCGCAACCGCCTTTTGCCAGCCGGTGTAAAGACCGCTGCGGGTCTCTGCGGGCATATCGGGGGTAAAGGTGCGTTCGTGCTGCCAGCGCGCCGCGATGTCGTCGAGGGATTGAAACACACCCGCATGCAGCCCCGCCAGATAGGCCGCGCCCAGCGCCGTGGTCTCGATAATCTCCGGCCGCAAAACCGGCGTTGCGGTGATGTCGGCGATAAACTGGCAGACCCAGTTGTTTTTGACCATACCGCCATCGACGCGGATTTCGGTGAGTTTTTTACCGGCATCTTCGGCCATGGCGCGCATCAGGTCTTCGGTCTGATAGGCCTGCGCCTCCAGCCCGGCGCGCACGATATGCGCGGCTGTTGCGCCGCGCGTCAGCCCCGTGATGGCCGCACGCGCATGCGGGTTCCAATAGGGCGCGCCAAGGCCGGTGAAGGCCGGCACCATGTAAACCCCGCCGTTGTCTTCGACCGATGTGGCCAGCGCTTCGGTTTCGCCCGCCGATTTCAAAATGCCCAGACCATCGCGCAGCCATTGTATCGCCGCACCGGCCACAAAGATGGAGCCTTCGAGCGCATAACAAATCTCGCCATGCAAACGGTAGGCCACAGTGGTGAGCAAACGGTTGGCCGAAGGCTTGAACGCGCCGCCGATATTCATGAGCGCGAAACAGCCTGTGCCATAGGTGCTTTTGACCATACCGGGCGTAAAACACGCCTGCCCGATCAGCGCCGCCTGCTGGTCGCCCGCCATGCCGCCGATGGTGACAGGCGCGCCGAGCATATCGGTGCGGCCAAAATCGCCGCTGTTGTCGCGCACTTCCGGCAGCATGCTGCGCGGCACGCCGAGCAGCGCGAGCAGTTCGTCATCCCAATCCTGCGTGACGATATTGTACATCAGCGTACGCGAGGCATTGGTGATGTCCGTCGCATGCACCCGCCCGCCCGTCAGCCGCCAGAGCAAAAAACAATCGATGGTGCCAAAGGCCAGCTTGCCCGCTTCGGCCTTGGCGCGCGCGCCGTCGATATTGTCGAGAATCCATTTGACCTTGGTGCCCGAAAAATACGCATCGAGCAGCAGGCCGGTTTTGGCGGTAAATAATTCTTCGTGTCCTGCCGCGCGCAAATCTTCGCAGATGCCCGCCGTGCGGCGGTCTTGCCAGACGATGGCGTTATAGAGCGGCGCGCCCGTTTCACGATCCCAGACGATGGTGGTTTCACGCTGGTTGGTGATGCCGATCGCGGCAACGTCGATGGCATTGATGCTGAGCTGGTTGAGGACAGCGCGGCAGACATATTGCGTGTCTTCCCAGATATCTTCGGGGTTTTGTTCGACCCAGCCGTTGTCCGGATAAAACAGCGTCAGTTCTTTTTGGCTGATACCGCGGATTTTGCCGTCTTCGCCGAACAGAATCGCCCGCGTGCTGGTCGTGCCCTGATCGATGGCCATGATATAGCGTGTCATTGCGCGGCTCTCCGCTTTATGGGGTTTATTTCGCTTTCGGTTTTGCCAGCAGTTTGCGCACAAACTTGGCAACACGTTTTTGTGTATCGTCCGTGGCATGCAGCCCCAGTTTGGAGCGGCGCCAGAAAATATCATCCGCCGTCATCGCCCATTCGCAGGCGACCAGATAGCGGATTTCCGCCTCGTAAATGCCATCGCCGAAATCTTCGCCCATATCATTCATGCGTTTGCAGCCGCGCAAGATGGTGCGCACGCGCGAGCCATAGGCGCGCGCAAGACGCAGCGCCAGCGCTTCGGGCAGCCAGTTAAATTCGCGCCGGAGCGTTTTGACGAAAGTGTCAAAGTTCATGCCCGATGCCTCTGCCCCCGGCAGCACGGCATCGGCTGTCCAGGCACCGCGACCACGGCCAAGACGTTCGACCACTTTGTCCGCCGCCTTTTCCGCCAGCTTGCGGAAGGTGGTGATCTTGCCGCCATAGATAGAAAGGATCGGCGCGTCTTTGTATTCTTCAAGATCCAGCACGTAATCGCGCGTCACAGCCTTGGCATCCGATGCGCCGTCATCCAGCAGCGGGCGCACGCCGCTATAGGTCCACTGCACATCTTCGGGCTTCACGGTTTTGCGCAGCCAGCCGGAAACGGCATTGCAGAGATATTCGACCTCTTCGAGGGTGATGCGCACCTCTTCGATATCACCGGTATATTCAAGGTCTGTCGTGCCGATCAGCGAGAATTTCTTTTCATACGGAATGACGAAAACAATGCGCCCATCGCCGTTTTGCAGGATATAGGCATGATCGCCCTGATAAAGCTTGGGCACGATAATATGGCTGCCCTTGACCCAGCGGATTTTGTATTTCTGCGGCGTGGTATCGCCGCCCTGCCCAACCAGTTCCAGCGCCTTGTTCACCCAGGGGCCTGCGGCATTGACCACCATCTGCGCGTGGATTTTAAAGCTTTCGTCGCTGCGGTGGTCGTAAAACGTTGCCGTCCAGCCGTCATGCTTGTCGCGTTTTTGCAGATGCGTGCATTCGGTACGCGTCAAAATAGTTGCGCCGCGCTCCGCCGCATCCAGCGCTGCCAGAACGACAAGACGCGTGTCTTCGACCCAGCAATCGGAATAGCTGAAACCGCGCTTGAAGGTATTTTTGAGCGGCTGGCCAAATCGTGTGCCCAGAAGATCAAGCCCTTTGGATGCCGGCAACGTGCGCCGCCCGCCGAGATGGTCATACAAAAAAAGCCCGAGGCGGATCAGCCACCACGGCCTGAGCTTTTTATGATGCGGCAAAATAAACGTGAGCGGCCAGATAATATGCGGCGCGGATTTGAGCAGCACCTCGCGCTCTTTCAACGCATCGCGCACAAGACCGAATTCGTAATATTCCAGATAGCGCAGACCGCCGTGGATCAACTTGGTGCTGGCCGAGGACGTCGCGGAGGCCAGATCGTCCTTCTCGCACAAAACGACGCTCAGGCCGCGGCCGGCAAGATCACGCGCGATGCCGGCGCCATTCACGCCGCCGCCGATCACCAGAACATCCGTTTCCCTGATTTTTGTCACGCCTATCGCTTTCGTACCGGAGACTAAACCCCTGATATAAAAGCGGAAGCGGCAGCATAAGGCAATAGTTTTATCATGCGGCACGGGCGCTATTGGTCAGAATCCCCCTCTGCGTCCTTTGTGGCGGCTTCGCGCAAGGCGCGGCGCTCCAGCGCGCGCTCCAGCACTTGCCGCACGGTGTCTTCCTGTATCGGCTTGCTGATAAAAGATGCCGTATCGGGTACGCGCAGGCCTTTTTCCGCGTTCAGAAACGGATAACCGCTCATATAGACCACATTCGTATCCGGACGCCGCACCGAAAAAATTTCGGCAAGCGCGATGCCGTCCATTTCCGGCATCACCACATCGGTCAGCAGAAAATCAATCTCGCCCGCGAATTGCCGCTGTAGATCGAAAGCCTCGTTGCCGTTGCAGGCGCGGATGACTTTCATCTCGAAGCCTTCCAGCATCAACCCCAGAATATCACGCAGCTCCGGCTCGTCTTCGGCCAGCAGCACGGTGCGGCCACGCAAAGCCCCCGCCTCGCGCCGCCAGTTTTCGGACAAGGTCTGCGCGGCCACTTCTGCGGCGGCAAGCGGCAGATAGACATGCACCGCCGTGCCTTCGCCGGGATGCGATCTGACATCTATCAACCCGCCCAGCTGCTCGACGATGCCGTAAACCACCGCCAGCCCCATGCCCGTGCCGCGCCCGCGTTCTTTGGTCGAATAAAACGGCTCGAAGATATGCGGCAGCACGGTGGGCGAAATGCCGGCACCATTGTCTGTCACGCTTAGACGCAAATAACGGCGCGCCTCCGGCCGCTGGCGCAGCGGCGGCGGCAACGCGCCTTCGCCGCAGGCCATGCAGGAGATCATGACCTCGCCGCCCGCCGGCAGCGCGTCACGCGCATTGAGCGCAAGGTTGAGGACGATCTGCGCCAGATGATCTTCCCCCGCCTCTACCCAGAGCGGCGCGGCGGGCAGTGAAAAATCGGCGCGCACCGCCGCGCCGAACAACGGGTCGATCAACAGCCGGATCCCCGCGAGCGCCTTGACGGCATCGAGCCGCTCCAGCACGCCGACCTTCTGCCGTCCGAAGGCGAGCAGCTGCCGCGTCAGCCCCGCACCGCGCGCGGTGGCGGCGCGGATACGCTCCAGCTGTTCCGGCGTCAGGTTGCCCGTCTGCAATTGTTTCAGCGCCAGTTCGGTATGGCCTTCGATGATCGACAGGATATTGTTGAAGTCATGTGCGATGCCGCCCGCCAGCTGGCCGAGGGCTTCGAGTTTTTGCGCATGCAGGGATATGCCCTGCGCGGGCGCTTCTGTGGGGTTTTTGTCGTTCACAGGCTGAACAATCCATGGTTGTTACCATTCTATTATCAACCATAGGTTGTTTCAAAGAGGTTAATAGCCTCTTCTGGTGTGTACAGCGGTGGGCTCTATATATCTCGCAAGACGCGTATTGAACCTTGAAACAGCGACAGTCTCGTCTTTAAGGCTCTGTTTCTGGAGATACCGCGGGTTTTCATGCCCGCGATCGTCATTAAATAGCCTGCGAAATAACGACACGCTTTTCTTCGGAAAAATGTCTGGTGACAAAATCTGGTTTCGCGCAAACAGTCGCTGTGCCTGCATTGTTGGTATTTTTGTCTGCAATGGCAAAGCTGTCGCGGAGAGTATAGCCCCAGCAAGGGTCGAAAACGTTGCCTTCCGCACGACCTTTAAAAGCGCCCACATCATAACCAAGATCTACGAGCGTTTGACGTGAGCCTGCCTCATCAGATTCGGCGAGCGTTTTGTCAACAAGCTTACCTGCGCCGTAGCCCGCGACTGAACCGAGCGCAGCCCCAGCGACCAGAACGAGGGAGGCAAATTTGAGACGGGACATGAAGAATCTCCTTTTGTGTTATGCACTGCGGATCCTAGAGGCATACAGGCATTATGTCAATAATAATAGGGAATCTTCAGAAAAAAACAATTTAAAACAATGCATTAACAGCTCCGGCCTGGCGCACTACGTGTTTGTGAGGATAATCACTTCCCTTCACATCATCGCGGTTGTCAAAGCGGTTAATGCATACAACCAAAAACACCCGCCCTTTTGACGGGGCGGGTGTTTTTAACGCTTTTTGTTACAACGCGCTTTGGTCTGTTCAGGCGGCTTTGCAGGCTTTCTGGCCTTTGAAGCGCTGTTCGGCGATGCAGTCGGCCGCTTTGGCGGTCGAGGTATTTGCCTGCTGCGCGCGCTTGGTCACCAGATCGACCGTATCGGCGATTTTGGCAACGTGGTCGAGCACTTGCTGGCGGTCATAGGCCTTGCCGGTTTTGCGCGCGAGGTATTCGTAGTAAACCGTGATGATGCCGCCCGCGTTGATAACGTAATCCGGCGCATAGAGCACATTCATACCGCGCAGAACATCGCCATGGCGCGTTTCGGCCAGCTGGTTATTGGCCGCACCCGCCACCACCTGCGCCTTGAGGCGCGGCAGCGTGTCGTCATTAAGGATAGCGCCGAGCGCGCAGGGCGCGAAAATATCCACATCGACGTCATAGATTTCATTGAGGCCGACAACCGTAGCGCCAAAATCTTTCTTGGCCATATCCAGTTTTTCGACCTGTACGTCGGTCACACTGAGCACCGCGCCATCAGCGGCCAGCAGTTTGCACAGGTTATAACCGACGTTGCCCAAACCCTGCACGGCAACCTTGACGCCTTGCAGATTGTCTTTGCCCAGACGCAGACGCGCCGCGGCCTTGAGCCCCGTATAAACGCCAAGCGCCGTCGTGGGCGACGGATCGCCGCTGCCGTGTGCTTCGCCGTCCATCGGGATGCCAACGACATGTTCAGTGGAGAGGCTGATGTTCTTCATATCTTCGACTGTCGTGCCGACGTCTTCGGCGATGATGTAACGGCCGCCAAAGGTATCGACCGCGCGACCCATGGCCTTCATCAAATCAGCGGTTTTGATTTTGCGGCTGTCGCCGATGATGACGGATTTGCCGCCGCCGAGGGGCAGGCCGGTGATGGCCGCTTTGTACGTCATGCCGCGCGACAGGCGCAGGACATCGTTGAGCGCCTGTTCGTCGTTGTCGTAAGCCCACATGCGGCAACCGCCCAGCGCGGGGCCCAGATGCGTGTTATGCACCGAGATAATCGCGCGCAGACCCGTTTGCGGACACTGGAAAAAAGAAACCTGTTCGTGCTGGTCGAACTCTTTATGGCTGAATACGGACATCGCGCTCTCCCTTGTTGGCGGGCTGTTGTTTCTTATCGTCGCTTCAGTAACGTGGCTTCGCTTTCGCACATTGACAGAGGCTTTGCAACAAACTTGCGCTGCAACATGACACTTGGCAAAAGCATTTAAACGAATGTTTCACGCAGTAGCGCGGTTTTAGAAATAAAGATATAATGGCGCGGCGCACAAAGACACGCTTTGCTGCGACTGCACAACGCTAGTGAAAAGCATTCTCAGGGGACGACGATCTGCGAGTCTTTCAGACCCTTGGGCGCAAAATCACGCGGGCCGCCGGCGGCGACAGGACGCGGCGCGAAACGCCCCATGCTGATCAGCCGGTCATACATGACAATCGCGCCCGCCACGCCGACGTTGACGCAGAATTTCATGGGGATTTTAATCGCATGGTCGCAGCGTGCGAGCATTTTGTCGGACACGCTGCCCATTTCGCGCCCCAGCACATAGACCGCGCGCGTGGGGTGACGAAAACTCGGCAGTTCGACCGCGCCGTCAATCAGCTCGACCGCGACCATCTGCGTGTTTTGCGGCAGCGTCATTTCTTCGACCGAGGCAAAATTATAAAACGGCAAATGCCCGAAAGCATCCGATGTGTCAGACCCGCGCATGCCAAAAACATCTACGGCCGGATCAACCGTGAAAAAGAAGCTCGCGCCAAAAGAATGCGCCGAGCGTAGCAAATTGCCAACGTTCATCGGCTTCGAAATGCCTTCGACGCCGATGCCGAAAAATCCGCGGGTCATGCTCATGTGGTCAGTTCTTTCAGATTTTTATACAGGTCGAGCGCTTCGGGGTTGGCCAGTGCCTCGACGTTTTTGATGGCGCGGCCATGGATGACGTCACGCACGGCCAGTTCGGTGATCTTGCCGCTTTTGGTGCGCGGGATATCGGCCACGGCAACGATTTTTGCGGGGACATGGCGCGGCGATGCCTGTTCGCGAACGGCTTTTTTGATGCGGGTTTGCAAGGCTTCGTCCAGCGCCGCGCCCTGCTGCATGACCACGAACAGCACCACGCGCACATCGCCGTCCCAATCCTGACCGACGACAATGCTTTCACGTACGCCGGGAATTTGTTCGACCACGCGGTAAATCTCCGCCGTGCCGATACGCACACCGCCAGGATTGAGCGTTGCATCCGACCGCCCGTGGATAATCAGGCCGCGGTGGGCCGTCCATTCGCACCAGTCACCATGGCACCAGATGCCCGGGAAACGGGTGAAATAGGCGCCTTCGTATTTTTCGCCGTCCGGATCGTTCCAGAAACCGACGGGCATGCAGGGGAACGGCGTCTTGCACACCAGCTCACCCTTGCCGCTTGCCATGCTTTGGGCGGCGTCATCGAAAACATCGACCGCCATACCCAGCCCCGCCCCCTGAATTTCGCCGCGGTAGACAGGTGACAGCGGGTTGCCCAGCACGAAGCAAGACACAATATCCGTACCGCCGGAGATGGATGCCAGCTGCGCGCACGGGAAGATGGCCTCATAAACGTAATCAAACCCCTCATGCGATAGCGGCGATCCGGTCGAGGTCATCAGGCGCACGGTCTTGAGGTTATCACGCCCCGCGACATTGACACCGCCGCTGCGCAGTGCATCGATATATTTGGCCGAGGTGCCGAACAGCGTGCAGCCATAAGCGCCCGCATAATCAAACAGCGTATAGCCCTCGGGATAAAACGGGGAGCCGTCATAGAGCAGCACCGTCGCCTCGGACGCCAGCGCGGAGACGAGCCAGTTCCACATCATCCAGCCGCAGGTGGTGAAGTAAAACACTTTGTCATCGCGCTTCACATCCGCATGCAGGCGGTGTTCTTTCAGGTGCTGCAAAAGCGTGCCGCCTGCGCCATGCACAATGCATTTCGGCGCGCCCGTCGTGCCCGACGAAAACATGATATAGAGCGGATGATTGAAATCGAAACGCGGGAAGTCGATATCAACCGCCGCATAAGGCGCGGCGGCATCATCGTATTTTGTGACGGACAGACCAGAAATATCGCTACCGAGATAAGGCACGAGAATGGTTTGCTTGACCGAGGGCAGTTTTTGCAGCACATCGCGGATCTTATCGCGGCAATCGATTTCCTTGCCGTTATAATAGTAACCGTCCACACAGAACAGCACCTTGGGCTCGATCTGGCCGAAACGGTCAAGCACGCCCTGCACGCCAAAATCGGGCGAAGCCGAAGACCAGATCGCGCCGAGCGAGGTCGCGGCCAGCATGGCGATAATCGTTTCCGGCATATTCGGCATATAGCCCGCCACGCGGTCACCCGCCGTCACGCCTGCTGCCGCCAGTGTCTGGCGCAGACGGCTGACGGCTTCATACAGTTCGCGGAAGGTCAGCTTGCGCTCCACCTTGTCTTCGCCGCGAAAAACAATCGCCAGCGCATCATCGCGGCGGCGCAGCAGGTTTTCGGCGAAATTGATTTTGGCATCGGGAAAGAAACGCCCGTCCTGAAATTTCGCGCCTGCGCGAAAAACCGTATCGCCGCGATCGCCGATCACGCCGCAGAAATCCCAGACCTGCGTCCAGAAAGCTTCGCTGTTCGCGACCGACCATTGCCAGATGTCTTCATACCCGCCCGTCACACCTGCCTGTTTCATAAAGGCCGCCAGCGCGGTTTGCGACATGACGGCCGGATCGGGTTTCCACTTCAGGCCTTCGGTCATTGGATCTGTCTGCCCTGCCTCTGCGTGCTGTGCGGCCATGAGGGAATGCCTCCTTGCGTGTCGAAAATGGATATACGGATAAACGGCGGTATCATACAGTCTGCGCCCCACCCATGCCACACGGAATCCCGCATTTTACGGCAGAAAATACTTTACAGAAGAACCACGGTTGCGCCAAGAGAGCAGGATCTGATTATCATTTTTTTACTCCTGAGGAGAACGCGCCAGAGGACAGTCTGTTGGCAAACTTATATTCCGCATCAGATGAACCGAATCTTTGTCCGTCCAAACGTTTATCGTAGTAATCCGGTAGCCAAGGAAGAATTCGTTGAACTACCGTCTCTACATCTGCGTCAGTAACCTCAACAGTCACTGACCGCAACCGAACTCCCTGACCAAAAATTTCCTCGAAGCGATCTTTTTCGACACAGCGGGAATTATTGGGAATGCCTGTTGCAGGATCGGGGCAAGATTTCATTTCCAAGACGTTTTTTGCGCTTTTCGGATCATTTAAATCTTCAAACGCGACAAACATCGGATAGTAACGAGCGGGCAGCTGCGCTTTCTCGCCGACCTTTAAAGAAGAGTAGTACTTGACACTGCACCGGCTAACAGCGCCTTCTGCACACGGACTTGGAAAGGCATTTAAAAGCGTCCATACAGAATCAGTCGCGCTTCCAAGCGTTGCAAACAACACCCCACGCTGTCCAAGATCAACGACAACGGCCTCGCCTTTTTCTAGCTTCACATGCGTGTCGTTGCTTACCCCCAGAAGCATAGGCCGCGAAACCATAGAAATCTCCCGAACAGCGAACCCCGCCTTGATCCCCTCCGGCGTGTCAACCTCCACCGTCATCTTGTAGCGAATTTTGGCGGAGGGGTAACCCGGCAGCCAAGCGCAAGCTGCCGCAGAAAAACCCACCGCCACCATCAGCCCGACCAATACAAACATCATCCGCTTCATGAGATCCGTTCCCTCTAAAAATGTCCTGTTAAAAGCTACATCAAATCCCCTTGTTGCCTAACCCCGAATTGCTTTTATTGGCCATAAGAGCGCAGCCCCCTCTGCGCGTAACAGCCTCATATGCTCCTCGGCGCAGATAAAAATCCGGCTCTCGTAGACGAAAATCGCGGTTTTGCTTGCCTTGCGGCCTGCCGCCGCGACACAATGTGGTCATGAACAAAAAAACCGACAGCAGCCCGACCTCGCCCGCCGCTCAGCGTTTTGCCGCCACCCGCCGCGCCATGGGCGCGGGTGCGTTTGAGCGGCTGGCCGATACGGCGACAGAGCCGCGTCTGCCCGATGTGCTGCGCGACGACCCGATCTGGGCACCGCTGCGGCGCGATATGCCGTGGCTGCCCGATCTGGCGCGGATGGAGGCGCTGGCCGCCGAAACCCTCGACGTGCCGCCCGCACCGCCACTGGATGCCGCAGGGCTGGAGCAGGCCGCACGCGACCCGATGCAGCTGCGCCTCTCGCTCCAGCCGCATATCCGGCTGCTGCGCAGCGGCTGGGATATTCCCGCGATCTGGCAGACCTTCGCGGCGGGTACGCCAATAGAGGGCGTCCTGCCGGTGGAAAGCTTTACCGTCATTTATAACGACGGCGGCAATGCCGCGGTCTGGAGCGTCACCGAGCCCGCCTATGCGGTGCTGGAAGGCCTCGACAGCGACCCCGACTTCGCCAAAGCGGCGGCGGCAGCTTTGCGCATCGACAAAGGCTTCGCGCTTGACCAGTTCCTCGCTTTGCTGATTCAGCAGCGACTTCTGCTCAAAAAATAGATATATGTAAATATACATGCAAATTCAGTCCCTTAAGTCCTTGGACGGCTTCGGCTTTTTTGCTGCGCTGCGACAAAGCGCCGGAAAATGGCCGTTTTATTGGGTTTTTGGAAAAAACAGTCCTTTTTGCTGAAAATGAGAACCAGTTGCAAAACCCCGTTTTTGAAACTTTCATAAAGAATATTGCGCCGCAATATCCGAAAATTCTAAAAACTTTCACTTTTTTTTAAGTTTCGTGCATTTTTTGCTTGAACCGGGAATCGCTTTTTCTTATAACTGTCTTACACACCCTCTATTACCGCCGTTTGTCCGGAGAGCCCTTAAAAAGTTCTCCGGACTTTTTTTATCCGCGCCGCCCGCGCCGGAAAACCTGCCGAAAAAAATTTGCGGCCTCCCCCTGCCCTTCGCCGCGCCGCATGCTACAACAGCCGCATCATGACGATCAGCTTTTCCCTTTCCGCCGCCATCATCGCCGCCGTTTTTGTGACGTCGGTTTTGTCGGGCATTCTGGGCATGGCGGGCGGGATGATTTTGATGGGTCTGCTGGTCTGGCTGTTGCCGGTGCAGCAGGCGATGATTTTGCACGCCATCGCCCAGTTCTTTGCCAATGGCAGCCGCGCCTTTATCCACCGCGCGCATATCTACCGCCCGTCCCTGCCGCATTATTTCGCGGGGATGTTTACGATGTTTATCGTGCTGGCCTTTATCGCCTTTGTGCCGCCGAAATCGCTGATCTTTTTCCTGCTCGGCATCGGGCCTTTTGTGTCTTACATGCTGCCCAAATCGCTGAAGCTGGATTTTACGCAGCCAAAGCAGGCCTATGGCTGCGGGCTGATTATTGCCGCGCTGCAATTGACGGGCGGCGTATCGGGCGGATTGCTGGATATGTTTTTCCAGACCCGCAAGCTGACGCGGCACGAAACCGTGGCCACCAAGGCCTTTACGCAGGCCGTCTCGCACGTCATGAAGTTCCTGTATTTCGGCTTTGTCGTCAGCGATCTCAGCCATGCGGCGGGGCCGCTGCCGCTCTGGCTCTGCCTCGGCGTGATCCCGGTGGCGCTGATGGGCTCGGCGGCATCAAAATTCTTTCTGGCGCGTATCAGCGATGCGCATTTTTACAAGGCCACGCAGATTGTGCTCTTTGCCATCGGCGCGGTCTATCTGACCCGCGCCGTCATGCTGGTGATGACCGGATAAAAGTTAAATTTAAGGGATCAGCGTGAGCGGCGTGTTCCAGCCCAGCCAGACGATCAGCACGATATAAACCAGATGCGTGAGGTTATGCGCTTCCTGATCGAGACCGAAAGCCCACCAGTATTGATGGCTTTGATACGTCCAGCCGTTTTTGAGCGTCGTGCTCGCCTTGGTGCGGTCAATCGCGAAATGGATAAAGAAATCGACAATCCCCAGCCACCACAATTTGGGCGCGAACATCACGACAATCATAAACGTAAAGGCCGCATGCACGGCGGCATGCACGGCCAGCGCCTTTGTGCCTTCACGCGTCAGTGCGGCTTCGCGCGCCAGCGCCTGCCAGCCGGTCTGCATAAAGAAATCGCAAATCACCTGCTTGGCGCGGAAAGACAGATAAAGCACCAGAATATGTATGAGCAGCATGCGGCTTTTCCCCTGCACGGTTGTCTTGCCGGCTATTCTAAAACATAAAGCGGCCAAAGGGCGAAAGAAAAACCCCGCCTGTTACCAGACGGGGTTTTTCAGCTCGAGGAGCGAAAAAGCCTGTTACGCGGCTTTTTTGATCTCGTCGATCATGCCTTTGGGCACTTCGATCACGTATTCGTCTTCGGCAACGCGGCCTTCAACAGCCTTCAGCGCCGCATCGGAGAGTTTCTTGCCGATGATGACATAGGTGCCTTCTTCGGTTTCAAGAACCGCGGGGCAGCAGTTGCTGGTGTGGCAGATGAAGTTTGCGGGGGTGATGTCTTTCATTTTCATGGCATGTGTCCTTTTCTTATTTAAAGCCGCACGGGGCGGCGCATGAAGTCAAAAGCGTTATAATATAACAGTTCGCAGAAATCAACCGGTCTTTTATTTTCATAAGGCATAAATTGGCGTGCCCGGAGGGATTCGAACCCCCGACCTGATGCTTAGAAGGCACCTGCTCTATCCAGCTGAGCTACGGGCACAAGTGGCATTAAACTAGCCGATTTTGGCGGGGGGTGCAAATAGCCCGCCAAGACGTGTCTTCAAATGCGCTGGGACGTCGCAAGAGCGCGGTTTTTCGAGAACCGGCGCGCAGCGTACCGGAGGTACGTGAGCACCGGAAGCGGAGAAGAGCCGCGATCTTGCGACGTCCCAGTTAGCATTTGGGGGCACGTCTTAAAACTCCACCACCAACCCGTCATAAGCCAGCGCCACATGCGGCGGGAGGAGCTTTGTGACGGTGTCGTAATCGACGGTGTAGTCGAGGTGGGTGAGATAGGTTTTTTTGGGTTTGTATTTTTCGACCCAGGCGAGGCATTTTTCGAGGTGCCCGTGCGAGTTATCCGTCGGCGCGACGCAGTTGCAATCGACAAACCATGTATCGAGGCCGTAGAGATGCTCTTCGCTTTCTTCAGGGAAGGCGTTGACGTCGGTTGAATAGGCCATATTGCCCATGCGGATGCCGACGGACTGGATGCGGCCGTGCTGCTGCCAGAAGGTTTTCATTTTCAGCGTGCCGATGGTGAGATCCTGCGGCGGGATCATCTCTACCCAGTATGGGCGCGCCGTGCCGGTGTATTCGACGTTGATGGCGGGGTCGAACATATACCACCACACGCGTTCGATATCCTTGCGCGTGAATCTGTTGGCATACATCGGCAGATGTTTGCCGTTTCGGTGCGCCATAAAAACCGGCAGATGGAACATACCCGCGATATGGTCGGCATGCGGATGCGTGAAAAATATCGCATCGGGATTGGTGATATTGTGGCGCAGCGACTGTTCCTTGAAATCCGGCCCCATATCGACAAGCAGCTGCGTCGTGCCGTCTTCGATCAGGATCGACGGCGTGGTGCGGCGGTTTTTCGGGTTGTTCGGGTCGCATTTACCCCAGCCGCCGCCCGCATAGGGAACGCCATAGGCCGAGCCGCAACCGAGTACCGTGAGTTTCATTTTTTATATCCGCCGGATCAAATTACTGAGGTTTGGGCTTGCCTTTGGGGACGATCCCGTTCTTTTTCTGCTTTGCCTCAGGCGCGTTTAGATTGGCACCGTCCTGACGCGGCGGAACACCCAAGAAGCATCCGAATTGAGTTTTCAACGCCGCGGACAGTTTAGTCAACTTCGCCGCCTTCGGCCTCGCTACGGGAAGACCGTTGCGCGATACATGCTCCGCCGCGGGGCGCACCAGAACCGTTTCGGTGAAGAACTCTATCATTTTCTGCTGCTTAGCGTAGCGATCGGGGAAGGCTTGCTTAAACACCGTCACGGCGTAATCCAGCGTATCGACCAGCTTCAGCGCATCCATCGGCTGGGTAAACAGCTTTTCCAGCCTGCCTGCCGCGTCGGCCATTTCCTTGTCGCCGTTTTCTTTGGCGAATTTCACAACTTCGTCGCCCAGATAGACGGGCGAATAGCCGGTCGATTTATACCCCGTCAGCAGCTGCAAAAATTCAATGGCCGAGGTCACAACGCCGTGGTTATCCACCACCGTGCGCGACATTTGCCCGCGTTTGATATGTTTGTTGGTGACGTAGAGGTTGATCAGCATTTCCTGCATCAGCATTTCCTGCATCAGCAGTTCCATGCGCTCGCCCAGACTGTCACCAGAGGTATGGCGCTGGATAAAGCTTTTGGTCACTTCCGGCAGTTCGATGGATTTTTCGCCATAGGTATCGATCCATTTGTAATCCGGATCGGCGCTATACATGCGCGGCTTGATGGTGGTCGGCTTGGCGGGCGGCACGCCCTTCATGGCCATATACAAATCGAATTGATAAGTTTTTTTGTCGTGGGCGTCGCTCTCGGCGATAAACATGAAACCGATGCCGCCGTAATTTTCGACCAGACGGTCGTGGCATCCGACGATGATGCGGCCTTTGGAGGCAAGGAATTCGTTAACGGCGTCGTAAACTTGGTTGATTTTTTCGGGCTGGATAACAGCAAAGAGGTCGATATCGGAATGGGTGTCGGCGTGGCCGCGGCCAAGGGAGCCTCTGAGGTAGGCTTCTTCAAGCAGACCGCGTTCCCGGAGGAGGTCGAAACAGCCCTGAAGCAATTCCGCCTGCGGGAGCGAGGTCTGCTCCGTCTTTCGGAGGTGCTCCCTCAGGTCCACATCAGGCGCGCCATCGGATTTATCCGCTTTCGCTGCCGCAGTACCCCAGGCACATTTCAAACGCATCGCCACCCTCATCCGTTTGCAGTTATGTGAATATCGTAGGTGGCTCTATTTTATATATTGGGGTACATAACCTGTCAACGATTCGACGTAATACGTTCAAAAATATTTACGGCGGCGCGGCAAAATGTGCTAAAAAGCTATATTCTACAAGGAGTTCACCGTGACCATCGTCATTAAAGTCGGTACGCAGGCGATTTTGGCCGAAGACGGCGCGCCGCTTGCCCAAAGGCTCGAGAATCTGACCGGACAGATCGCCGGACTGATCAAATCCGGCCATCAGGTTGCGCTGGTCAGCTCCGGTGCGGTCGGCGCTGGCCGCCATGCCGCGCGCCAGCGGCTGGGACGCGAATACGGCAAGACGACGGGCGAAAAACAGCTGCTCGCCGCGCTGGGCCAGCCAGAATTGATGCACGCCTATACCGGACTTTTTGCGCCGCACGGGATTGCGGTTGCGCAGCTTTTGCTCACCAAGCAGGATTTCCAGACGCGCCAGCATTACCTCAACATCGCCCGCCTCTTGCGCGAGGTCACATCGGAAAAAAATATTCTGCCCGTCATCAACGAAAACGACAGCGTGTCGATCGAAGAGCTGATGTTCACCGATAACGATGAACTTTC
>JAUXOC010000075.1 GCA_030682495.1 Alphaproteobacteria bacterium | reverse complement strand
CGTACAAAGCAAGAGCGATACCTCTTTGCAGTTTTCGGATGGCCCCATGTTCTTTGGAAACTATGTACAGCAGCTGGTACGCCTGTCCAGACGCATGATAGACGACAACCGCCTGCGCCTCGGCCTGCCCGGAGACCCGCCACCTGGCAATGCGGTTGACATTACAATCATCGACCCCGCCGCACTGGCTGCTCTCGCGCCTGCGGCAGGTGACGACGCCTGCGACTATGCCCACGGCAACTGCGCGCCCTGACCTCTATACCTACGGCATGGGTAAAGCTGTTGTGAGCCTGCCGAGCAGCTGATAAGATTCAGCATATGAATACGCAGGAATGGAAAGACAAGCTGCTTCAGTTGCGCGCCGAAACCGAAGCGGCGCTGAAGACCGCCGGTGACAGTGTGCGCCCTGTCGAACTGGATCAGACCAGCGTCGGCCGTGTGTCGCGTATTGACGCCATTCAGCAGCAGGAAATGGCCCTAGCCGCCGAAAGACGCCGGAATGAGTTGATGGTGCGTATTGATGCGGCGCTCGGCCGGATTGACAGTGGCGATTACGGATATTGTACAAACTGCGGCGAAGACATCGCAGCCGCACGGCTGGCCACCGACCCGACCCTTCTTTTATGCATCACCTGCGCGGCCCGCAGCTGATCGCACAAGGCAAGCAAAAACCCCGATGCCGAAGCACCGGGGTTTTCTGTGTGTCAGCCTTGGGAAGAAAAGGCCGTAGAGTAAAGTTTAATATTTAACGCTGCAGCCATAGGGCTTGGTCGAAGCGGTTTCAACCGCTTTGCCTTCGGCCAGTGCAGCCACCGCTTCACGCACGTAGTTTTTCGCGCCCGGAATGTCTTCCTGTTTGAAAGATGCGCGGTCATCGATGGCACCGGCGTATACCAGCGTACCTTCTTTGTCGATCACGTACATATGCGGCGTGGTCTTGGCGTCGTAGGCCCTGCCGACTGTACCATCCGTATCGAGCAGGATATGCGTCGGCACGGCTGCGCTGTCCGCCGCGGTTTTCAGCGCCGCTTCGGCGGTTTCATGACCTTGCTTGCCATCGGCAGAGGAGTTGACCGTCAGCCAGACAACGTCTTTCGCGGTCAGCTCTTTTTGCAGAGCCTGCATATTGCCGCTTTCGTAATGCTTGACGACGAAGGGGCATTCTTTGTTGTGCCATTCCAGCACTACCGTCTTACCCGCGAAATCGGCCAGCGACACCGTTTTGCCATCTGCCGTGGCAGCGGTAAAGGCGGGTGCTTTTTCGCCGACCGTGGCGGAGAGTGCATCCGTGCCGCTAAACGCCAGCCAACCGGCAACCGCTGCCGCCGTCAGAGCCACAAAGCCGAGCCCTTTACGCAGGGCGCAGGAGCTTTCATTTTGCACCGCACAAATACCTTTTGCCATATCTTCAAACTCCTTGAATGGTTGCTGTGTTTTGTTTTGAAAAATCTGAAAATTGAACCCGCGGACGGGGATTACAAGATGATGTAATGCGCCGCACAACATTGACAACCCTTTTGTGCGAAAGAAAGTTCCAAATCGTGGCGTCTTTTTACGAAAGAATCCGCCCGATGTTTACGCAGGGCCTGCCGCATGGCATAACAGTGCCAGCAAACAATATATATGCATGCAAACGACATTACAGAGGTGCGCCATGAACCCGTCAGCCCAGCCCCAAACACAATCCGCCACCGCCCCCACCGTCAAGCTTTTGATCGGCGGAAAATTCGTGGAATCAAAAACCACCGAATGGCGCGACATCATCAATCCCGCGACACAGGAAATTCTGGCGCGCGTTCCCTTCGCCACCAAGGACGAAGTGGATGCTGCTGTTGCCGCAGGAAAAGAGGCTTTCAAGACCTGGCGCTTCACCCCCATCGGCGCGCGGGCGCGCATCTTTTTGAAATACCAGCAGTTGATCCGCGAGAACATGAAAGAAATCGCCGCCGTGCTGACGTCGGAACAGGGCAAAACCCTGCCCGATGCCGAGGGCGATATTTTCCGTGGCCTTGAAGTTGTCGAACACGCCGCGAATATCGGCAACTTGCAAATGGGCGAGCTGGCAAACAACGTCGCAGGCGGCGTCGATACCTATACCGTTTTGCAGCCGCTGGGCGTTTGCGCCGGCATCACACCGTTCAACTTCCCCGCCATGATCCCGCTCTGGATGTTCCCCATGGCGATTGCCTGCGGAAATACCTTTGTTTTGAAGCCGTCCGAACAAGACCCTTTGTCGACCATGAAACTGGTCGAGCTGGCGATCGAAGCCGGTATCCCCGCCGGTGTGCTCAACGTCGTGCATGGCGGGCCTGAGGTGGTCAATGCGATCTGCGACCACAAAGATATCAAGGCCGTGTCCTTTGTCGGCTCGACCGCCGTGGGTACGCATGTCTACAACCGCGCCACGCTGGCCGGTAAACGCGTACAGTGCATGATGGGCGCAAAAAACCACGCCATCGTCTTGCCCGATGCGGCGAAAGACCAATCCATCAACGCTCTTGTCGGCTCGTCCTTTGGCGCGGCGGGGCAACGCTGCATGGCGACATCTGTGGTCGTTCTGGTCGGCGATGCGCGCAAATGGATTCCCGAATTCGTTGAAAAGGCAAAGACCTTGACCGTCAATGCAGGGCATGAGCCGAATACCGATGTCGGCCCCGTCATTTCCTGCGCAGCCAAAGACCGCATTTTCGCGCTGATCGAACAAGGCATCAAAGAAGGCGCGAAGCTGGAGCTGGACGGCCGTGCCAGCGCGCCCAAAGGCTACGAGAAAGGCAATTTCGTCGGCCCGACGATTTTCTCCGGTGTCAAAGGCGGCATGGATATTTACACCAAGGAAATCTTCGGCCCCGTGCTTTGCATCGCCGAGGCGGAAACGCTCGATGACGCGATCAACTTTATCAACAGCAACCCCAATGGCAACGGCACGGCGATCTTTACACAGTCCGGCGCCGCCGCGCGTAAATTCCAGGAAGAAATCGACGTCGGCCAAGTCGGCATTAACGTGCCGATTCCGGTGCCAGTACCGCTATTTTCCTTCAGCGGCTCGCGCGGCTCGAAGCTCGGCGATCTCGGCCCTTACGGCAAGCAGGTCATTTTGTTCTATACGCAGACCAAAACCGTGACCGCGCGCTGGTTCGATGATGCCGCCACAAGCGGCGGCGTCAATACCACGATCAGCCTGAAATAAGCAGGCAGGGCAGCACGGCATGAACTTTGATCTCAGCGATGACCAGCGCGCCTATCAACAGGCGGCGCGTGATTTTGCGGACGCGGAAATGAAACCGCATGCCGCTGAATGGGACGCATCCGCGCATTTCCCCACCGACGTCATCAAAAAATCGGGCGAGATGGGATTTTGCGCCATGTATTGCCCGTCCGATGACGGCGGCATGGGGCTTTCACGTTTGGACGCCGCCATCATCCTTGAAGAGCTTTCTACCGCCTGCCCCTCAACCGCCGCCTATATCTCCATTCACAACATGGTGGCGTGGATGGCCTGCACTTGGGGCACGGCGCAGCTAAAATCGGAATGGTCGGGCGTGCTGACATCGGCGCAAAAACTGGCGTCTTATTGCCTGACCGAGCCCGGCAACGGATCGGACGCGGGCAATCTCAAAACCCGCGCCGAGAAAGTAGACGGCGGCTGGAAGCTGACGGGTGCGAAGGCTTTTATTTCAGGCGCAGGCGCGACGGATTTTCTGGTCGTCATGGCACGCAGCGGCGGGGCAGGCCCCAAGGGCATCTCGGCCTTTGCCGTTGACGCCAAGGCCGAGGGCATCGGATATGGCCGCAAAGAAGAAAAAATGGGCTGGAACAGCCAGCCCACCCGCGGCGTAACCTTTGACAATGTTTTTGTGCCGGACCATTACCTGCTAGGGCGCGAAGGGGAAGGCTTTACCCTCGCCATGAAAGGCCTGAACGGCGGGCGCATTAATATTGCCGCCTGTTCGCTGGGCGGGGCGCAGGCCGCCTATGATGCGGCGCGCGCCTATGTGCATACGCGCCAGCAATTCGGCCAGCCGCTGGCCGGTTTCCAGACGGTGCAGTTCAAAATCGCTGATATGGCGACACGGTTGATTGCCGCGCGCACGATGGTACACCGCGCCGCCGCCTTGCTCGATGCCGGCGCGCCGGAAGCAATTACCGCCTGCGCGATGGCCAAGCAATTCGCCTCCGACCATTGTTTTGATATCGTCAACGATGCGCTACAGCTGCACGGCGGCTATGGCTATACCCGCGATTACCCGATAGAGCGTTTGCTGCGCGACTTGCGCGTGCATCAAATCCTTGAAGGCACCAATGAGATCATGCGCCTGATCGTCTCGCGCAGCGTCCTTGAGGACGCAAAACCTTAACGTCCTTGAGGACGTAAAACCGTAAGCCCCTTGAGGACGCAAAACCGTAACGTTCTGGAAGACGCAAAACCATAATTGACCGCAGACATAATACGAAAGGATTTTTAACATGACAGAGCATATCGCCTTTATCGGCCTTGGCAACATGGGCGGCCCGATGGCGCTGAACCTGTGCAAAGCAGGATATAAACTCACCGTTTTCGACGTGATGCCCGATGCCGTCAAAAAACTGACCGAGGCAGGCGCTGCTGCCGCAGCAGATATTGCGGGCGCCGTGAAAGACGCTGATATCATCATCACCATGCTGCCCGGCAACGACCATGTTAAAAAAGTCTATCTGGAGGGAGGCGTCCTTGCCCATGCCAAAGCGGGTGCGCTCTTGGTTGATTCCAGCACCATCAACGCCGATGTCGCGCGCGATGTGGCAGCGGCGGCGCAGCAAAAAGGCTTTCGCATGATCGATGCGCCGGTATCCGGCGGCACGGCCGGTGCGGCGGCGGGCACGTTGACCTTTATCGTCGGCGGCGATGCGGCTGATCTGGAATCTGCCCGCCCGCTTCTTGAGAAAATGGGGAAAAATATTTTCCATGCCGGCGCCAGCGGCGCAGGACAAATGGCCAAAATCTGCAACAATATGCTGCTGGCGATTTTGATGATCGGCACCAGCGAAGCTTTGAACCTCGGCATTCGCGGCGGGCTTGACCCGAAAGTGCTGTCTGAAATCATGTCCAAAAGCTCAGGCCGCAACTGGGCGCTCGAGGTCTATAACCCCATGCCTGGCGTCATGGAGAATGTGCCTGCATCGCGCGGCTATACCGGCGGCTTTGGCACCGATCTGATGCTCAAAGATCTCGGCCTTGCCATGGAAATTGCAGGCAGCGCAGATGTATCAACCCCGCTTGGCACCCATGCGCGCGATCTTTACAAGGCGCATAGCGAGGCCGGCCACGGCAAACTGGATTTTTCCAGCATCCTGAAGCTGGTCGAAGCACAGGCGCTGGCAAAGTCTGCGTAACACGCCCGCAACATAGCTGAAACAAAGCATACCCCTGAGAAAAAGGCGCAAATGTTTTTTGCGCCTTTTTTCATACGGTTAAGCCGCCGCTTGTCATAGCAGGAATCTTTTTAGGAACGGCATGAAAACATGGGCTGTTGGCCTTGTGACGAAACGAAAACATGAGAACAAAAAAACACGAAAGGACACAAGCCATGAAAATCAAACACACAATGATGGCGCTGGGCGCCGCAACTCTTTTTATGATGCCGGTTTCCGCCGCGCAGGCTTTTGACGGTGCCGCAGGTGCCGCCACGCAGGCAGAACAGCCCGCAACCGCAGCCGATGTGACGGACGACAAACTGAAAGACTTCGCCGAAGTGCATCAGGAAGTCGAAAGCCTGAACGCCGAATATCAGGAAAAAATTCAGGCCGCCAGTGACGTGACTGAAAAGAGCGCACTAAGCGCAGAAGCCAACAAAGAGATGATGGCTCTGGTGGAGAAATCCCCGCTCAGCATCACCGAATACAACCGCATCGCGCAGCTGGTGCAGCAGGATATCACGCTGCAGGATAAATATCGCCAGATGCTGAACGACTAATATACTGACGAGACTTTTTCCCGCCCCCGAAGAGACGCCCCGCCGCAAGCCCCGCTTGCGGCGGGGTTGTCGTTTTTATGCACCGGTGCCGAAAGCCCCCAAAGCAAACGCCGCCATGAGGGCGGCGCTGCAAGGATATTCTTTCGTAGGATCAGGGCGCGGCCATGAGGCTGCGAATGCTTTCGGTCGTTGCCCCGGGTCCGAACGTTGGCGTGGCCGGCCACCATGCCGAAGAGCCCGGCCCACTAAGAACGCCACCTGGTAGCAGATCATCCAGCGCGTTCGTGATAATCGTTGCGTTGCTGGTGTTAAAAATTTCCTGCACCAAGCGTATGCCCGGCGGACCGAAGCTATCTGGAACCTGGCCGCTCAGCATCTGGATCATCGAAAAATAGGGCGTGCCGCGTTCAATCGCACTGCCAATCAAGCTGCGAAAGCCTCCAGGCTCGCCGTTCCCCCAGAGCTGGGCAATCCGCACACAGTCACCATCAGCAGCCGAAACTCCCATCATGCTTGTCAGTGCGCCATTAATCATGCTTGTAATGGAATTAACAATCCCATTGATAATGTTAGTGATCGCCGCGACAGCACCACTGATAAAGCTGTTGATTGTGTTCCACGCTGCATTAAGCCCCGCCACAAAGCCCGTTATCGTCCCGGGCATCGCAAGACCGACCAGGTTCATCGCCGTCTGCACAGCTGTGACATAGCCGTTCATCGTACCTACATAGCCGTTCAGTGTGGCCAGCGGACCCGTGATACTATCGATAATCGGCTGAATCGTTGTGTTGAGGAACTCATTCATATAGCCAAGCACCGTCGCGCCGATCCCTGCGGACAAAGAATCCCCGAAGTTGCTGGCATGAGCCTGAATCGTCGGGTTGACCACGGCATCAAGACCTTTAATCAGCTTGGTGGCCGAGCCGTAATCCGGGAAGGAACTGGTGCCGAAGACGGAAGAGTTGGCGACAGGGATAATGCCGGTCGGGTTAATATCAGAGAAAATACCGCCAAGACGCGATGTCAGCGCCATAGCATAGTCAAAACAGGTCATGCCGGGAGAGTTATCGTTCTGCGGCATAATTTCGCCGGTATGCGCCTTGCTTTCGACTTCTTTGGCTTTGGCGTGGTTTTGTGCGGCTTCACAGGCTTCTTGCGGGCAACCCGGCGCGCAGGTATTCGCATACGCGAAGTTGGCCGTTACCCCGAGCCCAAGCCCAAGGAACAAGACAACCGCAAAACACAGAAAATTGTTTTTCGTCATTGAACCGACCCACGTAACAAACGGCACGGAAGCTCATAAAAAAACCGACTCACTACAGACGGATATTTTTTTAAGCCTATTTTTCTAGTTTACCAAAAATTTGAATAAAATGTAATCTAATTCACCCAAAACGAATTTATGCATTTGATTATTATAGATTTTATAGAGTGCACGCCTTCCACTGCGACCCAAGGATTTTACCGTATTCTTATGCTCTTGTCTGCCCGCGGTTTGACATAAGCATAAATATTGATATAGTCCTTTGACCCTCTCCGCATTGCCGCACAAGGAAGCGCCCCATGAAATGGCTTCAACCTCTCAAAGACCGCTTTCGCGGCGCCAGATCAAAACCATCTGCCCTCCTGACCGTCAGCGAGACCGTTCGCTACGCGGGGCCGGACAACGACACGGCAACCCCTGACGGCACGTTCGAGTTCGGCATTGAAACAGACGTCAATGGCGAGGCCATCTGGCTGCCCGCCATCACAAACCACCCTGCCGTCATCAAGGCGCTCAAAGAAATGCCGATCGGACAACCTTTCATCATCACACATGAAGAAAACTGGGGTGGGATGGGTACGCGCGTCAACGGTATCCAGCTTCAAATCGGCGGAGATAACCTCGCCGCCGCAATCACTGCCGCACAAGACGGTGCGCAGCCGGAACAGTCCGCCATCCCCATCGCCCCCGAGATTGGCGCCGATATCGCGGCGCTGAAACCGGCAAACATTCGCAAACGCACGCCGCGCGCGCCGGCCTGACCTTACTGCCATATTTAAGAGGCGTTAAGACGGGATTTTCTGCAAATTACTGCGAATGCTTTCAACCGTGCCCGGCGACATATCTTTCATCTGTTCGGCCAACGCCTTGAGACGTTTGAACGAGGTCGGCAGGCAGTTATCCGGCACATCAGCCGCCTGCT
>JAUXOC010000063.1 GCA_030682495.1 Alphaproteobacteria bacterium | reverse complement strand
GGGGGAGCGGACGTATCCGGCGATGACGACTTTTTTGGGTTCAGACATATGAGGCCTCTCGTTTGAGAAAGTTGAATTTCGGCCACACCCTGGTTTACCGGTTTTTGCAAAGGCCGTTTAACGGCTTTTTGCAAAACCACGAGTCGCGTTCTTTTTATAAAGCTGCGCGCTGTTTTTTTATTTCGAAGGAGTATGGAACATGAATAACGCTACGTAAAGTCGGAAAATGATTTTTTTTCCGCAAAGAAAATCATTCGCGGCCAATAACATAGCCCCGTAATTTGTCATAGCCTTGCATGAATCTTTCAAGCTTTATGGCGAACGGTTCAGGATGCCGCCGCGCCGCTTTCCTGCCGCGTTTTATAGAGCGAATAAAGCACGCCCCCGCTCAACAGTGACAACGTGACGCCCAGCGAAACCACGGCCGGAATCTTTTCAAGATCCAAAAGCCCCGCCACAAAAACCTTGGCCCCGATAAAGACCAGCACCAGCGCCAGCGCATATTTCAGATACTTGAAACGCACCAGAATGACCGCAAGGGCGAAGTAGAGCGCGCGCAAGCCCAGAATGGCGAAGACGTTGCTGGTGAAAATAATATAGGGGTCGGTTGTCAGTGCAAAAATAGCGGGGATACTATCGACCGCAAAAATGAGATCGACAAATTCGATCACGATCAGCGCCAGAAACAGCGGCGTTGCATAGAGCATCATCTGGCCGGTCTGGCCGGAGGGCTTACGCACCCAGAATTTATCGCCGTGTATTTCATCTGTGACGCGCAGATGTTTTTTGAAAAATTTCAGCACCGGATTATTGCCGATATCCTCGTCTTCGTCATCTTTCATAAACAGCATTTTAATGCCACTGAAAATCAGGAAGGCCGCGAAGATATATAGCACCCATTCAAATTTGTGGATGATCGTCGCGCCCAGCAAAATCGTCGTGCCGCGCAGAACAATCACACCCAGGATTCCCCAGAACAAAACACGGTGCTGGTACTGGCGCGGAATTTTGAAATAGCCGAAGACGAGAGAGATCACAAAAATATTATCAAGCGACAATGATTTTTCGACAAGGAAGCCGGTCAGATACAGACTGCCCTGCGCGGCGCCGAGTTCAAACCAGAGCCATGCGCCGTAAAGCAGGCCGACACCGATGTAAAAGCCGCTCATCTTCAGGCTTTCGCGCATACCGATTTCATGGCTTTTCTTTTGAAAAACACCGAGGTCAAGGAAAAGCAGCAGAAAGACGACGCCAAAAAAGACCGCCCACATCCACAAAGGTTTATCCACAGATTTTCTCCGGTATCAAAAAGAGGGGGATAGAAAGAAAGCGGGCAAGGCGTCGCGGCGCGCGTCACATAAAGACGGCCAGAACTTCCTTGAAGATATCAGCCAGAATGTCTTTGGCGAGGTAGTAAAGAACCGCAAGGCCGATGCTGACACCCCAGAAAGAGATATAGACGTTCATCTGGTTTTTATCGAGTAGGCGTTGCCACAAAACAGTGCAGCCGGGAACAATGCCTGCGACCAGAAAGATGCCCGTACCGCGGATGAGCAGCACCAAAAGATAATCGATTTCGGAGGAGCCCATCAGTGCCGGTTCACCCGGACCGAACATCAACTTGTCGAAGCTGCCATTGCCGGTACTGATTCCCGCGCCGGTTTTCAAAACACCCTCGGTCAAAAGCGTGGCGAGACCAACCGCCAGACCCCAGACGATGACAATCGCCAGTGTGGGATTAGGCTCTTTGCCCTCTCGCTTGGATTTGACCTGGAAATTTTTACCGAACTTCTTGGCGTGTTCTATCTTTGCCTTTGCGCCGACGAGTTTTACCTCTTCTTTTTTACCGAAACCGAACATGTCAGAATATTCCTCCCGTGAACAAGCCAAGTCTAGGGGCTTGCCGGTTTTTAATCAACAAGTCTGGTGACGCGTCTTGGGGTCAATCGACATTTACGCTGTGCCGTCGGCAAAACAGCGGTTTTTCGAGAACCGGCGCGCAGCGTACCCCAAGGTACGTGAGCACCGGAAGCACAGAAATGCCGCTGATTTTGCAAGGTACAGTTAGTGAATGTCGATTGACCCTAAGCCTTGACGATATTTTCGCGGTTGGTCAGGGCAGCATAGACATTGCGCGTATCGACGACCAGCTTTGCATGTTGTGCGACCATGTCATAATCCACATCTGTATGGTCGGTAACAACCACCACCGCATCTACCCCCGCGATCATCTCGGGCGTCAGGGGAATGGATGCCATGCCGGTAAAGGCTGCATGCTCGCGCGTTGGCGGCACAACATCGACGAAGGGGTCGTGATAAGACAGGTCGGCGCCGCGTTTCTGCAAAATCTCCATAATCGCAAAGGCAGGGCTTTCGCGAATGTCGGAGACGTTTTTCTTATAGGCCATACCCAGCAGCAGGATTTTCGCGCCATTGAGCGAGCGGGTGAAGCGGGTATCCAGCGTTTCGGCAAGGCGGGTCACGACAAAGCGCGGCATCAGAACATTGATCTCGCCCGCCAGTTCGATAAAGCGCGTGGAAATATTGTGCTCGCGCGCCTTCCACGTCAGGTAAAACGGGTCAATCGGGATGCAATGCCCGCCAAGACCGGGGCCGGGGTAAAACGGCATGTAACCGAAAGGCTTGGTTTTGGCGGCTTCGATCACTTCCCAGATGTCGATGCCCATGGCGTCATAAATAACCTTGAGCTCGTTGACGAGGGCGATATTCACCGCGCGAAAGATGTTCTCGGTCAGCTTGACGGCTTCGGCCGTGTCAGCAGAAGAAACTGCGACGGTTTTGGCCAGAAACTGGTCATACATGGTCTGCGCCAGTTTCAGGGCATCGGCGCCGTCACCGCCAACCACTTTGGGAATAATCGCTGTGTGGAAATTCGCATTGCCGGGGTCTTCCCGCTCCGGCGAGAAGGCGAGGTAGAAATCAACACTGGCCTTAAGACCGCTGCCGGCCTCTAAAATCGGGCGCACCAATTCGCGCGTTGTGCCCGGCCATGTTGTTGATTCCAGCACCACCAGCTGCCCGCGGCGCAGGGTTTTGGCGATGGTTCTCGACGTTTCCTCGACGTAGCTCATGTCCGGCTCGCGGTTTTTGTTGAGCGGCGTCGGCACGCACATCAAAATCGCATCTACGTCGCCAAGGCGGCTGAAATCGGCCGTCGGCACGAAAGCGCCGTCCTGGACCAGCGCGGATATTTTGTCGTTGTGGATGTTGCCGATATAAGACTGGCCTTTGCTCAGGCGGTCAATTTTTTGCGCGTCGATATCAAAGCCGATCGACTTGAAGCCTTTCGCACAGATCGCGCAGACCAGCGGCAGACCGACATAGCCAAGCCCGACAACCCCGATCACCGCATCACGGTTTACAAAGCGGGCGCAAAGCGCATCGATACCGAGATCTGCGGTTGCAGAGACAGGCTTCAGGCTGGGCGAGGGGGTGGACATGACAAAGGCCTCCGGCGGCACAAAATATTAAAATCGCCCGATTTTTAACATATCGGCCTTGTTTTGCAAAGCTTTTGGACAGTACAGGAAAAGCTAGAGCGGGGGCAGCGTGCGCAGCGGGCGACCCGCGAGCAAATCCGCTGCTGCCTCCATAACCTTGAGATAATAGCCATTTTTCCCTGTACGCTGCGCAGCGTTGCACATGTCAGTAGCGCACAGTGTTATGTCGCCGTCTGTTGTCTGTGCGGAAATTTCAAGCCGATGCCCCCCAAACAGCGCCAAACCGTCTGCGACAGACATTTCGGCACAGCCTGCAACCTCGCCTGCCTGAAGTGTCAGGTCTTGCCCCGTGCCTTGCCAGCGCGCCAAAAAGACATGACAAAATTCGTTATTGATATAGTCGCCGCGAACGGCCTGATTGCGAAGAACGCCTATCGGAAAACGATCTTCGGCAGGTAAAACCACGCCCAGCTCTTCCCGGCACTCGCGCCACCCGTCCTCCGGCGTTTCGCCCGCCGACAAGTGGCCGGAGGCGGAGGCGTCATAGCTGCCGGGATCGATACGGTTACGCGCCCCGCGCTTTTGTATCAGCACTGTCCCGCGCGGGCTCACAAGCCAGCAGGCGAACGTGACGTGCCATAGCCCGAGGCGATGCACATCATCTATCGAGGCCACTGGCGGGTCAAGCGCCGCGCCGCCGGCATCAAAAACATTCAGAATTTCGGACATGGAGGTCTCGGCTATTGTGCCGCGCTGGCAGGGTTTCGCCGCAAAAAAGATCAGCCGTGCCAGCCGCCCTTGCGCGCGCTGCCGCGGTCGTTGCTTTTGTTTTTATCTTTGTTCTTTTTTTTCTTTTTCCAGCCGCCTTGTTTGGGCGCGGCGGCATTGTCGTTGCGCGGTTTGCGGGCGCTTTGGCCGTTAAAGTTTTTACGCGCATCGCCTTTGGGCTTTCCTTCGGCGCTGCGTTCTTCACTGCGCGGTTTGGGCGGAATCAGCATATTCAGATCGGCTTCAATGGTTTTGCAAATATCTGCGATTTCTTTTGCTTCCGGCATCGGCAGTTTGGCGGTGTTTTCACGCAGGGTGCGCATGGCGTTGCTGCGGAAAAATCCATTGAAGTTATGCAGCAGTTTGTTGCCTTTGTCGCCGCCCAGATTGTCGGCGACGCCATCGAAGCATTTGGTCAGGTTATTGGCGACTTCTTTGAGCGCAGGCGCGAGAAGTTTTTCGGCTTCGCGTGCAGCTTCGTCATGTTCCAGCACGTCATTGAAAATTTTGGAAAGGCTGCGGCGGCCTTTGATGTTGTCATTCGCCATCTGCGCAACGTCGCGCTTATATGTGCGGGCGACTTCTTCAATCGCCTGCAGAGCCTTGTCGACGACAGGATTGGTGCGGAATTCGCGGAGACGGTCAGCGGCCTGTTTGACCGTAAAGTCGGCATGGTGGATTTCGTTGAACGGATCTTTTTCTTTAACCGACAAGATATCCCAGCGGCTGCCCGGTGTTTGCGGCGGGCAGATGAAAGCGGGGTTTTGCTCGCTCCGCTCCGGCGTCATCATCAAAATCCAGCGGCCTTCGCCCGGTTGCAACGTGCCGATTTTCTGCAGGCCGTTCAGCGTGTTTTTATAATCGTGGATTTTGGTCGGGATCAGAATGAGATTGCCGAAATGGTTCTGGCGGAATTTGTCTTCGACTTCGGGTTTTTGATCGGGATCTTTTTCTTTACCCACTGCCCAAAGACCGCTGCCGGCGCGCTCGATAATATGATCGATATTCATTTCATATTGGCGACCCTCTTTATCAGCAGGGTCGAGGCCCATCTTCATCCGCTCGATGCCATGTTCACAGACGCCGAGAGCGCGGGCGGCATCGGCGTGATTTTCGCCAATGAATTTCAAAAAGCGGGTGCGGACGTTGGACAGATATTCTTCGTGAACCGCGCCATTCTGGTCTTGCGTGATTTTGGAGTAATAAACCGGCACCAGCTTGAAGCCTTCGGGCACTTCGTTCAGCAGCTGGTCGAATTGTTTGCGCTGGAAACGTGCCTTGTCGAGAGATTCGCGGGCGCGGCGGCCGTCTTCTTCTGTCGGGTTGCCAGCAAGGATACGGGTGAATTTTGCAATCCGTTCGTCCAGTTCTTTGCGCGCTGTCTGGATGATGTCTTCGGGGGATGGCGGGGTCGAAACCTTGCCCGGCGGTACAAACCCCGGGGAGGATGTAATCTCAGTGATCGTTTCGGCCGAAACCCTTTGTGCCAACAGTGCCTCCGTCGTTTAAGCGGTGCAGTTTTTGGTAGCCGGTATCTGAGTATCGTTAAGGTGTCCTATTGTTAGGCGAAAATATTATTAAAATCAATCGCCTTTTATTGTAATTAAATTAATCAATGAAATCAGAATTTAACACTATATTTCAGAACCCTGCTCACAAAGGTACATATGTACCTGTTGCGGTGCAGCAGCTGCGAATCAACTGTTAAAAAACAAATGAGCCCCGCCGGCGGGACAAAAAACGCGCGTCGTGGTGGTGCTCGCAGGCTCTTTATGGATAAGAGAGTCAGGACATTGTGTAATGGGTGCGCAGGACGCCGTCCATGGCGGCAACGCGCCGCTCGACACCGTTGCCGGGCATGTAGTTTACATGCAGATATTTTTCGCCGTCCGCATTACGGTTAAAAATAACCTGCACCACGCCTTTGAGCGCACGGACGTCTTTTTCCAGTGTCTGACGCTGCTCGTCAGTGACATCGGGCTGCAAAACGGCACGAAAAGCAGGAATGATCGACATGATTAGCCGAAAACTTTCTGCCAGCCGGCCTGCAGGGCGCGGTCGAATTCCGGCATCGTGACCTTGATACCAAGTGCGGCAAGCGAGGTGACGCCGTGCTGCGAAATGCCGCAAGGGACGATACCGTCAAAATGCGACAGGTCAGGGTTGATGTTGACCGATACGCCATGAAAAGCAACCCATTTGCGCACGCGCACGCCGATCGCGGCAATCTTGGCTTCGGTGCCTTTGGGCTTGCCGTAGGGCTTCATATCGACCCAGATACCGACGCGATCTGAACGGCGTTCACCCTTGACGTCGAAACCTGACAGCGTTTGGATGATCCATTCTTCAAGGTCGGTGATATAGGCGCGCAAATCCGGCGCGCTCTCCATGCGGCGCTGAAGATCAAGCATCACATAGGCCACACGCTGGCCGGGGCCATGATAGGTATATTGCCCGCCGCGCCCCGCCGTATAGACCGGAAAGCGCGCATTGAGCAGGTCTTTCGGGTCTGCGCTGGTGCCCGCTGTATAGACCGGCGGGTGTTCCAGCAGCCAGACCATATCGCGTTCCGCTTTTTCGCGGATCAGGGCGACCTTCGCCTCCATAAAAGCAAGGGCGCGGTCATAGGGCACAGGACGCTCTTCGCTTTGCCACTGCACGGGGATTTTTTTGGCGGCAGCACGGGGCTTTGCGGGCGCAGGCTTGGAAGGGGCGGGCATTTTTTGGGCGACAGCCATTCAAAAATCGCTTTCATTATATTTAAAAATCAAGTCTCTGGAATGTTATGAACATAATCCTTCGCGCGGCGGTTGAAAAGCCCCCCTTGACATATCCGGCCATGGTCTTTAGAAAAATTCCAGTACAAGCCATATATTTTTAGAAAATTATATCATTCTGTAAAAAGAAGGAGACCGTTCACATGTTTAAAGGCTGGTTCAACAAGGCGGCAAACTCCTTCGACGACGTCAAACAGATGACCACCCGCAAGCTGCCTGTGCCCGACTTGGACGGCACCGACAAATTTGTGCAGCTGACCGCCAAGCGCACCAAAGAAGGTTACTGGACAATTTCGATCCAGAACAACATCAAGACCGTGACCAACGGCGTGCAGGAAGTCAGCCGCGCGTACCGCGACGCCATCACCAAATACACCGGCCGCCGCATCAGCAGCAACACGGATGAATTCCGCATGAACTTTGATGCGGCTTTTCTGATCTTGCGTGACATGGAAGAATCTTTGATGAAATACAAAGAAACCGCCCCCTCGCCGGAGCCGGATTTTCATTACATGGCCGCCTATCGCCTGCTGCCGCAAGCCTTCCGCGAACAAATGGACGAGCTGTTCTTTGAAAAGCACGCAGAGCGCGGCGGTATCCTGCCGCCCAAGCCCAAGGCAGCCCCCGCAGCAGCCAAACCGAACACGCCGAAAAACGGCGGCAATCGCCCGAACTGAGACTAAACCAGGGGGCTGATCTTTGGAAAATCCGCAACAACCACCACGCGGAGTCATCGTCCGCATATCATGGACAGTCATGTTGCTCATGATTTTGTGGTCGGCCTTATTTTTGGTGGTTGTCGCCTTTTGCCTGTTCGTCCTTACCGTCTTTCTTCAGGTTGTCTTTGAGATGGACAAAGAGCCGGGGTTGCAGGCTCTCACTGTGGCGTCCTATCCTTTGTGCCTAGTTGCGATCTTTGCCGCGACCTACCTCGCGATAAAAAGAGTTATCGGCCAGCACTTCGATGGCTACCGTCTGCTGCTCGTGAGGAGCCGCGAGAAGACGGCTACGCCGGACGGCTCGAAGCCGCTGCTGCCAACGCAGGAGAGTTGCTCTTTGGAGAATCCGCAACAACCGCCAGCGATGCCCCTCTTTCTCCGCGATTTCAGCGTGATCCTGCTACTGTGCTTCGCGTTTGAGATGTTCGATGGATATTTTGTTTTCCAACGCGCCGTCTGGCTAAAACAATGGCCTTTACTGAGATATGCCGAATTCGCCGCGCCTGTCGTCTTTACACAAGCGCTCGTTTGCACTTGGGTTTATCGCTATGCAATGCGCACTAAACAGTCCCCCGCACTTTTCTTGTTACTGTCCCTTTTTGTCATTGCCGTCACTTTCTTGATGGCACGCTATGCCGCCCAAGGGATCGCTGGCTCGCCTAGCGTACACGGTCCCCTCATTGTGTCCGGAACGCGAACCCCCCTCGGTCAAGTGGACTTCTTTTTCAGCCCCTTAAGTTTCATGGCTTTATACGCAGCCGCGCTGCTTGTGATCGACAGAATCCAGAAGAAACCGACGACTTCTCGCCCCTAAGCGAAAGTTAACCTGCATCTGGTAACATAACTCTACGTTTGAATACGTGGATGGGGGAAATATGTCCAGATTCGCTGCGGCGAAGGCCGCTTTGCTGACCGCTTTTATCACCGTTGCCGGTTGTGGCGATCCGGGGGCGGCGGGTGCCGCCAAAACGGACCCTGCTGCAGACATCTTTCCGTCTACCTTCAGTTTTCGAAACGGACGGGCTCAGCCATAAAATGACCGACAGCCGCCATACCGTCGTTTTTGATTTTAAAGCCGACACACTGACCGTCACTGAAAACACCGGCGGCGCGTCTTATACCAAAAGCACCAACGGTCCGCTGACACCGACCGAAGAACGCCTTGCGCGTTTCGCCGAAGCCAATGTGTGTTTCAACATGCACAAAGACAAGTTCGAAAAAATTCTGGCCGACGATAATGTCGAATCAATAACGCACGACCGCGGATGTTCTGCCAACGATGGTATTGCACGCGCGAGTTACCGTACGCCCGCGCGCTAGGCCGCTACCATTTAAACAGGACGAGGCTGACCGCTAGCACGGCCATACCGCTGACAAGGCCATAGACCGTTTCGTGTCCCTTGGCATAGCGTTTCGCCGCAGGTAACAGTTCGTCCAGGGCGAGGAAGACCATCACCCCCGCAATCACGCCAAAGACCGCGCCGAAGACAGCATCGGACAGATACGGGGCAAGCAGCAGATAGCCGATCGCCGCGCCGACAGGCTCGGCAAGGCCCGACAGCAAGCTGGCCATAAAAGCGTATTTCTTACTGCCCGTCGCATAATAAACCGGAACGGCAATCGCAATGCCCTCAGGAATATTGTGAATGGCGATGGCGAGAGCAAGCGGTACACCGACAACGGGATCATCCAGCATCGCAAAAAACGTTGCGAGACCTTCGGGGAAGTTATGCGCGGTAATGGCAACCGCCGTCATCAGCCCGACGCGCCGGACATAGGCACGGTTTTGTTCTTTGAAGTGCGGGTTATCCGCCTCCAGCGTTTCGTGCGGGTTCGGCACCAGCCGGTCGATCACCGCAATCAGCAAAACCCCTGCCAGAAAAGCAAGTGTGCCGTAGGTAAATCCCACCTTGTCGCCATAGGCCGTGGTGAAGGACGATACGGATTTGTTGAGAATCTCCGACAGTGACACAAAAACCATCGCGCCGCCTGCAAAGGCAAGGCCGAAGGCAAGCATACGAGGGCTGGGAGCTTTGGAGGCGAAAACGAGAAAGCTGCCGAGCGCGGTCGCGAGACCGGCGGCGGCCGTCGCGCCAAAGGCGACAAGAAGCTGCGTTGTTGTGATGTCCATGAGAGAAGTCTGCTTTCTAGCGGTCGAGAATCGCCGCACCAGAAGTCTAGCGCAAAGACGGCGCGAGTAAAACAGGGGCTCTTTTTATATTATGTAATATAAGCCCCCGCGAATCTCCTTGCGACTCCGGATGCGATCTGATATTTCCATACGGCAGTTTAATTACTGCCCTACCTTTTGTGCGGTCATGGCGGAATTGGTAGACGCGCAACGTTGAGGTCGTTGTGGGGCAACCCGTGGAAGTTCGAGTCTTCTTGACCGCACCATTCTCTCTTTTTCCTTTTGATTTTCAAAACTTACGGGTTTCATGCTAGTCTTCGCGCACGGGCGGCGACAGCGTTTTCGCGCTTTGCAGACGCGCCCTTCATCGGGAGTTTTTTGCACATGGCACTGAAAAAAGACGCACTCTATCAGGCGGCGCTTGAATATCACAAAAGCCCGGGCGGGCCGGGCAAAATTGCCATCACACCGACCAAGGCGCTTGGCACACAGCGCGACCTCGCGCTTGCCTATTCTCCTGGCGTGGCCGCACCCTGCGAAGAGATTGCAGCAGACCCGAGCACGGCGTCGCTGTACACCGCGCGCGGCAACCTTGTCGCTGTCATCACCAACGGTACCGCCGTTCTGGGTCTGGGCGACATCGGCCCCTTGGCCGCGAAGCCCGTGATGGAAGGCAAGGCCGTTCTGTTCAAAAAATTCGCCGGTATCGATGCGATCGATCTGGAGCTTGACGAAAAAAATATCGACAAAATCGTCGATATCGTCGCCGCGCTGGAGCCCAGCTTTGGCGGCATCAACCTTGAAGATATCAAAGCACCCGAATGTTTCGAAATTGAACGCCGCCTGAAAGAGCGCATGAACATTCCCGTGTTCCACGACGACCAGCATGGCACAGCGATTATCGTCGGCGCCGCCTTCACCAACTGGATGAAATTTTCCGGTCGCAAGATGAAAGACGTCAAGCTTGTGACTTCGGGCGCGGGTGCATCGGCGATGGCCTGCGTCAACCTGCTTGTCGCGCTGGGTCTGCCCAAATCGAACATCACGCTGACCGACCGTGCCGGTGTTGTGTATAAGGGCCGCAACGAAAGTATGGATCCGGAAAAAGAACAATTCGCGCAGAACACCAAGGCGCGCACGCTGGCCGATGCGATCAAGGGCGCGAACGTGTTCCTCGGTCTGTCCGGCCCCGGCGTTCTCAAAGGCGACATGGTCAAAACCATGGCGGATGCGCCGCTGATTATGGCGCTGGCCAACCCGACACCTGAAATCATGCCCGAAGAAGCACGCGCAGCGAAGCCTAACGCGATTATCTGCACCGGCCGCAGCGATTATCCGAACCAGGTCAATAACGTCCTTTGCTTCCCCTTTATGTTCCGCGGCGCGCTGGATGTCGGCGCGACCACGATCAACGAAGAAATGAAACTGGCCTGCGTCCATGCCTTGGCGCGCCTGACGATGGCAGAGACCAGCGCCGAAATGGCCGCCGTATACGGCGAAGACCCGATGAGCTTTGGCGCGGATTATCTGATACCGAAGCCTTTCGATACGCGCCTTATTCTCGAGCTGCCGCCCGCCGTCGCCAAGGCGGCGATGGATTCCGGCGTCGCCACGCGCCCGATCAAGGATTTTGACGCGTATCGTGCCAGCCTTGAAAAATACGTCTTCAAATCCGGCCAGCTGATGCGCCCGATTTTCGACCGCGCCGCAGGCGATCCGAAACGCATCGCCTTTGCCGAGGGCGAGGAAACCCGTGTCCTGCACGCCGCCCAGACCATCATTGACGATGAAATCGCCCGCCCGATTTTGATCGGCCGCGAAGAAGTCATCATGACGCGCATCAAGCGCATGGGTCTGCGCATGAAAAAAGGCATCGATTTCGATCTCGTCAACCCCGAAGGCGACAACCGCTATACCGATTACTGGCAGACATACCACACGCTGATGGAGCGCAAAGGCGTCACCCCCGCCATCGCCAAACAGGCGGTGCGGACGCGCAATTCGGTTATTGCCGCGCTGATGGTTTATAAAGACGATGCCGATGCGCTGATTTGCGGCACCATCGGCCGTTACGACCGCCATTTTAAATACGTCACCGACATTATCGGCCATGCCTGCGACATTGAAACCTATGCCGCCATGAACGTGATGATTCTGGCCAAGGGCACGTATTTTATCTGCGATGCCTATGTGAACCCGAACCCGACAGCAGAGCAAATCTGCGACATGACGATCATGGCTGCCCATGAGGTTCGCCGTTTTGGCGTGGAGCCGAAAATCGCCCTGTTGTCGCATTCCGATTTCGGCAGCATCGACCGCGAGAGCACCATCAAGATGCGCCGCGCCGTCGAGATGATCCGCGACCGTGCGCCCGACCTGGAAGTCGAAGGCGAAATGACCGCCGCCGCCGCCCTGTCGGAAGACGTGCGCCAGATGATGTTCCCCAATTCCCGCCTGAAGGGGGAAGCGAACCTGCTGGTGATGCCGAACATTGATGCCGCCAATATCACCTTTCATATCATGCGTGCGCTGGGTGATGGCATTACCGTTGGCCCGCTTCTGCTGGGTGCGGCACGTCCGGTGCATATCATGGTGCCGTCCGTCACCTCGCGCGGCATTGTCAACGCGGCGGCTTATGCCTCTGTCTGCGCGCAGTTGCTGGAGAAAGAAAAGAATCCGCCGCAGCGCGTCTTGCCGAAACCCGCCGGTAAAAAGACACCGGCCAAGACAGCCAAATCCGCAAAACCCGCGAAGGGAAAAACCACCGCTGGCAAAGCCGCAAAGGCGGCGAAACCTGCCGGCCGTAAACGTGCCTGAGGCAACCGGAAAGCGGGACAATGGATGATAAAGATGCCGAGCTGACAACGGACGACACCGTTGATGCCGCCCCCGCCGAGATCGCGGCGGAGCAACAGCTTGGCCTGTCGGATGAGTTTATCCGCGAAATCGTCCTGTTGCTTGAAGAAGACGCCGCCAGTGGCATCCGCGAAAAATGCACCGCGCTCAGCGCACCTGACGCCGCGGAGCTTTTGACCAAGGTCGGCCCGCTGCGTCACCGGCTTGTCGATATCCTTGAAGACGATCTGGCACCGGAATCTTTTTCCTACCTCAGCTATGAAATTCTCAACGACCTGTTCAGCAATATGTCGGGGCCGCACATCGCCGCCATTGTGGGGGAACTGGAATCGGACGATGCCATTCACCTGATCGACGAGCTGGACGAGACGCGCCGCAGCGAAATTATGCGCCATCTGTCGCGCAAAGTGCGCGCGGTGGTCGAAGAAGGACTGAACTTCCCCGAAGAATCCGCTGGTCGTCTGATGCAGCGCGAATTTGTCGCCATCCCGCAGTTCTGGACGGTCGGCAAGACCTCCGATTACCTGCGCGCGGCATCTGAATCGCTGCCGGACAAGTTCTACGATATTTTCATCGTCGATCCGATGCACAAATATATCGGCTCTGTCACGCTTAGCGATGTGCTTTGCACGCAGCGCAACCTGAAAATGGAATCGATTGTCGATGAAAACCGCGTCAAAGTTCCTGTCACGATGGATCAGGAACAAGTGGCGCAGATTTTTCGGCGCAAAGACCTTTTGTCCGCACCTGTCGTTGATGACGTCGGGCGGTTGATCGGCGTTATCACTGTTGATGACATCGTCGACGTTATCGATGCGGAGGCGGAAGAAGATCTGCTGAGCATGGGTGGTGTTACCGATTCAGATATTTACAGCTCTACCTTTGCAACCGCACGCTCGCGCTCGACATGGCTGCTGGTCAACCTTGTCACCGCCTTTATCGCCGTCAGCGTTATCAGCCTGTTTGAAGCCTCGATTGAAAAAATTGTCGCGCTGGCGGTTCTGATGCCGATTGTCGCATCGATGGGCGGTAACGCAGGCACACAGACTTTGACCGTCGCCGTGCGCGCGCTCGCCACCAAAGAGCTTTCCGCCGCCAACGCCTGGCGCGTCATCGGCAAAGAAACGCTGGTCGGCATTTTAAACGGTGTCTTTTTTGCCCTCTTGCTCGGCGCTGTTGTGTGGTGGTGGTTTTCAAGCCCACTTTTGGGTGCGGTCATTGCAACCGCGCTGGTCATCAACCTGCTGGTCGCCGGATTTTTTGGCGCCTTTGTGCCGATCACGCTGACGCGTTTGAACATCGACCCCGCCCCCGCCGCCGGTATTTTTCTGACGATGATGACCGACGTGATCGGATTCTTCGCCTTCCTCGGCCTCGCCACGGTTTTTCTGCTATAGAGAATCTGCCTGCGGGACAGCCTCTTTTGCGGCACTGCGCAAAATTTTCTGGACATAATCCGGCCTGCTGTTAGGCTATAGGGGTTTTTACGAAAGCCCTGAATATGCCGCCCCTTCGCCAATCCGCCAGCGATTCGTTCGCCCGAAAACCCGCCCGCGCCCCCAAGGCCGGATACGGCGCTGGTGGCCTGCGCAAAAGCCGTCTGGCTGCCGCCTGCGACGAAGTGCTGCAGGCCTGCGGTGAAGGCGATGCAGAAGCCCTGCAAAGAACGCTGGCGCAGCATGCGGAAATTTTGCCCGATATTGTCAACGCGCGCGACGACAGCGGCTGGACGGCCTTGCATGTCGCTGTCAGCTGGTGTGCCGAAGATTGCATCGATGTGCTGCTGAACACCGGCGCCAACCCCGATATCTGCAACCATCAGGGGCAGAACCCGCACGATCTGGCCTGCCAGTTGGGCTATGCCAGCATTGCCGCCCATATCGTGCCGATACCGGGCGCCGCAGAAGCCGCCGTCCGCACCGCACATCGGGCGCAGCTGAGCGCCGAAATCCGCATGATTACCGAAGGTTTCCCGCGCAGCATTACCATCACCTGCTGCAAGATTTCCAAAGACCTGCGCCGCCCGCATTAGGCACGCTTTCATAATATTTCCTGCCTGTCGCCAAACGGCCTTGTTTTGGTTATGCTTGTCTTCGTTTAAAACGGAGGCCGCAACCGATGAAAGCACAGTCCATGACCCAGAAAGACGCCCATACCGCCGATCAACTGCATGTCGAAAGCTATGTGCCCAAGGCGCTGGATTACCCGTCGCTGAAATTTGACATGGGCGAGAACGCCGATATGATCCGCGAAACCGTGCGCGCTTTTTCACAGGACAATATCGCGCCCATCGCCGCCGCCGTCGACCGCAGCAACGAATTCCCCAATGGCCTTTGGGTTGAGTTCGGCAAGCTGGGACTGCTCGGCATCACGGTCGAAGAGGAATACGGCGGCTCCGGCCTTGGCTATTGCGAACATATTATTGCGATGGAAGAAATCTCCCGCGCTTCTGCCTCCATCGGGCTTTCGTATGGCGCGTTTTCAAACCTCTGCGTGAATCAAATCCGCCTGAACGGGTCGGAAGCACAGAAAAAGAAATACCTGCCCGATCTTTGCGCCGGACGCACCATCGGCGCGCTCGCCATGAGCGAGCCGGGCGCGGGATCGGATGTTGTATCGATGAAACTGCGCGCCGAGAAAAAAGGCGACCGCTATATCCTGAACGGCAACAAGATGTGGATCACCAACGGCCCCGATGCCGACACTCTGGTCGTCTATGCCAAGACCGACCCTGCCGCCGGCGCCAAAGGCATGACAGCCTTTATCATCGAAAACACCTTCAAGGGTTTTTCGACGGCGCAGAAACTCGACAAGCTTGGCATGCGCGGGTCAAACACCTGCGAGCTGGTTTTTGAAGATTGCGAAGTGCCTGAGGAAAACGTGCTGGGCACGATCGGCAAGGGTGTGAACGTCTTGATGAGCGGGCTTGATTACGAACGCGCCGTGCTGGCGGCGGGGCCTATCGGCATTATGCAGGCCTGTATGGATATTGTTCTGCCTTATGTGCACGAACGCAAACAATTCGGCCAGAGCATCGGCGAATTTCAGCTGATGCAGGGCAAGATCGCCGATATGTATGTCGCGCTGAATACTGCCCGCGCCTATGTCTATGCCGTGGGCAAGGCCTGCGACCGCAAAGAAGTCACCCGCAAAGACGCAGCCGGTGCGATTTTGTACGCCGCCGAAAAAGCGACATGGATGGCGCTGGAGGCCATCCAGTGCCTCGGCGGCAACGGCTATATCAATGATTACCCGACCGGCCGCCTGCTGCGCGATGCAAAGCTCTATGAAATCGGCGCAGGCACATCCGAAATCCGCCGCATGCTGATCGGCCGCGAACTGTTTAAAGAAACGGCCTAGGCTTTCAAGAGACTCGCTCTATCTGGGCACGGGTGCGCGCACAGCGATGCTGCGCACAGGCTGCAATTTGCGCGTGGCGACTTTGGCGAAGGCGGTGCGCAGGTTGGGGGTTTGGGCGGTGGCGACTTCGGTGACGATTTCGCGCGCGGTGATGCCTTCGAAGCTATAGGCGAGATCTTCGGGGTCTGTGCGGTAAATCGCCAGTAGCGCATCCGTCGCCGCTTCGCGGGTTTTTTGGTATTGTTCTTCGGTCATTTGCGGCAGGGCGCGGACGGTTTTGTCAATCAGCCTGAGCGCTTCCTGTTCCGGATGCGGTAGCGCTTTGAAAAAGATCGTGGGGAGGGCGGTCATGGCTGTTTGGGCCATATAGCTCTCGCCATAGGGCGATATCAGCGGCCCCTGTCTGTCGGGTTTGCGCAGTTCACCGAGATTTTCGACAAAATCCGCAAATTCCTGCCTGGTGGCCGCCTTGCGGAACACGGCGGCATAACCGATGAAGTAAGAAGCCGAATATCCGGCGAGGCCTTCGAGCATGATATTGGTGAACAGCCCGCGCCGGAAAGCATCGCGGTCTTGCTCGTAAGACACCGGCGCTTTTTTAATATAACGTGCCGACACGCGTGCCACGTCGTCACCGCGCGACAGCATGCTGTCCAGATATTTCTTGTCGCCCGCCGCATTGCGGTTCAGCGCAAACATCGCTTCGCTGGTAAAGGCATCGGCTTCCTGCATCAGCGACAGCATGTGCGAGCGGCGCGGGTTTTTCAGCGTCTGGAAAACGCCCTTGCGGATATCGCCCTGTTCGTCCTGCTGCTGCAGGTGGCGCAATTCGTGATAGAGCGTCAGCACCATCTGCGGCACATTGCCCGTATTGGCAACGGAAATACCGACCGTCGCATCATCGGGATCTTTGGAGAGGGAGCCGAGCGCGCCAACTTTGCCCGCACGCATAAAGCGGATAGGGACGCCATGTTCGGCCGCGATATCCAAAAGCGCCTTGCCTTCCGGTGTTTCGTACAGAAGGCTCATCGCCTGATCGCGGCGCACCGCGTCTTTGCCGTGCAAAAGCTCATGACAAAAACCGGCGACGGTTTCGCGCATGCGCGCCTTGAGGCTGTTTTTTCCGGCTGCCGGAGACATCATGGCTTCGGCCCCGCCTTTTTTGCGCGCCGTGGCGCGGCCGGCGCGTTACTGTTAGCAGGCGCGGCGGTATAATGCTTGATCGCCATTTCAAAGTTTTCCAGTGCGCGCTCGTAGGCGTAATTCGTCGTATGTTCCGGATGCGCCTGCGCATTTTCTTCACTGATAAATTTTGCCAGGTCGTCTGTCTTGATGCCGGAGAGATAATCAGGCGCGCCACTTTTGACCAATAACCTGCCGTAGGCTTCGGCGCTCTTGTTAAAAATCTGGCGCGGCGTTTCGGCTTTGTCTTTTTGAAGCGCAGCCGCGCGGAAGCTTTTAAAGTAATCACTGGAGGGTTTTTGTGCGTGCTCAACGGCGGCGGCAAAGGCCGTTTTTTCCCATACATGCAATGCAAAATTATTATACGCGTTCAAAAGCGCGGTATTTTGCACAAAGGCGGACAAAACAGCGCGCGCCGACCGCGCCATATCGCGCGGAACTTCCTGCGCTTGCCAGTTCTCTAAAAAAGCCTCGTAAAGCGTAGCACGGCTGTAGGAGTCGGTCTTTGCAAACAGCCCGCCACGTTTGCACATCTCGCTAAAATGTTTGCTGCCTGTATGCAGGTCGTTTTGCGCAACAAAGCAGACCGCAAAAACATCCGCATCAATTTCGCGCAGGCGCGTCAGATAAAGCATCGTCACCGGCGAGATCAGATGGATACTGGCCGTTTCGCTGGCACCGTTGATTTTTCTATCCTGCTGCATCTGCAGTGCATGGCGCGCTTCGTGCGCAAAAAAATGCAGCTGTGCATGCAGCGGCGCGCGGGCATCGACGTAAAGCGTGTCGTTGCGCAGGTCAAACAGACCATAGATATTTTTTTCGTCACCAAGATCTGCCGCAGCGGCAACGTCGTCGCTGAAAACAATCTTGACCTGCGCTTTGCCCAGCGCAGAGAGCAGCGCACGCCCTAGACGCGTCTGACGCACCGTCTGCAAGACCTGTTTGCGCGCGGCGGCGGTTTCCGCCTCTGTCATTTTCGGTTGATTGGATCCCATGTCGTGTCCGGCTCTGCCCCAAGATGCCTATACTATACACCGCCCTATTTTTTATGTCAAAACGTACAGCTATGAGGCTGATTTATATGCATAAATAAAAATCTCGCGGTTGCCGTCGCTGCCATCGAGGGGGCTGTCTTCAGCCGCACCCCCCTGCCAGCCCGCATTTCGCAGGAAGGTCAGAACCGATTCGACCGCGGCCTGCTGGATAGCCACGTCACGGACAATGCCGCCCTTGCCGATGTCGGCAGGAGAGGATTCAAACTGCGGCTTTACAAGCAGCAGCGCCCGCGCGGATACCGCCAGCAGTGGCAGCACAAACGGCAGCACCTTTGTCAGGCTGATAAAGCTGACGTCCGCGACAAGAATCTCCGGTGCCTCGGGCAGCAGATCGCGGCCGAGGTCTTTGGCATGGGTCGATTCCAGACTAGCCACGCGCGCATCGCCGCGCAGTTTGTCATGCAGCTGGTCGCGCCCTACATCGACAGCGTAAACTTTTGCCGCGCCCCGCGCCAAAAGCACCTCGGTAAAGCCGCCCGTCGATGCGCCCAGATCAAGGCAGATAGCGCCCGTCACATCGATACCGAAATGGCGGAGCGCATGGTCAAGCTTGACACCGCCGCGCGACACCCATGGATGCACATCGCCCGTGACGACAACCACTGCATCCGCACGGACGGTGGCGGCGGGTTTGGTCTGTACAGTGCCGTCAATCGTCACGAGGCCTGCGCGGATCATGGCCTGCGCCCGCGCACGGCTGGGAACGAGCCCTTTTTCGCAAAGGTATTGATCGAGGCGCGCGTTCATGCCCAAACCCCCATCAAAAACGCATAGGCGGCGCAAAGCACAATCACCGCCGCTGCGGGCAGTTTTTTCCAGACGGCCAGCGCAAAGCAGGCCAGAATAAAAAGCGCGTCGGGCAAGGTGCGAATGGCGCTGATGAGCACGGGATCAATCAAGGCGCCCGCCAAAATGCCGACCACCGCCGCCGAAATACCAGATAGCGCCGCAAGCAGCCGCGGCATGGCAAGCATTTTCTGCCAGAAGTAATACCCCGCCACAGCGATCAAAAGCCCCGGCAGAAAAATAAAACCGAGCGCTACAAAAGCGCCCGCCCATGGCGCCGGTGAAAACAGCGTATAGCCAAGCGCCGATGCAATCGCAAACATGGGTCCCGGCAAGGCCTGCGCCAGGCCGTAGAAAAGCACGATATTGTCGCGCGCGGCGGGAAGCGCATCATACAGCAAAGGCAAAACCACGTGTCCGCCGCCAAAAACCAGTGCCCCGCTGCGGTAAAAGACTTCGGCCAGCGGTAAAACGCCCTGCTGTCCCGTCAACGCCGCAAAGGCAGGGAGTGCCGCCAGCAGAAGGACAAAGAGAACCAGCGCGCGCCAAGCCGTTTTTTGCGCAATCATCGGCGGCAGGCTGCCCGCCGTTTCCGGCACTGCGTCGCTGCGCGGCCGCCGCAACAGACCGAAAACGCCGCCCAGTGCAATAACGCCAAGTTGAATATAAAGCCCTCCGGAAAGCGCACAGATAACAGCGCAGATCGCGGCGAGTATCCGGCGGGCAAGGTCGGGGCAAAGCGTCCGCGCCATCGACAAAACCGCCTGCGCGACGATAACGGCGGCGACAAGTTTAAGTGCCTGCACCAGCGTATCCATGCCGCCCAATGCACCCGCATAAGCCGCTGCGGCCACCATCAAAAGCGCCGAAGGAAGAGTAAAGGCAGTAAAAGATAACAACGCGCCCAGCGCACCGCCGCGCCGCCAGCCGATCAGAAAATTCATCTGGCTGCTGGCAGGCCCGGGCAAGACCTGACAGAGCGCCGCGATCTGGGCGAAGGCGGCGGCATCCAGCCAGCGCAGGCGCTGGACATAGGCGCGCTCGAAATAGCCAATATGCGCCACCGGCCCGCCGAAAGACGTAAGCCCAAGCCAAAGAGAACTGCGAAAGCACGCGGCAAGAGACGCGGCACGGCTTTCCGGCTGTTTTTGATCAGGCGGGGCAGACAAGGGTCATATCCGCGGGTATGCCAAGCGCATCCATCGCCTGCAGCGCAATCTGCGGTGCGTTCAGACCGGCAAGATCATATTGGCGCAGCGGCGCGTCGTGGTCGATATAAGCATCGGGCAAAACCATGGTGCGGATTTTAAGCCCGCGGTCGAGCACGCCCTCGGCCGCCAGCAGATGCAGCACCATCGCGCCAAAACCGCCTGTGCTGCCTTCTTCGATGGTCAGCACAACGCTATGTTCGCGCGCAAGACGCAGGATCAGATCACGGTCGAGGGGCTTGGCGAAACGCGCATCGGCCACCGTGGCGGAAAGCCCGCGCGCGGCAAGCAGATCCGCCGCCTTCAAACATTCGCCAAGGCGCGTGCCATAGCTGAGCAGTGCAACCGCCGTACCTTCGCGCAGAATGCGCCCTCGGCCAATTTCGAGCGGCACACCTTCGGACGGCATTTCAACACCAAGACCTTCGCCGCGCGGATAACGCAGGGCAATCGGCCCTTCGCCATAGGCCGCCATGGTTGTCACCATATGTTTCATCTCTGCCTCGTCGGCGGCAGCCATCAGGATCATGTTCGGCAGGCAGGCGAGATAGGCCGTATCGAAAGACCCCGCATGCGTTGCGCCATCTGCGCCAACCAGCCCCGCGCGGTCAAGCGCGAAGCGGACGGGCAGATTTTGCAAAGCCACGTCATGCACGAGCTGGTCATAGCCGCGCTGCAAAAAGGTGGAATAAATCGCGCAGAAAGGTTTATAGCCTTCGGTCGCCAGCCCCGCCGCAAAAGTCACGGCATGCTGTTCTGCAATACCCACATCAAACGTGCGCGCCGGAAATTCTTTGGCGAAGAGATCGAGACCCGTGCCGGACGGCATCGCGGCCGTAATCGCGATGATTTTATCGTCCTTGCGCGCCTCGGCGATCAGACTATCGGCGAAGATGCGGGTATAGGTCGGTGCGTTCGTTTGCGATTTGGCCTGCGCGCCGGTCAGTACGTCGAATTTGGCGACACCATGCATTTTGTCGGCCGCATTTTCGGCAGGCGCATAGCCGCGGCCTTTTTGCGTGACGACATGCACGAGGATCGGACCCTCGTAGATCGAATCGCGCACGTTTTCCAGCACCGGCAGCAGATGGTCAAAGTTATGCCCGTCGATGGGGCCGACGTAGTAAAAACCAAGCTCTTCAAACAGCGTGCCGCCTGTCACCATGCCGCGCGCATATTCTTCTGCGCGGGCGGCGGCGCGTTTCAGCGGGCCGGGCAGCTTGCCGGTGATTTTCTTGCCCAGCTCGCGCATGCCCAAATAAGGCTTGGATGAAATCAGGCGCGACAGATAGGCGCTCATCGCGCCCACGGGCGGGGCGATCGACATGTCGTTGTCATTCAGGATAACCACCAGCTTGCTTTTCATGCTGCCGGCGTTGTTCATGGCTTCGTAGGCCATACCCGCGCTCATCGCGCCGTCACCGATGACGCAGATCACGCGGTTGTCGCGGCCATCCAGATTGCTGGCAACTGCCATGCCAAGGCCAGCGGAAATAGATGTCGAGCTATGCGCCGCGCCAAAAGGGTCATATGCGCTTTCGGATCTTTTGGTAAAGCCGGAAAGCCCACCGCCCTGACGCAAGGTACGGATGCGGTCTCTGCGCCCTGTCAGAATTTTATGCGGATAGGCCTGATGCCCCACATCCCAGATCAGACGGTCGTCGGGTGTGTTGAAAATATAATGAATGGCGGCGGTCAATTCGACCACGCCCAGACCTGCGCCCAGATGCCCGCCGGTCACAGACACCGCATCAATCATTTCCGCGCGCAATTCTTCGGCGAGCAGCGGCAGCTGTTTTTTATCCAGCTTGCGCAAATCAGCGGGGAGCGGCACGGAATCGAGGAGCGGGGTTTTGGTCATTTTTATCTTTCTGAGTCGCCGGTCTTGTCCGGCGCTGATTTGTTATAAGCCCGCCGCCGCTGCGAAGAAACGCCTATTTTCTGCCTTTCGCGCCCGCCTGCGGCCAAGGCTGCATTACCGCGTATGTATACAATCTGTGGTTTTAGGAAATTCAATAAAACTTAACTATATACAGCTTAGGATTGTATAACGAGGAGGAAACATGGCGCGCTGGATGCAGGATATGCCGGTGACGGCACGGGTGGTGACGATTTTTGGCCTGATCGTGCTGCTGACAGGACTGATGACGGGGTTTGTCGCCCACCATGCAAACGCGCTCGAAGACATCTCTGGCGATTTGCGTAGCCGCCAATACGTCGGCATCCACGCGCTGGCCGACATGCAAACGCTGGCCGAACAGCTCTATGCCATCAAGGGGCATAACCTGCTGTCTGACGATGCGGCTGACCGCGCGCGCGCGCGAAGCGAAGCTGCAGATATTTTCACGCTTTATGCGGCACTGGAAAAAACCCTGCTGGCGCAAATGCCCGAAGGCTCACAGCGGCGGATCTATGCCGAAGCCGCCAACGCATGGCGCGAGATGCAAAAAAACTATGCCGTTATCGCCGCTGCTGCTGAAGGGGAAAGTTCGCGCGCAGAAGCGCTGACTCTCTACCACGGCGCGGACGAAGACACTATCCGCCGTTTCAGAAAGAACGCGCTGGCGCTGGAGGACTTGCAACTGCGGGAGCTGGAGGCTTCGGGACAGAACGTTGCGGCAGCACTGACGCACATGCGCCATGCGGTCTATACGGCGCAGTTTGTGCTGATCGCGCTCGGATTTGCAGGATGTTTTGCCGTGGCGCGCAGCATTTCAAGGCCAGTGCAGGAAATAACCCAGCTGATGGCTGAAATGTCGGCGGGGCGTTTGGATATCGCCATCCCCGCACAGTCGCGCCGCGACGAGATTGGCCGCATGGCGACGGCGCTGGATATTTTCAGACGCAACAGTCTGGAGGCCCGCAGACTGGCGCAGGAAAAACAGCGCCGTACCGAAGCACTGGAGGGCTTGCTGCGCGATTTTGACAGCTCTGTCAGTGGCGTTTTAAAAACCGTCGCCGCCGCCGCGACAGAGCTTGAAAGCACTGCCGGTGAAATGGGCGGCGTGGCGCGCGACACCGGACATCAGGCGCAGGCCGCCGAAAATGCTGCGCGCGGCACATCATCGAACATCGAAACCGTGGCCGCCGCGACAGAAGAGATCAACGCATCGCTTGGGGAAATTTCGCGGCAAATCCTGCGCGCAACGCAAATCAGCGACGAAGCCGTACGGCAGGCGCGTGATACCGATAACATCGTGCGCGGGCTGGAAGACGCTGCGCAAAAAATCGGCGATATCGTCAAAGTCATCACCGATATCGCAGAGCAAACCAACCTGCTGGCGCTGAACGCCACCATCGAGGCGGCGCGGGCAGGTGAGGCCGGGCGCGGTTTTGCCGTTGTGGCAGCAGAGGTCAAATCGTTGGCCGGTCAAACCGCGGCGGCGACAGGCGATATTTCGCAGCAGATCAGCAGTATGCAGCAAAGCGCGCGGGGCGCGGCGGCGGCCATTCGCGGCATCCTCGGCACCATTGCTTCCATCAACGTATCGACCGGCACGATTTCGGCAGCGGTAGACGAGCAAACCGCTGCCACCGGCGAAATTTCGCAGAACGTGGCACGCGCCGCCATGGGGGCGCGAGGCGCGGCGGACAATATCATGCATGTCAGTGCGGCCACCCTGCGCACCGACAGTGCAGCGGCGCAGGTGCTGTCGGCAGCGCGCGAATTGTCACGGGAATCGGAGACCCTCAAAAGCAGAGTGGAGCAGTTTTTTGGCGACTTGCGACGCGCCTGATCCTGACCACGCCTTAGAATCAATTGATTCTAGTGTTTGTGCGGGTCTTTGAAGTGTTTTTCCATCAGGTCGGTGAAGGGCTTATAGTCCTTCATCTGCACGCCTTTGTCGTCGTAAAAGACAAAGGACGGCGTGGAGCTGAGGCGGTATTTCATTTGCGCTTCGCGCACCAGTTCGATGGTTTTCAGCTCCAGCGCTTCGTGGTTCATGCAGGCACGGGCGCGTGTTTCGTCTAGTCCCGCAAGGGCGGCAAGCTTCACGAGTCCGCCTTCGGCATCTTCGCCATGTGCCCAGCTTTGCTGTGCCTGATATACGCTGGTAATGAACGGGAAGAAACGGCCTGCCGGCATGCAGCGCGCCAGTGTAGCGGCCTTGACCGCAGCGGCGTTCAGCGGAAAGTCGCGATACACCAAGCGCGCCTTGCCGGTATCGATCAGTTCTGATTTGACATGCGGCAATACCAGCTCATGAAAGGCCGCACAGTGGCCGCAGGTCATGGAGGCATATTCATAGATCGTGACCGGCGCGGCGTCATCGCCCAGGCTACGCTCTTCCCAGACGATCTCGTCCGCCGGTTTTTCTGCGGCGGGCGGTGTCGGGGCGACCAATGCCATACGCTGTGCCAGAACGGGGCTCACGACAAAACCAAGCGCCACAGCCGCGGCGACAAAAAGAACAGCAAGACGCATAGGGTTTCTCCTGATGGTAAGGCGCTTTAAACGCGGCGCTCCAGCACGTAATAGGCGAGGTCTTTCAGTAGATCGACGCGTCCGCCGTCAAAGACGCGCAGGTGCGATACGGATTGCTCAACCAGCATCTGTGCGCGCTGGCGCGCCTGATCGGGGCCCATGGTGGAAACAAAGGTCGCTTTTTTCGCGTCTTGCCCGACGGGTTTGCCCATTTCTTCGGCTTTGCCTTCAAGGTCAAGCAGATCATCGGTTACCTGAAACGCGAGACCAAGGTCATGCGCGTAGTTGCGCAGGGACTGGCGATGCGCCGGATTGGCTTTGCCAAGGATCGCACCCGCTTCGCAGCAGAAAGCGATCAGCTTGCCGGTTTTGAGGCGCTGCAGGCGGCTGATCGTGCCGACGTCAAATTCCTGTTTTTCACCGATGAGGTCGAGCATCTGCCCGCCGACCATACCATGCATGCCGATAGCACCGGCCAGCAGAGCGACCAGTTCGATACGCACGCGCGGATCTTCGTGGGTTTCGGGGTCGGCCAGCGTTTCAAAAGCCAGCGTCAGCAGGGCGTCACCGGCAAGAACCGCTGTCGCCTCGTCATAGGCTTTGTGCAGTGAAGGTTTACCGCGGCGGGTATCGGCATTATCCATGGACGGTAGATCGTCATGCACCAGCGAATAGCAATGCACGAATTCGGCAGCGGCGGCGACGCGGCGGGCACGGCCTTGGTCGACACCAAACACACGCGCGCCCTCAAGCACCATAAAGGGGCGCAGGCGTTTACCGCCGCTGAGCGCAGCATAGCGCATGGCGTCAAACAGGGGCGCTTCGGCCAAATCGGTCTGCGGCAGCAGGCTCGAAATGGTTTTTTGCATCTTTTCGCGGCAATCCTCCATCGCATCCTTGAGTTTGGGGGAGGCTTCTCTGAGAGATGGCGCCATGTGACGTTTCCTGACGGGTGGTTAAAAGGGCTTCTTTTTATACCCCAAGCCACAGAAAAAAGTCATCTTTTTTCGATTCTTGCGATACAGATAACCCCGCCGCGCAGAGGGGCAGTGCGGCTTTACATATCAGAAAAGAAGGTTATTCGCCGAGCGAGAAAGCTTCGGCCTTGGCGCTGCCATCGGCGGCGAGGGTGATTTTTTCGATGCGGCCCTGTGCTTCTTTGAGCTTTGCCTCGCAGAAATTCTTGAGGGTCATGCCGCGTTCATAGGCGTCAATCGATGTCTTGAGGTCGTCTGCGCCGGATTCCAGTGTGCGGACGATTTTTTCCAACTCGCCCAGCGCGTCTTCGAAACTGAGTTTTTCAAGTTCTTTGGACATAGCGGTCTTCCTTGGTTTAACGGCGGCTTAAACGGCGCGTTTCTGGACGTCTGCCGCACAGGCCGCAGCAGAGACGAGGCCGAGTTTCATTTCCAGCGCACCGCAGAGCATCTGACCCAGCATGATATGCATTTCCTGAATGCGCGCGGTGGTTTTGCACGGCACGTTCAGCAGAATATCGCAGAGTGCAGGCATTTTGCCGCCGGTTTCACCCGTAAAGCCCACCGTGGTAATACCGATGGCGCGGCAGGATTCCAGCGCCTTGATGACATTCGCGCTATTGCCCGAAGTCGAGATGCCAATCGCCAGATCACCCTTGCGCCCCAGCGCATCGACCTGACGCGAAAACAGATATTCAAAGCCAAAATCATTGCCAATCGCCGATAGCGCCGACGTATCCGTTGTCAGCGCAATGGCGGCAATCGGGGCACGGTCGGTTTTGTAACGCACGGTCAGTTCGGTTGCGAGATGCTGCGCATCTGCGGCGGATCCGCCGTTGCCGAAAAATAGAATTTTGCCACCGTTTTCAATCGTCGTTGCGGCTTCGTGCAGCAGCGCGGTGAAGGGCGCTTGCAGGTTTTTCTGCGTCGCCTGCATGCACTGCGCGTGTTCGGCGAATTCGGACTGCCAGAAATTTTGCGTATCGAAAGACATGTTTTTTTCCTGTTTATGTCCGCGCGCGCGTCGCGGAGTGTTTATCTCTTGACGGCTTTGGTTTTTTTGCCCGGTGAAGGCGCGGGCGCTGCCGGTTTTTCGTGGCGGCGGTTGTAGGCCAGCTGTTCGGAAGACAGCTCAAACCCGATCACCACTTTATGCAGGCGAACGTTTTTTCTGTCTTCCAGCGGCACGCGCAAAACGTGCTTTTCCGTGCTGATGCCGCTGCCATTATTATCGAAAGAAACGGTAGTGGAAAAGCCCTGGCGTTGCAAGACGTTCTCCTCCGGATCGAGGATAGCAATAAAATATGGAAACTCTCCGCGCTTCAGCGTTTGCCCTGCCGCACCGCGGCGCGCCGCCACATCGACTTCGAGCATAAATTCCAGCACCTCTTGCCGCCAGCGGCAGGCGCCACGGTAATTGGCCAGCGTCGCTTCGATGACCATCTCCCCCTCGGCGGTGCTTGCGCCGCTGAAAGACGTCAGACTGGCGGCGCTCAGGATCAGCCCCGTATCGGGGCAGGGCAAGTTGTCGACTTTCTGCCCCATGCTGCCGCAACCCGCCAGAAGAAGGGAAAAAAGCAGCGCGGCAACGGGTGCCGTCATGCGGCGTGTCTTGTTTTTAAAAAGCATTTTAACCTCCTGCGGCGCACGGGCCGAACCGGCACAGGATAACCCCCTTACAGGGTGCTTCGCAAGGCCGATAGCGCGGGCGCGGCAGACTCGACAGGGCGCGCCGCCGCGCCTATATTCCTGCCATGGAAACTGCACTGAAACCAGCTTTGACCATCCTGCTTGCCCAGCCGCGCGGCTTTTGTGCGGGGGTCGAACGCGCGATTGAAATCGTCGAAAAATCGCTGCAAAAATTTGGCGCGCCGGTCTATGTGCGCCATGAAATTGTGCACAACAAACATGTCCTCGACGATCTGCGCGCCAAGGGTGCCGTTTTTGTCAAAGAACTGGACGAAGTGCCCGAAGGCGCGCCGGTTATTTTTTCCGCCCATGGCGTACCCAAACGCGTCCCCGCGGAAGCCGCGCGCCGCAATATGATTTTTGTCGACGCAACCTGCCCGCTGGTCAGCAAAGTGCACCGCGAAGCGGAACTGCACCACAGAAACAACTGCCACATCATTCTCATCGGCCATGCCGGCCACCCCGAAGTTATCGGCACAATGGGGCAGCTGCCGGAAGGCGCGGTCACGCTGGTGGAGACGTCCGCGGATGTTGCTGCGCTCTCTTTTGGCGCGTCTGAAAAGCTTTCTTACGTCACGCAGACAACACTTTCCGTTGATGACACTGCGGAGATTGTGGCGACGCTGCAAGCACGCTATCCGGACATTGCGCCACCGAAGAAAGAAGACATCTGCTATGCCACCACCAACCGGCAGATGGCGATCAAAGATATCGCGCCGCGCGCCGATGCGGTGATTGTGGTCGGATCGCGCAATTCGTCGAATTCCAACCGGCTGGTTGAAGTGGCACGTGCCTATGGCGCAAAACACGCTGTGCTGGCCGACCGCGCCGAAGATATCGATTGGGACGCCCTTGGCGACATCCGCGTACTCGGGCTGACGGCCGGTGCCAGCGCGCCCGAGGTCTTAGTGCAGGGGGTGATTGAAGCGGCACGGGCGCACTATGACGTCACCGTTGAAACCACTGTTGTTGCCGAAGAAAACGTACAGTTTAAAATTCCGCGCGTGCTCGTCACCTGAACACCTCTGCCGTGCGGCATTGCAGCACTGGCGGGGTAACGCCTTGAAATCGGGTTTTAAAATTAAAGCCTTGATTTTGAAGCCTTCGTCCCTATAGTTATCCTCGATTTCGCAAGACGCATTACCGACACGGACTGTCATTCGTTTGTACGTTTTAACGATGTGCTGATAGAGGGTATCGACACAGAACAACGAGAGGACTGTTATGGCGAAGACCTACTGCCTGGCGATTGACGTCAAAAGCCCGCATATTGATGGCGGCCTTGGCTATATGCTCACCTTCCGCACTGCGGACGGTCAATCCAACCCTGAACAGGCCGAAGGCTTTGACGCCTGGTCAAAAGCTGTACGCACCGCTGTATTGGATGCGGGCGACCAGCCGTTCAACCCCGACCCCTATACGCGTAAAGTCGCGATTGCCGAGCTGATGTACGAGATTGAAAAGATCAATAGCGCGCATCCTTTCAAGATCGAAGGCACGGCCAGCCGCGCGGCGGTCGAAGTTCAATCCAGCCATCCGGACGACAAATCCATTCTTATCAACTTTTTGGGTGACGACGGCCAGATCGACGTCGCCGAAAAGAAAAGCCCGCAGTTCATGCAAGGCCGCGGCGGCGAAAACGGCCGCATGGCCGTGCTGGACAGCAAGACAGCAGCCTTCCCCTTTGCCCCCGCCGCCACAGACGGTAGCGGCATTGCGCCGCCCGCGCCGCGCCGCAACTTTGGCGCACACCCGCGCCCCTGAGGGACGAGGCCTTACATTACCCGTACAAACCGAAAGGGAATCATAAAATGATTCCCTTTCGGTCTTTGGGGCAGTAATCTCGGCGACATGGCCGTTTACACCCGCATCACCGAACAGGAACTGGAAAGCCGCCTTGCCGATTTCAACATCGGCACGTTTCAGCGCACCGAAGGCATCGCTGACGGCATTGAAAACAGCAACTATCACCTGCACACCACGCAGGGGCGCTATATCCTGACCCTATTCGAAAAACGCGTGAACCGTGAAGAACTGCCGTTTTACCTGTCCTATATGCGTCACCTGCAAGGTAGCGGCATTACCTGCCCCGCCGCCGAAAAAACCCGAAGCGGCGCAGAGCTTTTCACGCTGGCCGGCAAACCCGCGATCATCACCACTTTTCTGGAAGGCGCATGGCCGCGCGATATCACGCCTGCACACTGCGCAGCGGTCGGCGGTGTGCTGGCGCGGATGCACCTGGCGGCCAAGACCTTTGCGCCCAAGCGGCGCAACAGCATGGCTCTGCCCGCATGGCGCAGCCTGATCCACGCCTGCGCACAGGAAGCAGACACACTGGAAGACGGTCTGTTCGAGACGCTGGAGCGCGCGCTGGACGATACCGAAAAAAAATGGCCGCGCAGCCTGCCGCAAGGGGCCGTGCATGCCGATCTTTTCCCCGACAATGTTTTTTTTAAAGACGGTGCGCTCAGCGGCATCATTGACTTTTATTTCGCCTGCACCGAAATTTTTGCCTATGACCTGATGCTGACGCTCAACCCGTGGTGCTTTGATAAATCGGGTACGCTTGATACAGATAAATCTGCCGCGCTGCTGAAGGCCTATCACGCCGTGAGGCCTCTGTCCGGCGCAGAAATTTCCGCGCTGCCGCTGCTGGGGCGCGCGGCGGCGCTGCGCATCATCGCCACGCGCCTTTACGACTGGTTCAACCCCGCCAAAGATGCCGTCGTCACCGCCAAAGACCCGCTGGAACATGTACGCATTTTGCGGTTTCACCAGTCGGCAGACAGCGCCGCCGTCTATGGGTTCACGCCGTGACAGCACGCAAGACCAAAAAAGTCGATCTTTTCACCGATGGTGCGTGCAGCGGTAACCCGGGGCCCGGCGGCTGGGGCGCCTTGCTGCGCTATGGCGCGTATGAAAAAGAATTGGGTGGCGGCGAAGAAAACACCACCAACAACCGCATGGAAATGATGGCCGTGATCGAGGGGCTGACAGCCCTGAGCAGTGAATGTCATGTCACGCTGCATACCGACAGCAAATATGTGATGGATGGCGTCACAAAATACATGACGAACTGGAAGCGCAACGGCTGGCGCACGGCCGACAAAAAAGAAGTGAAGAACCGCGACCTGTGGGAGCGTATCGACGCGCTGCTGCAAACCCACGATGTACGCTGGGTCTGGGTCAAAGGCCACGCAGGCCATGTGGAAAACGAGCGGGTCGACGCTATCGCGCGCGCCCATGTCCCGCGAAAAGCGGGTACAGATTGCGACCCCGAAGCCACAGCAGATTCTTAAACGACTGATATTTAACCGTTTATTAGGATTGTCGGGCGCATGCTGGAATCTGAAACAGGGCTTTCCTTTTCTGACAGGGAGATCTGCATGACGTCATCACGCTCCTACAGCCTGCCCACACCGCCCGAAGGGGCGAATACCCTCACGCTTCATTTTTGCAAAACATTTATGCACGAATTTCAGTCCCTGCGCGGCGCTGACGATTATTACCGCATTTATCTGGCGATTGAAAAAACCGCCGCACGATCAGGTCACGCGCCAGAGCTTGTCGCAAAAACACTGGTCGAAAACGGGCTGCGCGCCGGGCGCGAATCTTTTCCGGGTCGTTTTGTTACGGCCATCGAAAGCGGCGCGCGCATGCCGCATTGGGCAGCTCCTGTCAGCGGTGAAAACCACCGCGAGCTGCTGAGTTTCTGGCGCAAACCGCTGCTGGGTCACGCCCCTGCCAATCGCCGCCGCCGATCATAAACCCCGAAGTCAGCGGTTATAGCTGGGGCGGTTGCTGTCACCCCTGAATCTCTCGCGCAAGCTACCCCCTGCACCCGAAGGGGTCACGGTCTCGCCGCTGCCAAACAGCCTGTTTAGCATGTCCGAAAAACTGTCGCCGCCCTGCGCCGACGGTCCGCTGCGTTGCAGTTCGGGTGAAAAGACGGGGACGCTCAGGTCAATCGCCTGCTCCATATAGCCGCGCCACAGACGCGCCGGATAGCCGCCGCCTGAAACCCGTTCCATTGCTGTACTGTCGTCACGCCCCATCCACACACCCGTCACCAGTCTGTCGGTATAACCGACAAACCACGCATCGCGGTAGTTCTGCGATGTGCCGGTTTTGCCCGCAACATGGCCATGGCTCAGCTGCGCGGCCTGCCCTGTGCCGCGCGCGACGACCTGCACCAGCATGGCATCGAGGTTTTTGATATCGCGCGGCGCGAAAAGCCGTGCGGCATTCACCTGCGTATGCCGGTACAGAATATTCCCCGACGTGTCCTCAACCGACAGAACCGCATAAGGCCAGATTGCATGGCCGCCGTTGGCGATGACGGCATAGGCGTTTGTCATTTCAATCAATGTCGCTTCGCTCGCACCGAGGCCGGCAGCAAGCTCCGGCGCGACCTTCTGCGTAAAGCCCAGACGGCGCGACACATCGATCAGGCGCGCGACACCCGTTTTTTCCAAAAGCCGTATCGTCGCCGTGTTCATCGACAGCGCCAGCGCATCGGTGAGCGTGACCATGCCGTAGTATTTACCGTCGTGGTTCTGAGGACGGTACTTTCCCGTGGTAATCGGCGCATCCTCGATCAGGTGATCGGGGTCAAAGCCTGTTTCAAGCGCGGCCAGAAACACCACAGGCTTGAAAGCCGAGCCGGGCTGGCGAAAAGCCTGTGTTGCACGGTTAAACTGGCTTTCGGTGTAATCCGTCCCGCCGATCATGGCCAGCACCGCGCCGTCTTTGGCCAGCGTCACCACAGCGGCCTGCATGCCTTTATGTTCGGGTTTGAGCGCAGCGATATGCGCGTCGATTTTTTCTTCGGCCAGTTTTTGCAAGCCCACATCCAGCGTCGTGCGCACCACAATATCGCGGTCGTTATTGGCAACAAAGCTGTCGATCTGGTTGATGATCCAGTCGGCATAATAGCGGTTGAGATCGCCCGCTTCGGATGTACCGGCCAGTTCGATTTTACCGGATTTGATTTCCTGATCGCGCTCGGCCTTGCCGATAAATCCGGCATCGGCCATCGCGCCGATCACGACACGGGCGCGGTCACGCGCCAGTTTGGGGTTGGCGGTAGGGGCATAGCGTGACGGCGCTTTCAAAAGACCCGCCAGCAGGGCGCTTTCCCACAGCGTCAACTGCTGCGCCGTTTTGCCGAAATAGGTGCGCGCCGCCCCGTCGATGCCGTAAGCGCCGGAGCCGTAATAGACGCGGTTGAGATAGGCCGAGAGGATTTCATCCTTGTCATGCCGCCATTCGATGACGAGAGCAAGCATCGCCTCCTGCACCTTGCGGCGGATGGTTTTATCGGGCGTCAGAAACAGGTTTTTCGCAAGCTGCTGCGTGATGGTAGAGCCACCCTGCGCAAAGCGGCCAAGCCGTATATTCACCCACATCGCCCGCGCAAGACCGAGCGGGTCGATGCCGAAATGACTGTAAAACCGGCGGTCTTCGATGGCCATGACCGCGCCCGCGACATAGGGCGGCAGATCGCGCACCTTGACGAGATCGCCTTCGAGCCCGCCGTAGCGCGAAATCATCGTGCCGTCATGCGCCAGCACCGTGATGCTGGGACGTTTGTCGATAGGCTGGACATTGCGCGTATCGGGCAGGTCATAGGCGAACCACACGAGCACCAGCAGCCCCGCCGCAAAACAGAAAAGCCCCGCCGCAAAGAGAAACCGCCACCACGAAAAACCCCCGCCGCCGCGTTTGCGCCGCGCGGAAGAAGAAGAGCTGCGGGGAGCAGCCCGCAGCCCTTTTTTCTTTTTAGACGTTTTGCGTGTCACTGTTTTCCTTCAGCGAAGCCCTTTCTCATCAGGCCGCGCGCTCCAGCGCAATGGCGGTGCCTTCGCCGCCGCCGATGCACAGGGCAGCGACGCCGCGTGTGACGCCGCGTTTTTCCATCGCGGCCAAAAGCGTGACCATGATGCGCGCACCGGTCGCCCCGATGGGGTGGCCGAGGGCACAGGCGCCGCCGTTAACGTTGACGCGGTCGGCGGGCAGACCCATTTCCTTGATCGCCGCGAGGGTAACAACCGCAAAGGCTTCGTTGATTTCAAACAGATCAACGTCTTTCGCGCTCCAGCCCGTTTTGTCGAAGAGTTTCTTCATCGCGCCGATGGGGGCGATGGTGAATTCGGCGGGTTTTTGTGCGTGGCTGGCATGGCCGCGGATGGTGGCGATGATTTTGAGGCCGCGCTTGTCCGCTTCGGATTTACGCATCATCACCAGCGCCGCCGCACCGTCGGAAATAGAGCTGGAGGTGGCCGCTGTCACCGTGCCGTCTGCACCAAAGGCAGGCTTCAGCGTCGGAATTTTTTCCGGCTTGGCGCGCTTGGGGCTTTCGTCTTCGGTCACGGTCACATCACCGGTTTTGGATTTCATCACAACCGGCACGATTTCGGACGTGAACGCGCCCGTGCTGGTGGCTTCTTTTGCGCGCGCGAGGGAGAGCAGCGCGAAGTTATCCTGATCTTCGCGCGTGATCTGGCAGCTGCGCGCGGTTTCATCCGCAAAAACGCCCATCAGCTGGCCTTTGTCGTAGGCATCTTCAAGACCGTCGAGGAACATATGGTCGGAGATTTTACCATGCCCCATGCGCAGACCGCCGCGCGCCTTGTCGAGCAGATAGGGCGCATTCGTCATGCTTTCCATGCCGCCTGCAACCATGATCTGCGCCGCACCGGCAAGCAGGTTGTCATGCGCCAGCATCGCGGCTTTCATGCCGGAGCCGCACATTTTATTGATGGTCGTGGCGGGTACGCTGTCGGGCAGACCGGCTTTGATCGCGGCCTGACGCGCGGGTGCCTGACCTTGACCTGCCTGCAAAACGCAGCCCATCAGAATTTCTTCGACATCGGCGGGTTTGATACCGGCGCGGCTGACGGCGGCCTCGACCGCGATCTTGCCGAGGTCGGAGGCGCTGAGCGCGGAAAAATCACCCTGGAACGCGCCAATCGGCGTGCGGGCCATACCAACGATAACGACGGGGTCTTGTGCTTGTGTCATGCGAAGAATCCTTTTGCAAAAGAGGGTCAAAAAAACAAAATGGCCAAAGCGGCGGCGCAAAGACTGCTCAAATCACAATCCCGCACCGCACAATGGAGATGATTTAACCACGCCACACGGCGAAATCAACCTCTTTAGCCCGCGGCGCGCGCCAAAGCTGTATAGGGGATGGCGATTTCAAGGACGCGGCGCACTTTGGCGAGGTCGAAAACATCGTCGCTGCGCACGCCGGTTTCCATATCGATCCATGTTTCATGCCCTGCCGCCACTTTGGCGATAATGTCGAGATTTTGCGCCACGTTGTCCGGCCTGAGCCCGCCCGCATAGCCGCAAAAATGACCGGCGAGCGGCGCATCCCAGCTGTCCGGCGAAATGCCGCGTCCGGCGGATTCGTCAAACAGTACGGCATGGTTGGGAATGTCCTTGAGCAGCGGCAACAGCCCCTGTTTGTCCTTGGCGTATTGGATGATGAACTGCCAGCGCGGGTTATCGGCCACGCGTTTCAGCAGCGCGGCGGGGTCGTATGCGCCTTCGACGTCACCGAATTTGAGGTTGAGCTGGATACGCGAAAACCCCTGCATGGCGGCGAAAATATCGTCGTCGCCCTTGATAAAGCCAAGCAGCGCGCTGCCGCAGAGATGCATGGCGGTATTCAAACCTGCCGCCTGTGCGGCAAAAGATTTGATCCACTCTAGCTTGGGAAAGCGCGGCGTGCCCGCGCGCTCGGGCAGAAGCAAGATCGCCCATTCAGCCGCCGGAAATTCGCGCGACAAAGCCAGAAGATCCGCCGGATCCACCGCATCATCCGCGCCGGTGATGGAAATATATTTCAGATGCATGCCGCGCCCCTTTGGAAACCCAGCCGCGATTATAGAGAAATATCGGCGGCAAAGTCAAAATACCGCGCCTTGCGTCGCTTCCTTCGAATGAAACACCCCCATCTGTCATACCGGCGCAGGCCGGTATCCAGTCAAGGCCGGAAGGCCGATGTATAATAGGCATACTACGCACGTTATGTATTGCGCTCCGCGCGCTGGATGTATTGCGCTTCGCGCGCTGGATACCGGCCTGCGCCGGTATGACGGAATCGAGGAAATCCGCTACCAGCCGCGGGTCAGAATGAAGGTGCCGGACTGGTCGGGGGCGGCGTCGGACAGGCCGATGCGGTAGGCGGCTTCGATGCTGTAGCCGCCGCCGAACCTGGCTTTGAGGACGGGGCCGGCGGCATGTTCGTGGCCGCTATAACCTGATTGTTCTTCAAGATTGCCGAAGTCGTGGAAGAAATCGAGGCCGAGGCGCAGATCGTCTGTCACGCCATAGGTCACCTGCGTACGCCATTCGGCGATCACCCCGCCATCACGGTCTTCACCGATTTCGGATTCAAAAATCTGGTTGAACCGCAGCTCCCACGCGTCCTGCGGGATACGCTGGTAAAAGCGCAGCGACAAGACGTCGGGTTTTTTGTCGCCATCGGCAAAAGTATAATTCAGGCGGATGCCGCCATCGAAACCGTGGTCTTTGGCTTTGAGAATATGAAAGCGGTTTTGAAAGCTGAGCCCGTCAAATTCAAGGCTATCGCCTTTGCGCCGGTCCAGATTATAAACCAGACGTGCGGCGTAAAGGCCTGAAAAACCGTGGTCTATGTGTACGCGCGTACGTACGCGTTTGTCTTGGCTGGCATTGTCGTCTTCGGATGCGGCCAACCGCCATTCGATGGCTGTCTTGCCTGCATCGACATTCGGCCCGCCCACGGCGGAGCCTGTATTGGCGCGCGCATCCGGCGTAAAAAGAAAGAGCGCGGCCAGCAAAGCTGTGGCGGCGCTATTTGTCTGGGTGCGGGACGTTATTTTATGCAAAGCGTTTTCTTTCTTTTTTGCGTCCGGTGAAATTAGAGCAAAGGGAAAAAACGTCAAGACCTTTAGGCGGTTGTGTCTCGACCTAGAAACATAGCTGTCATGCCCGCTTTACGCGGGCATCCGGACGCGGCGGCGCTGGATTTTTATAGAGGATGCGCTTTTGCCGCAGACCAGACCCCCGCGCAAGGCGGGGGTGACGGTCAAGATATTAAGTTTGGTGATTATCCCCTTGAAGCACGTATCCCTCCTTTTTGTCATACCGGCGCAAGCCGGTATGACGAGGTACGTACTTCAAGGGGATAATCGTCTTAAGTTTTATAACGCAGAAAATTTGGAAGTGGCGGCCTGCGCCGGAACACTGGCGCGGCGGCGCGGATCGTGTGTGCGGGGCAAAAAAGAAAGGGCGGCCCTTGTGGGGCCGCCCCTCTTTATCTTTTTCTGATGATAGAGCAGGTTTAACCCTGCATATCATTAGAAGCGGATGTCGGTACCGATGGTGACTTGTGTGAAGTCGCCTTCGTTGCTTGCGTTACCGGAAGCGCCGTTAGCAGCTTCGCCGAACGCGATCGCGCCGCGGAAAGTCATGCCGGGGCCGAAAGCATAGCCGCCACCGATGGTTGCTTTGTAGCTGTCTTCAGACGTGCCACCGTTGGTATCGTCTTCACGATCCAGGTAGGACGCGCCAACATGCCAAGGACCGTTATCCCAAGCAGCGCCGACAACCCAGGTTTTGGTGTCAACGCCAGCCGTGCCGTAGCGATCTTCTTCATCCAGCCAGACTGCGCCGAAGGAGAACTGGTTCCAAGCGAGGTTGAAACCAACGTTCCAGCCTTCCGGCTCAGCAGCGCCAGCACCGCCAGCAACGTTATCAGAGGTGCTGTAACCAGCGCCAACGCTGATGCCAACGCCTTCGAACTGGCCATCCCAGCGAACAGCAACTTCCCACAGGTCTTCGAACGCAACCGGAGCACCGTTCAGAACGCCCGTTGCGAGTTCAGCGCGGGGAGCGTAGGAAGCGCCAGCCTGGAAGCCGTTGAATTTCGGCGTCAGGTAGGTCAGGCGATCAGACGGAGCGGTCGTCGTGTCGGTCGGACCGTTGCCGAAATGCGAGTGTGCATAATCGAGCGACGTGTTGGTCGCAATAGAAACACCACCATCATAGGTGAAGCCCTGGATCGTGGAGCGCAGACCGTCTACGTTGCTGTCAGCAGAAGGAGCAGCAACTTGGAGCAGGTAAGCAGCGCCATCTTCGTTACCGAAGTTAACGCGGCCCCAGCCGCCGGAGAAGTAGGCGTAGGATTCGTTGTTGACGTTGACGTTTTCGATTTCTTGTTCAACGTGCACACCAACGGTCAGGCCGTTGTCCAGCGTGGTTTCGCCGGTGAAGTGGATTTCGGTGTTGCGGCGGAAGAAGAAGTTGTCTTGGCCAGCGCCAGCAACTTCATCTTCGTCAACGTATACGGCGTAGCCAGAGAAATGGCCGCCGAGGCCGAGCTTCAGTTCGGCTTGAGCGGGAGCTGCAAAGAAAGCAGCGCCTACGATAGCCGTACCTGCGAGAAGTACTTTTTTCATCGTGTTTTTCCTCCAAAGTGCCCCGAAGAATTTCGTGAGCGTTTTTGACTTGAGTGAGATAAGACCGTGAAAAGTCTTTTTCACCATTACAAAAAGGAATATCCGAGCGGGCGGCAGATGGTCAACCTGAACAAAAGGTATCAAAGCACATACAGGCGGTTGTGTGGCATCCCTGCAACATCAGCATAGCTTGGTTTAGGTAAAATAAGCCTGAATTTTTCCAGCCTTTGCGCGGGGTTTGAGCGTTTTTTACGGCGCTTGATGCAATTTTGTCATATTTCGGACGCAGGGACGGTAGCCTGCCTTTACGGCGCAAAACCCTTGCGGCGCGGGCGACTCGCAGGCGCTTTTTTCTCTGCCGAAGCCGCTAAAAACACACGTCATGCCGGATTAAATCCGGCAACCGGAAGGCGGGCAGGCCGCCACATGGATTTACGGGGCGCGCGATGGGACGCAGCCGTCTTCACAGCTTCGGTCAAATGTCCCGTTCTATTGTACGGCGCGGGCGGTTCGTGGTATTTAATGTGCTCTATAATAATACATACATAGGACACTGCCCATGACCGATACTGCCCGCCGCCCCCTGCACCGTTTTGCCCGCTTGACCGGTATGCGCCGCTCGCCGCTGCCGCGCTTTGCCGCAGCGCTGGGCGTCTTGCTGCTGCTCTCCGGCTGCGGGGAGGGTATCAAGCGCGAAGCCAGCTATCCGACCCGCCCCAAGGGCAGTGACAAAATCGTTTATAGCGACCAGAAAGCCGATACCATCTGGGGCGAAGGCCGCACATTGACCGACCGCCTGTTCGGCACGGGCACCGAAGAAGGCGCCGGTAGCGCAGGCATCGGCGTGAACAGTTTTCTGTGGCGCGCATCGCTGGATAGCGTCGCCTTTATGCCGCTGGCATCGGCCGACCCTTTTGGCGGCGTCATTCTGACCGACTGGTACGAGAACCCCGACGTGCCGGGCGAACGTTTCAAGCTGAACGTCTTTATCCTTGACCGTCAGCTGCGCTCGGACGGTGTGCGCGTTGCGGTCTTCAAACAAAACAAGCAGTCAAACGGTAACTGGCGCGATGCCGCCGTTGCGCCCGACATGGCGCTGGGCATTGAAAACGCCATTTTGTCGCGCGCGCGTGAACTGCGCGTTGCACAGATGGGCCGTATGAACTAAGCCAAGCCCGCCAAGCCCCATGCCGCCAAGCCAAGGATAAACCCATGCAAGACAGATATAATATCAAGCAAGCCGAGGCCGGCTGGCAGCAGGTCTGGCGCGACAAGCGCTGCTTTGCCGTATCCGAAGACGCCGCCAAGCCGAAATTTTATGCGCTGGCGATGTTCCCCTATCCGTCGGGGCGGCTGCATATGGGACATGTGCGCAACTATACGCTGTCGGACGTGGTGGCGCGTTTTAAACGCGCGCAGGGGTTTAATGTTTTGAACCCGATGGGCTGGGATGCCTTTGGCCTGCCCGCCGAAAACGCGGCGATTGAAAACAACACCCACCCCGCCAAATGGACACAGCAAAACATTGCCGTCATGAAATCGCAAATGGACATGATGGGTCTGGCGATTGACTGGGACCGCGAAATTGCAACCTGCACGCCCGAATACTACAAGCACGAACAAAAATTCTTTCTCGACTTCCTCAAGGCAGGTCTGGCGTATCAAAAAGAAAGCTTCGTCAACTGGGACCCGATCGAAAACACCGTGCTGGCCAACGAACAAGTTGTGGACGGCTGCGGCTGGCGATCCGGCGCGCCGGTTGAACGGCGCAAGCTGAAACAGTGGTTTTTGAAAATCACCGATTTCGCCGATGACCTGCTGGCGGGGCTGGACACTTTGCCCGGCTGGCCGGAAAAAGTCCGCATCATGCAGGAAAACTGGATCGGCAAATCGCAAGGCCTGAACTTCCGCTTTGATATTGCCGACAACGACATGAGCAAGGATGCGGGCGCATCCGAAATCGAAGTTTTCACCACGCGTCCCGATACATTGTTTGGCGCGTCTTTTGTCGCGCTGTCGCCTGACCACCCCATCGCCGCCGCGCTGGCCGAAAAACATGCCGGCACCGGTGAATTTATCGCCGAATGCCGCCGCCTCGGCACATCCGAAGCGGTGTTGGAGACGGCAGAGAAAATCGGTTTTGACACCGGCCTTGAAGTCATCCACCCCTTTGCGCCGGACAAGCGCCTGCGCGTCTTTATTGCCAATTTCGTTTTGATGGAATACGGCACGGGCGCGATTTTTGGCTGCCCCGCGCATGACCAGCGCGATTTTGAATTTGCGCGCAAATACGCCCTCAACATCATCCCCGTGGTTATTCCCGACGGCGAAGATCCGAAATCTTTTGCGGCGACCGATGGCCCTTATACCGGCCCCGGCAAGCTGTACAATTCCGACTTCCTGAACGGCCTTGCGTGGGAAGATGCCAAGCGCGAAGCCATCGCCCGCATGGAAAAACTCGGCAAAGGCCAAGGCACAACGCAATACCGCCTGCGCGACTGGGGCATCAGCCGCCAGCGCTTTTGGGGCTGCCCCGTGCCGATCATCCATTGCCCCGCTTGCGGCATTGTGCCCGTGCCGGAAAAAGACCTGCCCGTCACGCTGCCCGAAGATGTCAGTTTTGACTTGCCTGGCAACCCGATTGCGCACCATCCGACATGGAAAAACACCACCTGTCCGTCTTGCGGCGCGGCGGCGGAGCGTGAAACCGACACCTTTGACACGTTCTTTGAAAGTTCGTGGTATCAGTTCCGCTATTGCGACCCCAAAAACGACGCGCGCGGATTTGATGCCGATAAAGTCAAGTATTGGGCACCTGTTGACCAGTACATCGGCGGTGTCGAACATGCCGTGATGCATTTGCTCTATGCGCGGTTTTTTACCCGTGCGCTGAAAAAATGCGGCTATCTGAATTTTGACGAACCGTTTACCGCGCTATTTACGCAGGGCATGGTCACGCACGAAACCTATAAAGACCAGAACGGCAAGTGGCTTTATCCCGCCGATATCGAATTTGCGGGCAATGCCGTCTATAAAAAAGACGACAAATCGCCCGTGACCGTCGGCCGCATCGAAAAAATGTCCAAGTCCAAGAAAAACACGGTCGATCCTGTGGAAATTCTGGAGACGTATGGTGCCGATGCCGCCCGCCTGTTTATCCTGTCCGACAGCCCGCCGGAGCGTGATCTGGAATGGACGGAAAGCGGTATCGAAGGCGCGTGGAAATACGTGAACCGCTTGTGGCGTCTTGTCGTGCAGCTGGGCGGCGATGCCAAGGGCAGCGGTAAAGCTGACAGCGATGCAATGCGCCGCAAGATCCACAAAACCATTCACGAAATGACGCAGGATCTTGACCGGTTCCATTTCAACAAATCCGTCGCCCGCCTGCGGGAGCTGTCAAACGCGCTGGAAGATTTCACCAATGCCGGCGGTGATGCCGCCGTGCGCCGCGAAGGTATCGAAACAGCCATCCGCCTGATGGCACCGATGATGCCGCATCTGGCCGAAGAGCTTTGGGCGCATCTGAGTCACAAAACTCTTGTCGTCGATGAAAAATGGCCGGTGGCCGATGCCGCCTTGCTCGGCAGCGATACGGTGACCATTGCCATTCAGGTGAACGGCAAATTGCGCGCCACGGTGCAGCTGCCCCGCGACATCGACCAGAAAGCCGCCGAAAAACTGGCGCTGGAAGACCCCGCCGTACAAAAGGCGCTGGAGGGGAAAGCGCCCAAAAAAGTCATCGTCGTGCCGAACAGGATCATCAATGTGGTCGGGTAACGGACTGCGCACCCTTGCATTAGTGCTTTGCTGCGTGCTGCCTGCCGCTTGCGGGTTTCAGCCGATGTATGCTGTGCCGGACAGCGCCGCACATAAAAGCGTCGCTGCCAACTATGCCGATATTGAAATCCTCAACATCCCCGACCGCGACGGGCAATATCTGCGCAATGCGCTGATCGACAGGCTTTATGTCGCGGGCCGTCCTGCGTCTGCGCGCTATGCGCTGGAAATCACGCCGCTGCAAACAACAGCGACAAATCAGGCGGTACGCAAGGATGCGACCTATACCCGCTCCCTGATGGAAATTTCAACCCTCCTGCGCCTGCGTGACCGCCAAAGCGGTGACGTGGTGCTGGACCGGCCGCTGCGGGCGCAGGGTAGTTATAACCTGCTCGACAACCAGTTCGCGACCATTGCCTCGCGTGATAGCTTGAACGACCGCCTGCTCGAAGAGCTGGCCGATAGCATCCAGACCACACTGGCGCTGCACTTCCGCGCCGCGCAAACAGCCAGCGAGGCACGCTAGATGGTCAAGCTCGCCTTCAAAGCCATCGACGGTTTCGCCAAAAACCCGCCGCCCGATATGCTGGCGGTGCTGGTCTACGGCCCCGACGAAGGCCTGATCCGCGAGCGCATGACCCTTTTAACCCGCCATGTTGTGCCCGATGCCAATGACCCGTTTGGCGTTGTTGAGTTTTCTGCGGGCGAGCTGGGCGATAATCCGGCGCGGCTTTTGGACGAGGCACAGTCTATTTCGATGCTGGGCGGCCGCCGTGTGGTACGTCTGCGCGATGCCGATGATAAATCCGCCAATGCCGTGAAATCGGCGCTGGAATCCCTGCGTCCCGGCGATAATCTTGTGCTGGTCTCCGCAGGAGAATTACCGCCGCGATCGGCGCTGCGCCAGATGTTTGAAGCATCGCCGCATGCCGCCGCGCTGCCCTGCTATGTCGAGGACGAACGCGATATCGCCCGCGTCCTGAAAGACGGGCTGCGTGATGCCGGATACAACATGCCGTCGGACGCGCTGGTTTATATGTCTGCAAACGTCGTCGGCGACCGCGGTGTGGCAAGATCGGAAATTGAAAAGCTCATCACCTATATGGGCGCAAACCGCAATGTCACCATCGACGATGTGACCGCCTGCGTCGGCTCCAGCGCGGCGCTGTCTCTGGATGATCTCTCCAAACACGTTGCCAGCGGTCTTTATGCCGAGGCTGACCGCATCCTCACCTTTGTACTGTCCGAAGGCGTGCCTGCCGTGACGGTCTTGCGCACGCTGCAGAATTATTTCACCCGCCTGTCCGTCACCCGCGCGCGCTGCGACCGCGGCGAAAACATCGAAGTTGCCATGAAAAAACTGCGCCCCGAAGTTTTCTGGAAGCACAAAGCCGCTTTTCAGTCACAAGTTACCGGCTGGGGTGC
>JAUXOC010000057.1 GCA_030682495.1 Alphaproteobacteria bacterium | reverse complement strand
CCACCGACGAACAGATGGACTTCCCCGTGCTTTACGCCTCCGGCCGCGACGGCTGGGCTTCGACGACGCTGGAAGGCGAGCGCAAGGATATGGCGCCGCTCTTCGATCTGATCTGCCAGTATGTACCCGCGCCGGTCGTTGAAACAGCCGCGCCGTTCTCCATGCTGGTCACGCTCATCGAAAACAATCCTTATCTGGGACGTCTTGTCACGGGCCGTATCATGTCGGGCACGGTCAAAACCAACCAGAACGTCAAAGGCCTCGACCTTGACAACACGCAGGTCGAAACCTCGCGCGTGACCAAAATCCTTGCCTTCCGCGGCATTGACCGCGTGCCGCTGGACGAAGCGCTTGCTGGCGATATTGTTTCTGTTGCAGGCATGACCGAAACCACCGTGGCCAATACAATTTGTGACCTCAGCGTGATGGCGGCATTGCCGGCGCAGCCGATTGACCCGCCGACGATTTCGATGTCCTTCTCGGTCAACGACGGGCCTTTCGCGGGCAAGGAGGGGAAAAAAGTCACCTCCCGCATGATCCGCGACCGCCTGTTCCGCGAAGCGGAAACCAACGTGGCGATGAAAGTCAAAGACGGCCAGACATCCGAGACGTTCGAAGTCTTCGGCCGCGGAGAACTTCAGATGTCGGTGTTGATCGAAACCATGCGCCGCGAAGGCTTCGAGCTGATGATCGGCCGCCCGCGCGTCCTTTACAAAACCGACGAAGAAACAGGCGAAAAGCTGGAGCCGATCGAAGAAGTCATGATCGACGTCGATCAGGAATATTCGGGTACGGTTGTGCAAAAAATGGCGCTGCGCAAGGGCGAGATGATGTCCATGCAGCCCTCCGGCGCGGGCAAGGTCAAAATGACCTTTATCGCCCCGACGCGCGGCCTGATCGGCTATCACGGCGAATTTCTCACCGACACGCGCGGCACCGGCATCATCAACCGTCTGTTCCACGGCTATGCGCCGTTCAAGGGCAACGTCGATGGCCGCCGCACCGGCGTCTTGATCGCCATGAGCACGGGACAGGCCACGGCCTATGACCTCTGGAACCTTGAAGAGCGCGGCGTCATCATGGTGCTGCCCGGCACTGACGTCTACGAAGGCATGATCGTCGGCGAACACAATCGCGACAACGATCTGCCCGTCAACGTGCTGAAAGGCAAAAAACTCACCAACGTTCGCGCCTCCGGCACCGACGAAATGGTCAAGCTGATCCCGCCACGCATCCTGACGCTGGAACAGGCGATTACCTATATCTCCGACGACGAACTCGTCGAAGTCACGCCCAAAACCATCCGCCTGCGCAAACGCATCCTCGACCCCAACGAACGCAAACGCGCCGAAAAAGTCGCCGAAGCGGGCTAAGCAAAGAGGCAGAAACAAAAAAAGCCGGAGAATTTTCTCCGGCTTTTTTTGTGGGTGCTTTGTGCCTAGTACAACGTAATGTCGGTATGCTGCAGATCGGGTGCGTTCTCGAATACGGCCACGAGAACCGCCTTGCCGCGTCCGCTCCCGTCGGCGTCATAGAACATTTGGCCTGTGACATTGTTGTATATCAGACGCTGATCCGTTGTTTCGGCGATCCCGGTGTCGTTGGAGCCGAAGTTGTCTTGCAACAGCTCGCCTAGCGTCGCACCTTTCCATTTGAACGCAGAGGTATTGATTTCTATGCTGTCTTCGCCAGTTGTGAAATCTTCAATCGTGTTCACGTTAGACTTTGCATTGGGTGCCGTGCTCAGGCGGAATGTATCGTTGCCACTGCCGCCGATATAGCGGTCATTGCCGCCAAGGCCATCGAGAATGTCGTTACCATCAAGCCCCGAGAGTATGTTATTGCCGGCGTTTCCGGTTAAAAGGTTATTTTCAGCGTTGCCGGTGCCATTTATATGCAGTTTTCCGGTCAGGGCCAGTTCCTCGATGTAATCGGAGAGTGCATAAGAAACAGATGAAAATGCTTTATCGTATCCTTCACCGTCGAATTCAAGGACTGTGTCCAGCACATCGTCAATGAAGTAAATGTCGTCACCGTCACCGCCTGCCATTGCGTCGGCGCCTTTGCCGCCGTCAAGCGTATCGTTACCAACGCCGCCCTGCAGGGAATTCGCCTTGGCGTTTCCGGTCAGCGCGGCATTGCCGATTCCGATAAAACCGAGGTCTTCGATTTCAGCCAGCTTGGCGAGACTGTATTTGTTGACTGTTGTGTCAATCCGGTCATGGCCTTCGGCTGCTTTTTCGGTGATTTTATCCTTGGCGTCGCGCACGATATAAACATCATCACCAACCCCGCCAATCAGGGTGTCGCCACCACCGCCGCCGTCAAGTGTATTGCTGCCGCTGTTTCCTGTAACAATATTTTTTAGAGCATTCCCCGTGCCGTCGATGTCGTCTGTACCGGTGAGGGTGAGAAGTTCGATGTGATCCGGCAGGATGTAGCTGACAGAGGTGAGAATCTGATCCTTCTTCCCGCCGACGGCGGTTTCAATGATTGTCGTAAGGCTGTCTGCGACGATATAAACGTCATCGCCTTTGCCGCCGATCAAGGTATCGACTCCGCCGCCACCGTCGAGGGTGTTTTTACCGTCGTTGCCGGTGATGGTGTTATCGTCTGCGTTGCCAGTGCCGTTAATGCTTGCTTTGCCACCCAGCACAAGGTTTTCGAAATTCGATACGTTCAGCATATTTAGCCCGCCGCTGAAACGTATTTCCAGGGTGTCTGTTCCGCTGCCGCCATCGACGATGGGCGCGTTATCCAGTAAAATGACGTAATCGTCATGGGCGCCGGCATTGGCAAAGAGTCTGCCACCGCCGCCTTTTAGTGTCAGCGTGTCATTCCCTGTCCCCGTATTGATAACCCAGTCTTGGTATAGAATCTTTGGCAGATCGATGTTGAGGGTATCGGGCAGCGTCCAGTTGTTCGTATCCGCCAAGGTGGCAAGGCTGAAGCTTGTGTTTTGGTTTGCTGCCAGCGACCCGCTGAAGTCGATATAACTGCCATCAACATAGCTTTCATTGTAGTGCGTCACAGTGCCATTCATCGACGGCGATGCGCCTGATGCAATGGCATTGAGGTTGCCGCCGATATTGAGTGCGCCCTCTATTTTTACTTGTTTTATATGTTTTTGCGCGGTGAGCGTGAGGCTTGATAAGGTTCCGGAAAGGTTATAGCTGGAATCATAGTTCAGGTTGCCGGTAAAGCCGGAAGAAATACGCCCGAAATCGGGATCAGCGACGAGCACCTCTGCGAGATAAGAGGTTACGGTGCCGCCCGTATCCCATATCGAATCATAATCGTAGGTCATGTTCATAGAGCCGCGGACAGTTTCTTTTAAAGTCTGTGGCACCGTTGTGACAATTTCTGTCGCGTGGGCTGTCATGCTGTGAGGGTTATGGCTTCCGGTCATCACCTTTTGGATGCCGCCATCGTGTTTGAACGTGTACTTGTTGCCGCTTTGGTGGAGGGAATTTATCCAATACGTTGCATCCATCACGGCCTTTTTAACAATAACGTTCTGCGCAAAAATATCGCCGAGCGTAGCAGCGGGAGAGCCATCATCCAACTGGTGGTTTTTGTTAACGACGGTCTGGCTCAGCTTAACATTTAAGGTCGACATAATTTACTCTAGCCTGTGGTTTATGTTTTTGAAAATTGTGGGTGGCAATCAATTAGGGCGCACTATATTCCATATGCGCGGCTGCCGCAACTGCGACAGTGTAGGCGGAAAACTCATAACAATTACGCCACTTTAGGCGTAAACTTGGCCGTGCCTTTTTTGTGCAGGTCGTCGAATTCGCGCTCCAGCCCTGCGTTGATGCCGCGGCAGCCGTCAACGACGGATTTTGACCAGTCGAAATATTCCAGCTTGCGCGCGTTGTCCCAATCGGGCGGCGGGCTGTCGAGGATGGAGCGGAGGTTGGAGGTTTTATCCGCGATCTTCACCATCCGCGCGCGCTCCGATTTATGCGGCGCGTTTTCGGCTTGCAGGCGCTTGCGTTCCGCCTTGGGCAGGCTCTTGTCGTCGGTGCATTCGCGTACGATGTCGGCGACGTTTTCGCCAAACTCGCGTTTCAGCTCTTCGTATTTTGTTTCGGTGTCTTCGATCGTATCGTGCAGCGCGCCGGCCATCAGCAAGTCCACATCCGCGCCATCCGTGTGGCGCGCCAGCGTATCGACCACGTCGATCAGGTGATTGACGTAAGGCTCGGCGCGTTCGCCCTTGCGGCGCTGGTCGGTGTGTTTCTGCGCGGCAAACATCAGCGCGCGCGTCAGGCTCGGGATCGGTGCTGTCATTTATAGAGCTCTCCATTTTTTGATACCCAAAGCATGACGCAAAAAAGCAGCCGCAACAAGGCGTATCGCTATATGTCTGAATCTTTGAGAAAAAATGGTGCCGTTGAGAGGACACTCATTTTCGACATAAATAATTGATATAAAATGATTTTATCTCCTTTTATCTAGTCCACTACCTACAATCGTACCTACTGGACGCATTTTGAAGATAGAGCGGGAAGACCGCAGAGATGAAGCATGGCGTTTCAATTCACGTACAAATGAATGACTTATTATAGCATAAATATATTTGCGCTGAAATATAGTAGGACTTTTTTGTGAAAGTGAAGCCGCGACTTATATGAACAAATTAAAGCTAGTTAAAAATTAACTTAACTGTCTTTAATTTTTGCTCGGAATTATTCCCGACCAATCATCTTCAAACCAACTCTCGAAAGAGATTTCTATTTCTTTTTTATAATTTTTAAATAGATATGAGCGCAAAAGCCAGCGCTCGTAATTTGTCTCCGACATATAAGGACGCAAAATGTCTTGAAAGGAATGAAAACGCGCAGCACAGCAAAACAACTCAAACTCTTCAGAAGAGCAAATCAGATATGGAATGACTTGCACAAGGTCAGTGGGAATCCCCAAGAACTCCATCTTTTCTACAACAAGCTCACAAATTTTTTCTTGCATAATCGGTGAAAAAATTTGCCAATCCTCTAGCGTCACAATAAAAGAATAGATTGGCAAATTATTATCCCGCCAATTGGTTTTTCCTTTCTGTGCATCAAGGATATTTTTATAATTTTGCACCACTCCCTCAGCAACCACGCTCAAATCTTTTAATAGCTCTTCATCGCTTAATAAAAATTTTGAGCCATAACGGAACTGTTTAGTCTTAGTTTCCACAAAAATATTTGCAGTCCCATCAAAGACAATCCAATCCGCGCCATGTTTAAGATTCTTTCCCGCCACATGATACTCCTCTGGCTTCAAAACGGTGTACCCATCTGAATTCAGAGTTTCTTTTAATACATCCCCAATATAACGCTCAAAGCTCTTTCCATACGCCTGCGTATACTCAGGTATATTAATCAAATCAAAGTAGACACCTTGCGATACTCTATTCCAAAGGAAGTCACTAATTGGGCAGGCCAAAACTTCTTCTCCTTTTATTTTTAAGGATATCAAGGGTGTTTGAATAAGAGGATTAAACCTATAAAGCCAATGCAAGTCTACAATATGATGCTCTGACATTCTTTGCCTCAAAGACTTAAGGTCAGAACAAGTGCTTTTCAAGAAAGCTTCAATATCCGTTCCGCTCACGCCAATTGACACTAAATCAACGCTTTTTGGAATATAGGGGTAAACATAGAGCACCAATCGCTGCCACGCAGTTTTCATGGTTTTGGGGCTGATTTTAGTTGATCTGACGTTTTTCCAGCGCAGGGCGACTTGCTCAAAGGTATTGCTTGCAGCTGCCTGCGCAGATTGTGTCTGAGCTTTTCTGACGTATGAAGGGTTCTGTCCCTTGCTCAAGAGTGTGCGGGCTTCCTGTCGCATCTTGCGGGCATCTGCCAGCCCGATATCGGGGTATCGTCCAAAAGAGATGGTTTTACGTTGTTTCGCGTAGCTGTAGTAAAAGTGCCAGACTTTACTGCCCGATGGATTAACGACTAAGTAAAGCCCGTCTCCATCGCAAATTTTATATTTTTTGTCTTTTGGTTTGGTGCTTTTGCATTTGGTGTCATTCAGTCTCATTTTAATTACCTCTAAATTGCATGTTCAAAGTATTTAGAGGGGTTTTTGGAGGGGCTCTGGCTTGGGAGAACTTACCGACATACTTACCTACATAAAGAGTGGATGCAGGCATACGGCCAAAGACATGCAGAGACAGTAATGCAAGATATGCATTTGGTTCTAAATGGTTTTGTGGGGCGCTATGTGCGGGGGAGGACGAGCAAAGACAATATAATGGTGCCGTTGATAGGAATTGAACCTACGACCCACGCATTACGAATGCGTTGCTCTACCCCTGAGCTACAACGGCGCACCGCGCGGTGGCGCGGGAGCAAGATGCGGGGACAATAAGGGAAATCGGCGTTTTTTGCAAGCCTTGGGTGAGCAGGCAGGGTTTTGCAGCGGGGGTGCATGATTTTTCCTGATTTTTCAAATAAATGTGCAGCATCTGTCGGGGGTTGACGCCCCCCCCCTTGGCCGTGCCACTCTGTAGCTCTCTGAAACAACTCCTGAGGAATCAGCATGGCCGACGCGCCGCATACACCGGTTTTGACCGATACCCCCAATGGCCAGTCGGCCGAGGCCTTTTTCGAGGCCAATCCCGACATCGAAATGCTCGAGGCCTTTATGGTCGATGTCAACGGTGTGCTGCGCGGCAAGCGCGTGCCGGTCAGCAAGGCTTTGTCCACCTTCAAAAGCGGCATGCGTATGCCGCGTTCGGCCTTTGCGGTCGATATCTGGGGGCATGACGTGCTGGAGGCGGGGCTGGTCACGCAAACCGGCGATAACGACGGCGTATGCCGCACCGTGGCGGGCACACTCTGCCGCACCCCGTGGATGAGCGTCCCGACAGCGCAGGTGATGATGACGATGCAGGACGCCAACGGCAAAGGCTTTTTTGCCGACCCGCGTCAGGTGCTGCGCCGTGTCCTGAATTTTTTCCAAAAAGAAGGCCTGACGCCCGTGGTGGCGGTGGAGCTGGAATTTTACCTGCTCGACAGCAAGCGTGACGAACGCGGCTTTCCGCAGCCGCCCCTGTCGCCGCGCACCGGCCAGCGCGTGCAAGCCTCGCAGATGTTCGGTCTTGGCGAGGTGGAAGAGTTTGGTGCGGTGCTGTCCGACATCAACCGTGCCTGCGCGCTACAGGGCATTCCGGCCGATACGACGATTTCAGAGAACGGCCCCGGCCAGTATGAAATCAACCTCTATCACGTGCCGGACGCGATGCTGGCGGCGGATTACGCAACGCTGTTGAAACGCGTTATCAAGGGCGCGGCGCGTAAAAACGGTTTCGATGCGACATTTATGGCCAAGCCCTATGGCGATAAATCGGGCAATGGCATGCATGTGCATTTCAGCATTCTCGACAAAGACGGTAATAACATCTTTGCCGGCGAAGATTATCAGGGCTCGGCCATACTCCGCCATGCCATCGGCGGGCTTTTGTCGGTGATGACGGAAAGCGCGGCGGTTTTCGCGCCGAATTTCAATTCATACCGCCGCTTTATGCCGGGCTCCCATGCGCCGACGCGTATTGCCTGGGGCTACGACAATCGCACCGCTTCGCTGCGTGTGCCGGAAAGCGAACTGGCGGGAACGCGCATTGAACACCGCGTGCCGGGTGCCGATGCCAACCCCTATCTGGCGATTGCCGCGATGCTGGCGGGCGCTTTCCACGGCATTCAGGGGCATATGGATCCGGGCGAGCCGCTGACGGGCAGCGTCTACGAAAGCAACGCGCGCCATCTGCCCGACGTCTGGGAAGATGCGCTGGAGATTTTCGAACAGTCCGGCTTTATGAAGCACTATTTCGGCGAGTCCTATCACAAAGTTTACTTCGCCTGTAAATGGAGCGAGAAAGACGCGCTGGAACACCATATCACCAGCATTGAATACGATGCCTATCTGAGGGATTTGTAAGATGACACAGCCACAGGTCAAAGCCGCCGCCGATACCGCTGCCCCCGCGCAAGCCACGCCGGATGTCGGGCATACCGGTTCCTACTATGCGGCATCAGCGAATGCATCGCCCGCGCGCCCCGCGCTTGAAGGCGCGCATGAGTGCGATATCTGCGTCATCGGCGGGGGCTTTGCGGGCATTTCAACCGCGCTGCATCTGGCCGAAAAAGGGCTGAAGGTTTACGTGCTGGAGGCCGCGAAGGTCGCCTATGGCGCATCGGGCAGAAACGGCGGGCAGATCATCAACGGCTATAGCCGCGACTATGACACCATCAAATCCCGCTATGGCGAAGATACCGCCAATGCCGTTGTCGGCATGAGCTTCGAGGGCGGCAATATCATCCGCGAGCGCATCGAAAAATACGATATCAAATGCGACCTGAAGCCCGGCAGTTTTTTCGCCGCCTTTACAGACAAGCAGATGAAAGATTTGGAACACGGCAAAAAGACATGGGAGCGTTTCGGCCATACCGAACTTGAGATGTTCGACAAATCGCGCATGCCCGAAGTCGTCAATGCCAATCTTTATGCGGGCGGGATGCTCGACAAATGGGGCGGGCATATCCACCCGATGAACCTTGTGCTGGGGCAGGCCGCGGCGATTGAAAGCCTCGGCGGTAAAATCTTTGAACAATCACGCGTGATCTCGGTTGACCGCGAAAGCTTCAAGCCCGTGGTGAAAACCGCCAAAGGCCAAGTCACTGCGCATTATGTTGTGATTTGCGGCAATGCCTATCTGGGCGATACCGTGCCCGAGCTGAGCCGCCGCATCATGTCGGTCAGCAGCCAGATCATCACCACCGAAGTCCTCGGCGAAGACCTGACGCGCCAGATGCTGCCCGCGGGCTATTGCATCGAAGATTGCAATTATCTGCTGGATTATTACCGCATCACCGCAGATCACCGCCTGCTGTTCGGCGGCGGCGTCGTGTACACGGGGCATGAACCTGCGGACATCGAAAAGCGCCTCTGGCCGCATGTGCTGAAAACCTTCCCGATGCTGGAGGGTAAAAAGGTCGATTTCGCCTGGAGCGGTAATTTCGCCCTCACCCTCACGCGCATGCCGCATGTCGGACGCCTGACGAACAAGATTTATTTTATTCAGGGCGACAGCGGGCATGGCGTCACGACCACGCATCTGCTCGGCCGCCTTGTCGCCGAAGCCATCGGCAATCAGGCCGGACGTTTCGACGTCTGGGCGAAAATGAAAAACTATCCTTTCCCCGGCGGGCGTGCTTTGCGCGTGCCGCTGACCATCCTTGGTGCATGGTATTACGGCATGCGTGAAAAAATGGGCATCTAACGTCAAAGGAGACAGCCATGGCCAAATACGTTGACGGTTTCGTTATTCCGGTTTCGAAAAAGAAAGTCGCCGCCTACCGCAAAATCGCGCAGATCGCGGGCAAGGTCTGGCGCGAACACGGCGCGCTGCAATACGTTGAATGCGTTGCCGAAGATATCAAATCGCCTTTCGGTGTGCCTTTCGCCAAACTGGCGAATCTCAAGGCCGGCGAAACGGTGGTTTTCGCCTGGATCGTCTATAAATCCCGCGCCCACCGCGACCGCGTCAATGCCAAAGTCATGAAAGACAAACGCATCGCCGGTATGGATCCGAAACAGATGCCGTTCGATTGCAACCGCATGTCGTTTGGCGGGTTTGACGTGCTGTTCGAGGCGAAATAAGCTATTTGTTTTCATAAACTGGCGCGCGGCGCCGCCGTCAGGGTTTAGCTTGCGGCGGCGATGCGCTATTCTGTGTGCAACAACAGATTCCCGCTGCCAGAGAGGACGCCCGTGGCCAAAAAATCCGCCGACGCGACGACAACCGCCCCCGCCGCCAAGCCCGCCGAATACCGGGTGCTGGCGCGTAAATACCGTCCGCAGAATTTCGCCGAGCTCAAGGGGCAGGACGCGCTGGTGCGCACGCTGACCAATGCGATTGAATCCGGCCGTATCGCCCATGCTTTTATGCTGACGGGTGTGCGCGGCGTGGGCAAGACAACAACGGCGCGTATCGTTGCGCGCGCGCTCAACTGCGAACAAGGCCCCACGATCAACCCCTGCGGCGTCTGCGAACAATGCCGTGCCATCGCCGAAGACCGTCATGTCGATGTGCTGGAAATGGATGCGGCGTCACGCACCGGTGTGGACGATATCCGCGAAATCATCGACAGCGTGCAATACGCCCCCGTCAGTGGCCGTTATAAAGTCTTTATCATCGACGAAGTGCATATGCTGTCCAAGGCGGCGTTCAACGCACTGCTCAAAACGCTGGAAGAGCCGCCGGAAAATGTAAAGTTTGTCTTCGCCACCACCGAAATCCGCAAAGTGCCGGTGACGGTTTTGTCGCGCTGCCAGCGGTTTGACCTGCGCCGCATCGGTGCAGATGTGCTTGAAAATTATTTCATGGAAATCACGGGCAAAGAAAATGTCGAGGCGGAGCCCTCCGCCATCGCCCTCATCGCCCGCGCTGCCGACGGCTCCGCCCGTGACGGTCTCAGCCTTCTCGATCAGGCCATTTCCCGCGAACAGGGCAAAGTGACCGAAGATCAGGTGCGTAGCATGCTCGGCCTTGTTGACCGCAGCGTGACGCTTGATCTGTTCGAAGCCCTGCAAAAAGGCCAGAGCGGCGAGACGATGGGCTATCTGGATGCGCTCTACAAAGGCGGCGCCGATCCGATCATGGTATTGCAGGATTTGCTGGAGCTGACGCATTATCTGACCAAGGTCAAAGTCAGCCCCGAAATGGCGCGCGATCAGGCGCTGCCCGAAGCAGAGCGTGTGCGCGGCGCGGCGCTGGCCAAAACGCTGTCCGTGCCGGTGCTGACGCGCACATGGCAGATGCTGACCAAAGGCATCTCCGAAGTGCAGCAGGCTTTTAATGCCCAGCAGGCGCTGGAAATGGTTTTGATCCGCCTTTTGTTCGCGGCAGAGCTGCCGACACCGGGCGATCTGATCAAGCAGGTCAAAGACGGCACGGCAACCGGTATGGCAGGGCAGCTGGGCGGCGGTATGGGCGGTGGCAGCCCGCGCGGCACGGCGATGCAAAACACATCCGCAGTATCCGCTGCACGCATGGCCGCGCCGGAGCCGCAGCAGGTATTGCAAGCGCAGGCCGTGCTGAACAGTTTCGAAGACGTCGCGGCATTGTTTGGCCAGCGGCGTGAAGCGCTTTTGCAAAACACCATCGAAACCCATGTACATCCGGTCAAATTTGCGCAGGGGCATCTGGAAGTGCGGCTGACCGAAGACGCGCCGCGCGCGCTTGTCGGCCAGATGGCGCAGAAACTGACCGAATGGACGGGGCAGCGCTGGGTCGTCAGCCTGTCACGCGAAGAAGGTGCGTCCACCATCGCCAGCCGTAAACAGGCGCAAATGCAAAACCTGCGCGCCGAGGTCGAGGCCAGCCCGATTGTCGCGGCCGTCCTGACGGCCTTCCCCGGCGCCAAAATCACCGAGATCAAAAACAAAACCGACGCCGAATAACGTTTTTTGTATGAAAACAAAGCCTTGCCCGCCTGCTGCGCCGCCGCAAGCGGTGGGCGTTCTTATTGACTTCGGCGGGGACGGGGGATAGCTTCAGGCATCCGATATTTTAAAGACCAACCACTGCGTAAAAAGGGGCGTGTGACCTATGGCGAATATGATGCAGATGATGCAAAAAGCGCAAAAATTCAAACAGCAGATGGAAGAAATGCAGGCGCGCGTGCAGCTGATGGAACTGGACGGCAGCGCCGGCGGCGGTCTTGTCACCTGCAAGGTCACCGGAAAATTTGAAATGCGTTCGATCAAGATCGACCCTTCGCTCATCAAAACCGACGAAGCCGATGTGCTCGAAGACCTGATCGTTGCTGCTGTCAATGACGCGCGCCTTAAGGCCGAAAAAACCATGGCCGATGAAACCGAAAAACTGATGCGCGATATGGGGCTGCCGCCCGGCATGGGGCTGCCGTTTTAAGGACGCACCGTAAATTTTTTAAGGAGTTTGAAAATGGCTTTCGATTACAGCAAAAGTGGCCTGCCCGCCAACCCCACGTGGGAACTGTGCACGAAAATGTGCAACCGCTGGCTTGACGACAACATGAAGATGTTCGGCCCCGATCGCATCGCCAACTTCATGAACGACCAGCCTGTCGCTGCGGCGAAGCTTTTGCTGGGCAAATGCACCGATACCTCGCCGGAGTCTGTTATCGTCGCATTGCTCGGCCCTGCGAAGGGGGCGCTGCTGGCGGGGGCGGAAATGGGAGTTTTGATGCGCCATACCTTCGGCGACCGTGCCGTCGATCTGGTGCGCACGCTCGAAAATCCGCAAATCGCCCCGGATGCCGCTATGCTGCGCGATGCCAACCGCATTTTTCTGGTCGAAGGACTGTCGACCATGAACGACCAGATGATTGGCCGTAAACGTATCGACGCCTTTCACCAAAGACGCTGGGATATTTTACACGGACTGGAAAGCCGCTTTGCGGCTATCAACGGGTATGAACCGGAGCTGGACAAGCTTTTCGCCGAAGCCCTGAAAAAATCCCGCGATACGCTGGAAGGTCTGGACCAAGCCGCCGCTGCCGCAAAGAAGCAGCCGAAACCGCCGGGGATGTAATCTGATGCGCCTGATGACGTGGAACATCAATTCGGTTCGCCTGCGCCTGCCCTTGCTGATGCAGGTGCTGGGCAAGGTCAAACCGGATGTGTTCTGCCTGCAGGAAACCAAGACGCCCGATGAGTTTTTCCCCGTCGCGGCACTGACAGATGCCGGCTATGCGCATTACCATTTTGCGGGCATGAAGGGGTATAACGGCGTTTGCATTTTCTCCAAATATCCGCTGTCCGACAAAGACGTCTATAAACGCTGCGGCAAAAATGACATGCGCCATATCTCGGCCAAGGTCAAAGCGCCCGGCAAGGCCTTTGATCTGCACAACATCTATATTCCCGCCGGCGGTTACGAGCCGGATGTGACGATCAACGACAAATTCCAGCATAAACTGGATTTCGTCGATGAATTGACGGAGTGGTTTTCTGCCGCGCGCACCGCAAAAACGCCGATGGTTGCTGTGGGGGATTTCAACATTGCGCCGCTCGAAAACGACGTCTGGGACAGCAAAAAAATGCAAAAAGTCGTTTCGCATACACCCATCGAGCGCGAAAAATTTGCGCGGCTGTTCGGCGGCCTTGGCTGGACGGATGCCGTGCGTGCTTTTGTTCCCGAAGACAAAAAGCTGTATTCGTGGTGGAGCTACCGCGCCGCAGATTGGGACAGCGCCGACAAAGGCCGCCGGCTCGATCATGTCTGGGTGACAAAACCGCTCGCAGGCGGGCTTAAAAAGCAGCAGGTTCTGCGCGATGTGCGCGGCTGGGAACAGCCGAGCGACCACGTGCCAGTCATCGTCGATCTTGAATGCGCGGCCTAGGGGAGACACAGCATGGCCTTTAACAGTCCTGAAGAAGAATGGTCGGCGCGTTTGAAATTGCAGCTGGATGACCGCATCGCCATGGCGGTGTCGGAAAACAATGTGGATAAACTCAAGGCCGCGCTCAAAGACGGTGCAGACCCCTCTGCCACGCGCAGCAAGGGCCTGCGCCTCGCCGCCGGTATGGGACAAACCGAGATGGTTGCTGTCCTTTTGCATGCAGGCGCGGATGTGCAGGCGCTCGACAATGCCGCCCTGCGCGCAGCGGTCAAAAGCGGGCACAAAGATGCCGCCGCGCTGCTGCTGGGCGCCAAGGCCGACCCGAATGCGGGGGAGGGCGAATGCATTATCGATGCCGCCGCGCGCGGAAATCTGGAGATGGTCAATCTTTTGCTGTCCTTTGGCGCCAGCCCGCATGCGGACGACGATCAGGCGCTGCGCAAAGCCGCCTTTGCGGGAAACCTGCCGGTAGTGCAGGCGCTGGTGCGCGCGGGCGCGGATGTTTTTGCGATGTACGGCAGCGCCCTGTCTCTCGCGCGCGCTGATAAACATGACCATGTGGTCGATTATTTGTCTATCGAAATGGCGCAGCGCCGTGCCTATTTCCGCGCCGAAATTGACGGCATGGAAGACATGGCCGCCGATACGCTGCGCCGTCCTTTTGTCGATATTGGCGGCTATGACACACGCGAAGCGGGGCTGATCCGCGCGCTCAAGGTCAATGAATTTGACCGCGCCCTCGATATCATCGAAAAATTCGGCGGCGGGCTGACGTCTGAAGATGTTTATGGCTTTAAAGACCGCGAAGGCCGCAGTCTGGCGCAACTGGCATCGGCGCGCGGCCAGCTGAAAAAAATATTTGATACAGCGCGCTGGGGTGGACGCTTCGGCGATTTGCGCAGTGCGTGGGAAAAACTCCCTGCGAACGACCGCCGCGCGGGCGCGATGAATGACGACGACTTCGCGCATCTGCAAGCAACGGAAGAACAGCGGAAACTTCAGGACGAGGCAGAGGGTTTCACGCTCAAGCCGCGCCTGCGCAAAACGCCGCCGCCGTCTCTCTAGAAATATTTATGACTTAGCGGCTTTGCGCTAGTGTGCACCAGGATGATTTGGTGCCGCCGCCATAGGGCACGGCCAGCCGCTGCGCAATCATGTGCTGCGCGGCGTTTGTGCCGTCGGACGTGGTGATATCGGCCAGCAGGCGTCCGCCGTATTTCTCGTATTTGATATTGTGCAGGGTGACGGTCTGGCCTTCCAGCAGGCGGCGCATTTCGGCGGTGGCTTCTTCGGCTTTGGCGGCTTCTTCAGTGCATTTGGCGCGGCCTTTTTTCTCCGGCGTATCGATCTCTCCGATGCGGATATCGATCAGCACACGCGTCCCGGGCCAGATATCGACCTCGGTCTGCACGGTGTCGCCATCACCGGTTTTGATAACGCGCGCCGCGACAGGCCCTTTCACCACATCCTGCCGTGGCCGCAGTGCGGGTGCGGTTGTGGCGGGCTGCACGGCATCCGGAATCCCGCTGCGGGTCAGGTTATGCAGGATGATTTTTTGCCCCTTGCGCGGCGCGGTCATCTCAGTGCCCTCAAGTGTACGCAGATCGGCTGTATATTGGCAGGCGGCGGTGATGCCGCGGGGGCAGACGCTGACGGTATTGAACTGCGCGACCCAGACATGCGCGCGCACGTGCAGCATGTGCGCGGTATCGACATGCAGTATTTCGCCCGCAACGGGTTGCGGGTGAGCGGCGGTCGTCGCGGCGGGGGCGGGCATCGTCACCGAAACCGCAGGCGCGGTGTCTTGGGGCGTCGGGGCGGTAAAATGATCTTGATACAGCGCACCGACCCCCGCAATGCCGCCCGCTGTGATACCGGCCGCCAGCGTGAAAAGCGCGGCATGTTTACGCAGGGCGGCGGTATTGAAAATCTGGCGCGTCATGTCGGTATCCTGTGCCGAAGGGGAGGTGCGGAAATCTGCGCCGGAGTGTACTGCCGCACGGCTCTTTATGTCAATATGGACAGCCAGCGCGCAAAAGATCGCGCCAAGAGCAGAAATCCAACATATCGCGGCGCGCAGAGCCATAGCTTTGACCTCCTCCGCCCATTATAAACAATTTTAAGTTGTATTAAAAATGAAATTCGCGTAATGGTTGTTTTGCAAGCGGAATATCCCCGCATGCGGAGCGAATCATCCGGTGCTTTTTTCTAACGGGCACGGGATTGGGCCGGAAGCTGCCGCCGCCATCCTTTTTTCAGCACGTCATGATGGTCGGGCGGCGGCGGTTTTCGGCACGCTTGGGCGCAAGGTTATTCGCTGCGCGCGCGTGGATGTGCCTTGTCGTAGATGGCCAGCAGCTGCGCGTTATCATAGTCCGTATAACGCTGCGTCGTGGTCACGGAAGCATGGCCGAGCAATTCCTGAATCACGCGTAAATTCACGCCGCCCGCAAGAATATGCGTGGCAAAACTATGGCGCAGTGCATGCGGCGTCAGGGCTTCAGGCAGGCCGAGCACGCGGCGCAAATCGCGCAGGCGTTTTTGCGCGACTCCCTGATGCATACGCTTGCCGCGCTCGCCCATAAACAGCGGGGTTTTCTTTTCCCATGCGATCGGTGCGCCCGCGACATAGGTTTCGATGGTTTTTTCAACGATGGGCAGCACGGGCACGATGCGCTCTTTGCGGCCTTTACCCATGACGCGCACTTCGCCGTCTTTCGGGCGTGCGCCGAAATCCAGTTGCAAAGCCTCGTCGATCCGCAAGCCGCAGCCGTATAGAAGCATAAACAGTGCGCAATCGCGCAGCGCCACCCATTCGGCACCTTCAGGCGCGAGCATACCGGCATTGTCCATCAGCTTCATGGCCTGATCCGGCGGCAGGGCGCGCGGCAATTTGCGCGGCAGTTTCGGTGTGCGGATGCGCCCGATAGCGGGGTTGTGCAGATGGCCGTTTTTGTCCAGCCACTTCATGAAATTGCGCAGCGATGCCAGAGCGCGTGCCCGCGTGGCGGCCCCCGCGCCTTCACCCGTGCGCTTGGCCAGCCAGCTGCGGAAATCGCGGATCGATGCATCGCCAAGGTCGTGCAGCGAAGGCGGGCGCGCCAGATGCGTGGTCAGAAAATCACAGAAATAATGCACATCGGCCAGATAGGCGCGCAGCGTATGGCGAGAAAAATGTTTTTCATGCGATAGGTAAAGCGTCCAGAGGCCGAAGACCTGCACAAGATCCGGCGCGGCGGAAAGCGGCGTGTCTGTCAGTCCCGAATGTCCAGCCATAGGCGAAAACAACGCTCCACCACCTGCGCGAGGAAGCCGATCTGGTCAATCGCCATATCGGGTCGGAAAGCTTCGGGATCGCGCGAACCGAAAGCCATGATGCCGGCAGGCGTATTGTTGCTGATCTCCAGCCGCAAAAGCGCCTGACTTTTGACCAGCCCCGCACCGGGGCCGAAAATCTCTTCGGTGCCGTTGATGCTTGATTGCAGCAGCGCATCGCCCTTGCCGAGGTATTTTTCCGTCGTGCCGCGGTGCGCGAAGCGGATGCCGGATTGGTTGATGAAGGGGATTTCCTTGGATGTAGATTCGATCACCAGATTGACGGTATCGACGTCCAGCAAAACCGGAAAGTCCTGCGTCATGACGGAAATAAATTCCTCGAAGCTTTCGGCTTCCAGCAGCACCAGCACGGCGGTCTGGATGCGGGAATAGTTCGACATATTGGCGCGCGCGGTTTCGATCAGTTCGCGCTGGACGCGCTGGGCGTTGCTTTTGTCGGCTTTCAGGCGGTTCAAAAGCGCGGATTGAAAGTTCACCACGCCTTTGCCGCCGCCTTCGACCGGTGCGTCCATGTCTTCCAGCACGTCAGGGTGGCGGATAAAAAAATCCTTCTGCCCGCGCAGATACGAAATCACATCGTCTTCTGTCATGCTGTCCGCTGCTGTCATGTTCTTTGGCGTCATCGCTTTCGCATTTCCCTTGTCTCAGGCGGCGTCGAGGATGCTCTGGCCCGTCTTCGCCCAGTCGGAGACGAAGGCTTCAAGCCCGCGGTCGGTCAGCGGGTGGCTGTAGAGCTGGCGGATGACCGCTGGCGGGATGGTCGCTACATGCGCGCCCATTTTCGCCGATTCAACCAGATGGATGGGGTTGCGCACCGATGCGACCAGCACTTCGGTTTCAATCGTCGGATATTGGTTATAAATCTCCACGATCTCGGAAATCAGGCCAAGCCCGTCTTGCCCGATGTCGTCCAGACGGCCGACGAAGGGGGAAACAAACGTTGCGCCGGCTTTGGCGGCAAGGATCGCCTGCGCAGCGGAAAAGCACAGTGTGACGTTGACCATCGTGCCATCATCGGACAGTGCCTTGCAGACTTTCAGGCCATCGGGCGTCAGCGGCACTTTGACCGCAACGTTCTTGGCGATTTTAGCAAGGCGTTTGCCTTCTTTCAGCATCGTCGCGAAATCCGTCGCGGCGACTTCCGCGCTGACGGGGCCGTCGACCACGCCGCAGATCTCTTCGATCAGGGCGATAAAGTTTTTGGCGCCCGATTTGGCGACCAGTGACGGGTTGGTGGTGACGCCGTCCAGAAGACCTGTCGAGGCTAAGTCTTTGATTTCGGCAATATCGGCGGTGTCGACGAAGAATTTCATGGTGGCGTCCCTTTCATTTGAACCGGACTTAGTGTATCTGATGGGTATGTCTCAATCCAGTTTTTTATCGCCGGAAAACCCGTCCGCGCCAAGGGTGGAAACGGGGCGGCGGGTGCAGGTTCTGGTGCCTTTGCCGCTGGCGCGCGCCTATGACTACTTGCTGCCGGAGGGCATGGACGCCGCAGCGGGGGATTATGTAAGTGTACCTTTCGGCAAACGCGATACCGCGGGAGTTGTCTGGTCTTTATCTGCCCCCGATGCCGCTGTCGATCCGGCAAAATTGAAACATATCCGCGAGGTCTACACGTCCTGCCCGCCGATGCCCGATGTCCACCGCAATTTTCTGGAGCGCACCGCGCGCTATACGATGGCCGATATGGGCGCGGTATTGAAAATGTCACTGAGCGCGCCGGATGCCCTGACGCCGCCGAAAACCGTGCCGGCCTATACGCTGGGCGATGTGGTGGCACTGCCGCCGCGCAAGGCTGGCGCGCACCGCCAGAAAATTATCGATGTCCTGTCAGACGGCGTGCCGCGCCGCGGTGCTGAAATTGCGGCGATGGTCGGCTGCACGCCTGCCGTTGTGCGCGCCATGGCGGCCACGGGTGTTATCAAAACCGCATCGGTCGCCGCGCCTGTGCCGTGCCGTGTGGTCGATCTGTCGCCGCCCAAGCTGGATTTTACCGAGGCACAGGCCGCCGCCGCCGAAGCGCTGCGCGATATCGCCGGGCAGAAAAAATTTGCCGCCGTCTTGCTGGATGGCGTGACCGGTTCGGGCAAGACCGAGGTTTATTTCGAAGCCGTGGCCGCCGCGCTGGCGCAAGGGCGGCAGGCGCTGGTGCTGCTGCCGGAAATTTCGTTGTCGGCGCAGTTTATGGACCGCTTTGCGCGGCGGTTCGGCACAGCGCCCGCCATCTGGCATTCCGAAGTGCCCGCAGCGCAGCGGCGTCTGGTCTGGCAAGGTGTGGCAGAGGGGCGCACCAAAGTCGTCATCGGCGCACGCTCGGCCTTGTTTCTGCCCTTTGCCGATCTGGGCGTGATTGTTGTCGATGAAGAACACGACGCGTCTTACAAACAGGAAGAAGGCGTGCTGTACCACGCGCGCGACATGGCTGTTTTGCGGGCGCGGCTGGGGGAATTTCCGGTGGTGCTGGTCTCTGCGACGCCATCGCTTGAAACCATGACAAATGTGCGGGCGGGCAAATATGCCTATCTGCATCTGCCCTCGCGTTTTGGTGGTGCGGCGATGCCGTCAATGCAGGTGGTCGATCTGCGCCGCGATGCGCCGGCGCGGCAGAAATTTATTTCACCGCCGCTTGCCGATGCCATTGCGAAAACGCTGGCCGCGGGGGAGCAATCCCTTTTATTCCTCAACCGCCGCGGCTATGCACCGCTGACGCTATGCCGTACGTGTGGCCACCGGTTTCAATGTCCGTCCTGCACGGCATGGCTGGTCGAACATCGCCGCCATAGCCGTCTGCAATGCCACCACTGCGGATTTAGCCAAAAGATGCCGCAGGCCTGTCCGTCTTGCAGCGACGAAGGCAGTTTCGCCGCCTGCGGCCCCGGCGTGGAGCGGATACAGGAAGAAATACAGGAAATATTGCCCGATGCGCGTACGCTGGTGCTGGCCAGCGATATCACAGGCAGTGCGAATATGATCCGCGGCGCGATTACACAAATCGAGAACCGCGAAGTGGATATTATCATCGGCACACAGATTGTCGCCAAGGGACACCATTTCCCTGCGCTGACGCTGGTTGGTGTTGTCGATGCCGATCTGGGCTTGTCGGGCGGTGATTTGCGCGCGGGCGAACGTACCTTTCAGCTTTTGCAGCAGGTATCGGGACGCGCGGGGCGCGGCGCACTGCCGGGGCGCGTCTTTTTGCAAACCTATATGCCGGAGCAAAACGTTATTCGTGCCTTGGCCGCAGGCGACCGCGATGCCTTTCTGGCCGCCGAAGGGCGGGAGCGGGAACGCGCGGGCATGCCGCCGTTCGGCAAGCTCGCCGCGCTGATTTTGCAATCACCGGATGAAATGAAGCTCGACCAGTTTTGCCGCGCCCTTGCGCAGCGCGCGCCGCGTTATGATGATATCCGCGTGCTGGGCCCCGCGCCCGCGCCGCTGGCGTTTTTGCGCGGCAAGCACCGCCGCCGCTTTCTCATCCGCAGCGGGCGCGATGTGAACATGCAAAATTATCTGGCCGAATGGCTGGACGGCGTGAAGACAGGATCAAGTATCCAGCTCAAAGTCGATATCGACCCGCAGAGTTTTTTCTGAAATTCCTACAACGTCATTCCGGCGCAGGCCGGAATCCAGAAGCTCTCGGCAAGCAGTGCGGCAGGTACTGGACACCGGCCTGCGCCGGTGTGACGTCTTGCTTGTTAAAACACCGGCGTAAAATGCGCGGTTAATCGGGTATTTCCCGCATCCATCAGCGCCCAGTCGTCGGTATCGATTTCAAACACAGCCAGCGTTGCGGGCGCAAAGCCTTCAAAGGCGAGGGCTTTTGTGCCAGCCAGATGCAGCGCCAGTTCCAGCACGCCCGGGTTATGCGCGACGAGCAGCAGGCGGTCGAGCTTGCCGGTGACGTCCTGCACATGCCCCAGCAGCGCATCGGCGGGTGCCAGATAGAGCGCGCGGTCAAACCGGCTGGTGATCGGACTTTTGCGGTCGCCGAAAATTTCCTCCGCCACCAGCCGCGCGGTGGACATGGTGCGCAGCGCGTCGGAGGCGAGGATAAATTCCGGCACCATGCCGTGTTCTTTCATGAAACGGCCAACCTCGCGCCCTTCGGCGCGCCCGCGGATGGACAGCACGCGGCCGTGGTCGCCATCGGCGAGGCTGCTGCCGCCTTCCGCTTCGGCATGGCGTAAGAGATAAAGCGTTTTCATTTGACCTTGTCCGGCGTTATTTCCTATAGAATGAGAGAGTAGCGCAGAGAGAGAGTGTTGTCATGCCGGAAGCCGCCTCTACCAGAGATTATGTCGCCGTGCTGGATATCGGCTCTAACGCTGTGCGTCTGGTGGTTTACGACGGTATGAACCGCGTCCCCGTGAAAATACATAATGAACGCGACCTGTGCAGTCTGGGAGCCGATCTGGGCAAGACAGGGCGTTTGAATGCCGAGGGCGTGGAGAAAGCGATGCAGAGCATCGCCCGTTTCGCCGCCTTGATCGGTGCGATGAAAATCGGCACAGTTATGGCCGTGGCCACTGCCGCGCTGCGAGATGCCGCCGACGGGCCGGATTTTATTGCGGCGGTGCAGAAAAAATACGGGCTTAAAATCCGCGTCATTGACGGGGAAGAAGAGGCGCGGCTCTCGGCCATCGGCGTGATGATGAACGGGCTTGGCTCGCGCGGGATGATCGGCGATTTCGGCGGTGGTTCGCTGGAGCTGATCCATGTCGAAAACAACCGCGTGAAGCACAAACAGAGTCTGCCGGTCGGATCCCACCGCCTGCACGCTGCCGAAGACCGCACCGCGCAGCGCAGCTTGGTAGAGGCGCAGCTGGCAAAGGCCGATTTTATCGCCAAGGGCGCCGGGGGCGATTTTTACGCGCTTGGCGGGTCATGGCGGGCGATGGCCAAGACACATATCCGTATGACGGATCATCCGCTCAAAGTCATGGATCAATATACATTGACCGGTGCGCAGGCGCTGGAATTTGCGCAGCTGATGGCGCAGCAGAGCGTCGCCTCGCTCGAAAAAACGGCGGGGCTGTCGAAAAAGCGCGTGCAGGATATGGGTGCGGCGGCGCTGGCGCTGGCCTGCGTTCTGGAGAAAATGCAGCCGGCGCGGGTGATTTTCTCGGCAACCGGCCTGCGTGAAGGTGCGATCTATGACGCGCTGCCACCCGCGGTGCAAAAACAGGATGCGCTCATCGCCAGCTGCCGCAAGGTCGCGCTGAAAATCAGCCGCTTTGACGATGTGAAATCTTTTGCCCGCATGGCCGCATGGCTGACGCCGTTGTTTGCGGGGCAGGAGGCGGCTTTTTTCCGCCATCTGGAAGCCGCTTGCCTGCTCAGCGATACCGGCTGGTTTGAACACGAAGATTATCAGGCGCTGCATGCGTTCGAGCGTATTTTGCTGTTGCCGCTTTACGGCATCGACCATACAGGGCGGGCTTTTTTGGCGCTGGCCAATTACGTGCGCTATGGCGGCACGGGTATCGAAGACGCCGCCCGCACGGCGCGCAAGATTTTAACCGAAGAAGGCATCATGCTGGCGATTGTCGCGGGACTGGGCATGCGTGTGGCCTATCTTCTCACGGGTGGCGCGCTGAGCTTGCTTGCGGGGTCGCGTCTGGAGATGACGGAAGATCAGGTCGTGCTGCACCTTGGCCAAAAATCGGCAGGGCTGCATGCGGCGGTGATTGACGAGGCAATGAAAGACCTCGCCGAAATGCTCGGCCGTGCCTGCCGCGTGGCGGCAGAATAAAGTTTGGTGATTCTCCCGTTGAAGTACGTACCTTGTCATACCGGCCTGCGCCGGTATGACGGGGGGCAAGAGTGGAGGGACGTCTAACCCGTCTTGACCAGCTTCAAGCGGCTGTTTTCGACGCCGATTGCAACTTTGCCTTCGCGCAGGGCAAGGGCTTCCTTGCCGAAAATTTTGAACCGCCAGCCGGACATGGCGGGCACTTTCGATTCCTTGCCATAGGCGGCAATCATCTCCAGCTCGGCGGCGGTACAAAGTAGTTTTGCCGCCACCTGTTCGTTTTCGCATTTCAGTTTCAACAGCACGCGCAAAAGGTCGATGGTCGGCGCGATGCCGGGCGGGAAGGCGGCGCGCGGCTCCCACTTCGGGCAGTTGTCGACATCGGCTTCCATGCCGCGCTTGACGGCTTCCAGCAGGCTTTTGCCGCGCTCGCTATTGCCAAACCCCTGATGCACGTTGCGCATTTTATTGAGCGCTTCGTTATTGGTGGGCGGGTGCGTGGCGATTTCGGCCAGTGCTTCGTCTTTGAGGATGCGGCCGCGCGGCACATCGTTCTGCTGGGCCAGCGTTTCGCGCCATGCCGCGATTTCCTGCAAAATACACAGCGTGCGCGGTTTGTGGTTGGGGATGCGGATACGCTCCCAGGCTTCTTCGGGCTTGGTCAGGTAAAGGCTCTTGTCCATCAGGCCTTTCATTTCGTCGCGGATCCACGACGTGCGGCCCATTTTCTCCAGCTTCTCAGTCAGCTTGATGTAAATCTTGCGCAGATGCGTGACATCGGCCAGCGCGTATTTCAGCTGCTTGGACGTCAGCGGCCGCGCGGCCCAGTCGGTGAAGCGGCTTGATTTATCAATCTGTTTTTTGGCCAGCGTATTGACGAGCACTTCATAGCTCACCTGCTCCCCAAAGCCGCAGACCATGGCGGCGATCTGGGTGTCGAAAACGGGGCTGGGCAGCTTGCCGTTTTCGGTGAAGAAAATTTCAAGGTCCTGACGGCAGGCATGGAAGACTTTCTGGACTTTTTTGTCCTGCATCACCTCGTAAAACGGGGCAAGGTCGATGCCTTCGGCCAGCGGGTCGATGGCATAGGGCTCCTCGTCGTCGCCGCAGACCTGAATCAGGCACAGATGCGGCCAATAGGTCTTTTCACGGATAAATTCGGTATCGACCGTCACAAAGGCCGATTTTTTAAGCCGCGTGCAGAGAGACTTGAGGTCTTTTGTGGTTGTGATGAGTGTCATGCTGGATTTAAAATAATCCAAAACCGATGGTTTTGCCATAGGGTATTTCAAGGAAAAGCGAGAGGCTTAGGCAGGTGTCAAATTTGAAGCAGGAAGCAAGGCTGCTATCAAGGCATGTGGTTTTTATAGCCACACTGTTCAATCTACCCTGTCTGCTGGTCTGCCTGCTTGCGCTTCTTTTCGTGTCGGCCGAAAAAACGCAGAATTTGGCTGTCGTGTTTTGCTTTCTGGGTTTCATGCATTTTATGAACGTTGCGGTGGCATGGCGCGGGCGGGCAGGGGCGGGGACGCCCTTCGGTTTTTTATACGGCCTGATGCGGGTGATTACGTGGAGCATGAACGTAGCAATTCTCGGGCTGATTGTGCTGTCGGGCGGCATTTTATTTTTTCCGCTCGGCACTTTGTACGCCCTTGCGTGGGCTAGCGGCATATGGGCGCTTTACGAGACGTCGAAGTCAGCTGTGCCGAAAAAGCCGTCACTGCCGTCGATCGAAACGGCCTTTGTGGACAAAGGCGTGGAAGAAAAGCAGATGCTCATGGATGAATATAAAGTTGTGCGCACAAGCCATGCGCGTTTGCGGATTCTCGCCGAACTGGCGCCTATTTTCGGCCCGCTTCTTATCCTGTTTTCTTTTGCACTTGCGCAGCGAGATGGAGAGGGGAGCTGGCAATCGGCCGGTTTGATGATGGGGGCGGGGATTTTGATTTGCTTCCTTTGGTTTTATGCACGCCGTTCGCGGGAGAAAGCAGCGATAAAACACGAGAATTTTTATCGCCGCCACCCTGCTGCGCGACCTTCTCTAAGGTATATGCATCGTATTCAGGAACGGCGACTGACGCGTCTTTTGCCGAAGATGGAAGAAATCTTACGTCAAAGCGGGGCTGTAACGTACACGCCGCCGGAGCAAATAAGAGTACCTCTCTGGCGAGGCATTCTTAGTATCCTGCTTTGGACGTTGGTTGTGGTGGTAATATTGGGCGCGGGGCTTTACGGACTTTACGTGCCGCGGTCTTTTGTTGCGTCTGACGATGCCATCATGGCCGGCGCAGCCTTTGCTGGCGTGATCGGAATGATGCTACTGTTGCGCTGGCGTGCTTACGAGAACGACGGGTATATTCCGCCTGAACTGAGAAAAACGCCACGGCGCTGGCGCGGGCTCGAAAAAGGGGCTTTCTTTGCGGCTCTTGTTTTTTACGCCTATTTTGCCAGCGTGCATGGCGGGATGCGTTTTGTACATGAAATGAAGGGACATCCTGAGGTCATTGGGTCGGTGCGGGTTGAGGATGCGCGTATAGGCAGGTCCGGTTCTCTTTGCGTGAAAGTTCCGGCGTTCTCCACTCGCCGCCGCTTGTTCTGCACGGTGCGCCAAACAGCTCCGCTGTCACTTGCTGCCGGAACGGCACGGCCAGACCTGACTGTCAAAGCCTCTCCCTTTGGCCTTAGCATCAAGGGTGCGACGATTAGCGGGATTTTCTATCTAAATGTTTATGGATACAAGTAGTTACAAATTACGAAAAATAAGCGTATCCCGCAGCATTTGTTTTCCCCGCTGGTTTCTGTTAAAAACGTAGCCGGATAAACCCGTACGCTCCAAAGGGACAGGCGGGCCGGATTTTTGCGCAAAAACCAGAGGAATATCATGCACGCCTATCGCTCCCATACCTGTGGCCAGCTTCGCCTTGCCGACCAAGGCCAGACCGTTAAAATCTCCGGCTGGATCCACCGCAAACGCGACCATGGCGGGCTGCTCTTTATCGATCTGCGCGATCATTACGGCCTGACGCAATGCGTTATCAATACAGATAACCCCGTTTTTGCCGAGATTGAAAAACTGCGCCTTGAAAACGTGATCTGCATCACGGGCGAGGTTGTCGCGCGCACGGCCGAAACCGCCAACAAACATCTGCCGACCGGCGAGATCGAAGTGCGCGTCAAGGACTTCACGCTGCTTTCCGCGCCTGTCAACGACATGCTGCCGCTGCAGGTCAATTCGGATGAGCCTTATGGCGAAGAGGTGCGTTTGCGCTACCGCTTCCTCGACCTGCGCCGCGATGTTTTGCACAAAAACATTGTTCTGCGCAGCGATGTGGTCTCGTCCCTGCGCCGCCGCATGATCGAAGAAGGTTTCCGCGAATTCCAGACGCCGATTTTGACGGCTTCGTCGCCCGAAGGCGCGCGTGACTTCCTCGTGCCCTCCCGCCTGCATCCGGGCAAATTCTATGCCCTGCCGCAAGCACCGCAGCAGTTCAAGCAGCTGCTCATGATGTCGGGATTTGACCGTTACTTCCAGATTGCGCCGTGCTTCCGTGACGAAGACGCGCGCGCCGACCGCACGGCGGGCGAATTCTATCAGCTCGACATGGAAATGTCGTTTGTGACGCAGGATGATATTTTCGCGGTCATGGAAAGCGTGATCGGCGGCGTCTTCGAAGAGTTTTCAAGCTTCACCGGCAAGAAATTCGACGTCTCGCCCGCGCCGTTCATCCGCATTCCGTTCGATGAATCGATGCTGAAATACGGCAACGATAAGCCCGACCTGCGCAACCCGCTGGTGATTTGTGATGTGACCGACGTTTTTGCGCGCGAAGATGTGGAATTCAAAGCCTTCAAGGGCGTGATTGCCGCAGGCGGTGTTGTTCGCGCCATCCGCGCCCCCAAAGTCGGCGACCGTCCGCGCAGTTTCTTCGACAAGCTCAACGACTGGGCGAAGAGCGAAGGCGCTGTCGGTCTTGGCTATGTGGTATTCGAAGGCGCCGACGGAAAAGGCCCGATTGCCAAATTCATCCCCGCCGCCGCGCAAGCCAAGCTCAAGGAACTCACAGGCGCAGAGGACGGCGATGCCGTGTTCTTTGTCTGCGATCAGGTGGCCAAGGCCGCGCCGCTGGCTGGCAAGGCACGCACCAAAATCGCCGAAGATATGGACATCATCGACAAATCGAAATTTATCTTCAGCTGGATCGTCGATTTCCCGATGTATGAAATCAACGACAAGACGGGGAATGTCGACTTCTCGCACAACCCGTTCTCTATGCCCGCAGGCGGCCTCGAGGCGCTGAACACGCAAGATCCGCTGAGCATCAAAGCCGTGCAGTATGACTGCGTGCTGAACGGTATCGAATTGGCATCGGGCGGTATCCGCAACCATATCCCCGAAGCGATGGAAAAGGCTTTTGAAATCGCGGGCTATCCCAAAGGCTCGGTGCAGGCGAAATTTGGCGGCATGTATAACGCCTTTAAATTCGGCGCCCCGCCGCATGGCGGCTGCGCTTTTGGTATCGACCGCATGGTCATGTTTCTGGCCGACGAGCCGAACGTGCGCGAAGTCATTGCCTTCCCCATGAACCAGCAGGCGGAAGACTTGCTGATGGGCGCACCGAGCGAGGCAGAGCCCAACCAGCTGCGCGATGTGCATATCAAGCTGGAATTGCCCAAGCCGCAGGCGAAAGCCGACGCCCCCGTCAAAGCGGCGGGCTGAGGATGACAACGCAGGCCGCAAAAACCGGCGGATATATCTCCGGTTACGACGGCAATTATTACGCGACCACCCTAACCGAAAACAGGGAATGGCCGGCGCTGGACGGCGCGCAGGAAGCCGAGGTCTGCATCGTCGGCGGCGGCCTTGCCGGGGTGAATACGCTTTTGGGTCTGCGTGAACGCGGCATCGATGCCGTGCTGCTTGAATCTTCGCGCATCGGCTGGGGCGCATCGGGGCGCAATGCCGGTTTTGTCGCCAAGGGTTATGCGGCGGGCGAGGGCAGCCTGCTGGCCAAATACGGCATGGACAAGGCAAAAACATTGGTCAGCCTGACCAAAAACGCGCGCGGCCTTATCCGTGAACGTATCCAGAAATACGATATCGACTGCGGCCCCGTGATTGACGGCGTGCTGACCGTGTCGTGGCACGACCAGCCGGGCGCGATTGTCGATGCGATCAAAACCGCCAACGATCATTTCGATTTGGGTTTTGAGTTTAAAACCCGCGAAGAAGTGCGCGAGATGTGCCGCACCAGCCGCTATCACGACGGTATCTTTTCGCCGCATGACTATCAGATGAACCCGCTGAAGTTTCTGCGCGGTCTTGCGGCAGCGGCGGATAAAATCGGCGGGCGTATTTTTGAACAAAGCGCGGTGACGTCGCTCAGCAAAGACGGCGCGGGCTGGCTGGTCAAAACCGCACAGGGTACGGTACGCGCAAAACATGTGGTGCTGTCCACTGCAGTTTATGGCGATGCGGTCGATAAACGCCTGCAATTCGCGGCTATTCCGGTGCAGACCTATATCATGGTGACCGAGCCGATTTCCGAAGACGCCTATGCGGCATCGCTCAATACGCGCTATGCGATTTATGACAGCCGTTTTTGCAGTGACTATTACCGCCGCCTGCCGGAAGGGCGTTTGCTCTGGGGCGGGCGCGTCGGGCTCTTTGCGCATCCCGATAATATTGCCGAAGCGATGACGCAGGATATGCTGAAAGTCTATCCGCAGCTGCGCGGTGTGGTGAAGCCTGCTTTTGCCTGGTCGGGGCTGCTCAGCTATGCCGCGCATAAAATGCCGATGATCGGCAAACTGGAAGACGGGCTTTGGTACAATACCGGCTATGGCGGCCACGGCATCTGCCCGACCACGGCAGGCGGCGAGATTGTGGCCGCGGCGATTGCGGCGGGCGATACCGGCTACCGCGCCTTTGACGATTTCCGCCTGTCTTTTACCGGCGGCAAGGCCGGACGCTACGGCGCGCAGATGGTTTATCTGTGGTGGAAGCTCAGAGATCATCTAAATATTTGATATACATAGATATATTTTCACGCCTTTTTACGTATCTGTTATTGACATAATGCCGCTCATTTTCTAAAGTGGCGTTCAAATCCGTATTTTTTTTATTCGAAGATTCTGCGCGGCGAAAGGCACAAAACATGGCATCCAACGACAATGCAAACGACGTCAACCCGTCCCGCCGTCTGGGCGAGGATGGCCGCGCCCTTCGGGCTGCCTTTGGCCGGTTTTTTAAATCGCTGAGTCTTTATCTGACCGCGCAGGAAACACTGGATGCGCGCGTACTCGAAGCGGCCACCGCGGGCGATATCGCGCGCGTGCAAAAAGCCGTGGCCGAGGGCGGCAATGTCAACAAGAACCGCGCATGGCACGAAGAATTCCCGCTGCTAAAAGCAATTGACGCTGGCAATGCCGACATGGTTGCCGCGCTTTTGGCGCTCAAGGCCAATCCGAATATCAAAATGGGCTACCGCGAAACCACGCCGATGTCGGCAGCGGTCAAAAAAGGAAACCCCGCCATTGTGCAGATGATGCTGGCTGCGGGCGGCAAGGTAGAAGCAAAAACCGATACCGGCCTCAGCCTTTTCACCTATGCCGTTGCCACAAAGAACGATGCCGTGGCCGATATGCTGCTGGCCGCAGGCGCAAAGCCGGATACAGGCACGAATGGTGGCGACTGGACGGCGCTGTTTTACGCCGCACGCAACAACGATGGGGCGCGGGTGCGCCAGTTGCTGGATCTCGGTGCGCGCACCTATTTGCGCGACAAGGACGGGTGTTCCGTTTTGGATGTGGCCGCAGCAAAAGAAAACTTCTCCGTGCGGGACATGATACAAGCACATATCGATGCGCAGGTGCCGGCATGGCAGGCGGCGGGTGATAACAAGGCTGCGCATGTCAGCATCCTGCGCAAGCAAGGCTATCGTCTGACCGAGGTTTTCAATTTTGAAACGCGCGAGGCCACGCTGGTCACGCATAATTTCGAAACCGGCCTCGACAGCGCTATCGTGCGCGATTTCGCCGATGTGAAAAACAAGGCACGTATTACCGAAGCCGAGGCAAAACTGCCAAAACCCGCCGCGCAAAAACAGCAGGCTGTTCCTGCCGCCGGAAAATAGAAAAGAAACGTCGGAAATAAACCAAAGAGGTTCCCATGTCACAAGATCGCAAAAAATTATTTGTGGGCGCGGCGCAGCCTGCCGCACCGGCTTTCGAGGTTTTTCTCGATATGGATGGCGTGCTGTCGGATTTTGATAAACATGCACGCGATCACGGCAAATTCGACGCCAAAGGCCAGCCGAAATGGGACGAGCTGGATTTTGGCTGGTGGTCAACCATGCCCGCCTTCGACGGCATGAAAAAATTCTACGACGACATGAAAGAATTCGGCAAGGTGCGCATGCTGACCGCCCCCACGCCCCGCACCGCCTGTTTTCATGGCAAAGCGGTATGGGTCGAAAAACAATGGGGGCATTGGGGCTTGCTCGACCTCATCATCTGCCGCGCGCAGGATAAAAACCTGCTCGCCCGGCCAAACCATATTCTTGTCGATGACCGGCAGAAAAATATTGACGCATGGGTCGCCGCCGGCGGCATCGGTATTCTGCACAAAGGCGATTATGCCGATACGCTTGCGCGCGTACGCACGGCGGTCGCAGGCTTTACAAACGCGGCGCAGCCCGCCGCTGCAAAACCCGCAGACAAACCGCCCACCCTCTGATTTTCGAGGCCCCTCCATAAAAAAAACGCCATGCCGTTTCAATGCGGCATGGCGCAGTTCTTTGGGGGGGTAAATTACATACGGCTCAGACGGCGGCGACGGCGTTCCAACTTGTCGGTATAGAGCGCGCGGTCGGCGGCGCGGTACAAATCGGCATAGGCGGTTTTGGTATCGACCGCTACCGCACCAAGGCTGGCACCCAGACGCAGGGTGGTGCCGTTATACTTGATCTCGATCCGGTTCAGCTCGGCACGGAGCAGAGCGATGCGGCCCGCCGCTTTTTCCATGTCGGTATCGGTCAGCAGCACGGCAAACTCGTCACCGCCAAAACGGGCAATGCCATCCAGCAGGCGCAGATTGCGTGACAGAATTTCTGCAACTTCGCGCAGGCAGGCGTCGCCAGCATCGTGGCCGTGCGTGTCGTTGATTTCTTTGAACAGATCAAGATCGATCAGCAGCAGGCAACCGGCCGAGGCTTTGTCCTGACGGCGCTGGCGCGCGCGTTCCTGCGTAAAAAATCCGTCAAAGCCGCGGCGGTTCATCAGGCCGGTCAGGCTGTCGGTGACGGCGAGGGCTTCCAGCTCACGAATACGTTTTTCTTGCGCGGCGATCAGCTTTTCGGCAGATCCCAGACGATCCTGCGCATCGTGCAGCAGCGCGGTCGTGGTGCTGTGCAGGCGGTGGGGGACGGTCTGTTCAGGCTGCATAAAGCCATGCAGGCCGGCGTTCAGGGGGGCGGTTTCGGCGAGTGCGATGTCGGCGACGGGTGCGGTCATGTTGGTGTTTCCCTACGTGAAGTGTTCCTACGCAGATGATATATGCCAAATCTGTGCCAGTTTGGCAGCGGCGGGGGATTGGCCATTTTATCTATAAATAACAAAAAGATAGTGTTTCGGCGGCCAGAGCGACGGCGGGGCTTACCCTGCCGCGAGGCAAAACCTGCCGGTGGTGCTGCGGTTGTTTTTGCCCCGTCATGCGTTACATTGGAATAAGATATAATAAAGGTATAGGCGCGGCGAAGGGGTGTTTCAGGCATGACAAGATTTTTGACGGTGGTTGCGGCGGGGGCTTTGGTGGCGGTGGCCGCAGGCTTTGCGGCTTCGGATAGTTGGGCGGCGGGCAAGGCCGCACCGCCCACACCTGCGTCATCACCAGCGCCTGCGACCACGGCAGCATCTTTTGCCCCGCATAAGGCTCTTTACGAGCTTAAGCTGGTCTCGGTCAGCTCCGGTGCGGGTGTGACCGATATTCGCGGCAATATGCTCTATGAACAGGACGATGCCTGCGATGCCTGGACGACCGATCACCGCTTTACCATCGAATACTACTACCCCGAACGTCCGGCGAGCGTGAACACCACGCACTATGTCTCGTGGGAAGCGAAAGACCAGAGCCAGTTCCAGTTCAGCTCCGAGCGTCAGGAAAACGGCGCACCCGTGGAACAACTGCGCGGCGCGGTCACCCGCGGTGCCGATACGGCGGCGGTGGCGGAATTCACGCGGCCGGAAGATCTTTATTACGAATTGCCGAAAGGCTATGTGCTGCCCAGCTTTCATACGCAAGAACTGATCCGCTATGCGCGCGCGGGCCGCCAGACGTATCATTCTGTGCTGTTCGACGGCACGGACAAAGAGGGGCCGATCGAAGTCAACGCCATCGTCACGCGCAAGCTGACACCCGAAGAGGTGATGCAGCGCGTTGCCGGAAAGCCCAAGGAAGGCGAAAAGATCGATAAAGAACTTCTGGCTGCCGAAGCCTGGCTTGTACGTATGGCGGTTTTTCCTGCCGCCGATGCGGAAAATATGTCGCCGACCTATGAAATGAATCTGGTGCTGCACGACAACGGCGTCGTCAGCCATGTGCTGGTCGATTATAAAAGCTTCAAGGTCGAACAGACGCTGACAGCTGTGGAACCGCTGCCGAAAAAGAATTGCCGCTAGACGCCGCACGCCGCTGCCGTGCCATGTTTAAAGTTTGCTAACGAATCTTAACGGATTGTTAATCTTTTCCCGCGTATAACCAAGGGAAAGGCCGCGCCGCGCGCCTGACATCAGGGGAGATGTCTATGAAAAAGAAAGTGCTGATCGTCGAAGACAACGAGCTGAACATGAAATTGTTCGAAGATTTGCTCGGTGCCCATGGATACGACACCATCAAGACGCGCGACGGCGGGCAAGTGCTCGACATCGCCCGCGAACAAAAACCCGATCTGATTATCATGGACATCCAGTTGCCCGAAGTATCAGGGCTGGAAGTCACGCAGTGGCTGAAAAGCGACCATGAACTGCGCGGTATTCCCGTTATTGCCGTCACCGCCTTCGCTATGAAGGGCGACGAAGATAAAATCCGTCAGGGCGGCTGCGAGGATTATGTCAGCAAGCCGATCTCGATCACCGATTTCATTCAGGTGGTGCAAAAGCATCTGGGGAAGTGAACCGAATAGTCTTTTAAAAATAAGGCTTTAAATCGGGTAATTCTTCCTTTAACATTTTGCTTTAGGGTTGTTTAGGAAGGTCTCCCTTCCGCAAAAAGGTTCGGGTTTAATTACATGACAGCACGCGTACTGGTCGTCGACGATATTCTGCCGAACGTCAAACTGCTCGAAGCCAAGCTGAGCGGCGAGTATTTCGACGTCATCACCGCGACCAGCGGCGCAGAGGGTATTCAAAAAGCCGAAAAAGAAAGTCCGGATATCATCCTGCTCGACGTGATGATGCCGGGCATGGACGGTTTTGAAACCTGCCAGCGTCTCAAAAGCAATCCGGCCACGGCACATATCCCCGTGGTCATGGTCACGGCGCTGACCGATGCGACCGACCGTGTGCGCGGGCTTGAATCCGGCGCCGACGACTTTCTGTCCAAGCCTGTCAACGATGTGGCGCTGATGGCGCGCGTACGCTCTCTCGTGCGCCTGAAGATGACGGTCGATGAATGGCGTATCCGCGAAAACACCGCCAACCAGTTCGGCTTTGTCGGCAACAAGGGCACGTTTCTGGCCGAGCCGTCTGAAAAAGCCCGCGTGATGATTATCGAAGACAAGAACTTCGAAAGCGAGAAATTCATCGAAACGCTCAAGCGTGATGACGATGAAATCGTCGCCGTGCGCGGCGGCGATCAGGCCATGGAAATGGCGCAGCAGAGCGATTTTGATATCATTCTGGTCAGCCTTAATTTGCAGGCCGAAGACGGTCTACGCCTGTGCTCGCATCTCAGGTCGAGCGAGCGCACACGCGCCGTGCCGATTCTGATGGTCGCCGAAGAAGCCGATATGAAACGCATCGCGCAGGGGCTCGAAATTGGCGCGCATGACTATATCCTGCGTCCCGTTGACCGCAACGAGCTGCTCGCGCGTGTGCGTACGCAGATCCGCCGCAAGCGGTATCAGGATCGTCTGCGGTCAAACTATGAGCAGAGTTTGTCGCTCGCGCTGACCGACAGCCTGACGGGGCTGTTCAACCGCCGCTATCTGATGGTGCACCTTGAAAAGCTTTTGAACAAAAACAAGGAAAGCAACAAATCGCTCTGCGCGCTGATGATGGACATCGACCATTTCAAAAAAATCAATGATACCTACGGGCATCAGGCCGGCGACGATGTGCTGAAAATTTTCGCCGAACGCGTATCGCAGCGCCTGCGCAGTTTTGACCTTGTTGCGCGTCTGGGCGGCGAGGAATTTGTGGTTGTGCTGCCCGATATCAGTCAGGACATGGCCTTTCAGGTGGCCGAACGTCTGCGCAAGGGCATTTGCAATACCAAATTCGAAGTCTCCGGCCCCAATGGCCCCATAGATGTATCGGTCAGTATCGGCGCAGCGATGATTGCCGGCGCGCAAGACCTGAAAGTCGAAGATGTGCTCAAATTTGCCGATGACGAGCTGTACCGCGCCAAGGAAAACGGCCGCAACCGCGTCTATTTCATGGGCCACGGTCATGTGCAGCTGCCGGATCGCCCGCCCGCGCCGCCGCTGCCTGCGGGTGGCAGCGCGCCTGCCGAAGAAAAAGTCAGCGGCGATACGATCAAGAAAATTATCTGACGCTATTCAAAGCCAAACAAAAAAGGCGGCGCTGTTAAAGCGGCCGCCTTTTTGTTTGCGCGAGAGGCAGAGAATTACTTCATCTTGCCTTCGGTATAAACTTCGTGTGCACGTTTCTTCGGATTGAACTTTTTCAGTTTCAGTTTATCCGTCGTATTGCGCGAATTCTTTTCAGAGTAATACACATGGTCGCCATCGGGGCTGACCAGTTTGATTGTCGCGCGGGGACCTTTTTTTGCCATCGTCGTCGTCCTTAGGGGTTACGTCTTGTCGTCGAAATTAAATTCCATAATCGCACAAAAGCCATGCTGGCCGTGAATCGCAAAAACGCGCGATAACCATGCGAGTGGCTGAAAATACCTTTTCGTTCCGTAAAGTCAAGCAGAAATCAGGAAACGACGCTAAACTTGCGGTTTTAAAGGCCTTTTGCAGCTAAAAACGCCAGAAAAAATTGAAAAAGCGGATACGGGTTTGCACAAAACGCAGCGGCGCTTCGGTCAGGGTCAGGCACAGGCAGCCCTCGGCGCTTGCCCTGGGGGCATGCACAAACGCCGCGCCCTCGGCGATGACCAGATCACCCGCGCCATAGCTGCCGGTATGGTCACTGAAGCCGCCTTGCAGCACCAGCGTCATCTCGCGTCCGCCGTGGCGATGTGCAGGGGTTTGCTGATGCGGCGCCAGACGCAAAAGACGCAGGCGATGGCGACACGGGCTGCCAGCGGGCACATGCAGCGACACGGCTTCGACACCGCTTTGCAGTTTTTGCCAGCGGATGCTGCGCTCCGTGCAATTGCCGCAGAGCAGCGCCATGACAGACGGTGGAATGGCAGCATCGCGCTGCATCGGCGCGCGCGGTGCGGCGGCGGCTACGGGGGCGGCTACGGGGGCGGGGCTTTCGATGCGCGCCATGATTTTGTCGAAACAATCAAGGGCGACCGGCGCGGCGTCTTCTTCAGCGCAGTCGCAAATCATTTTAGCGCCTATCGCTTCATAGGCTTCCAGCCTGCGCCGTGCGGCGGGGTTGAGGGCGACGTGACAGGCGACGAGCAGCGCCTCGCTCGGGCGCAGATGGCCGGCGGCATAATGCATCAAAATGGTTTCGAGCAGCATAGGGTCAATCATGTGCCTGCCCCTGTGTCTTTTTGCGCAAAGCCATGCCGCCGCGCAGTTTTTCAAGCGCCAGCCGCAGCCGCGATTTGACAGTGCCGAGCGGAATGCGCGTTTCGTCGGCAATCGCCTGATGCGTTTTGTCTTCGAAGAAAGCCATGCGCAACAGCGCGGCCTGATCTGCGGGCAGTGTTTCGATGGCGGCATGCAGTTTTTCAACGGTGGCGGCATCGGCATAGGCATCGTCGGGCGCATCGCTGGCGGCCAGATGCAGGGCGGGGTTGTCGCTGTCGATTTCGACATATTTTTCGCGCCGCAGCGCATCGATACGGCGGTTGCGCGCGATGGTGAAAATCCAGGTGCTGGCCGCTGATTTTTTGGGGTCGTACTGCGCCGCCTTTTCCCAGACGGTGACAAAAGTATTTTGCACGATTTCTTCGGCCGCGCTTTCGGCGGCGCCGTTTTTGATAAGATAGGCTTTCAGGCGCGGCGCATAATATTCAAACAGGGTGCGAAAGGCTGCGCGGTCACGCCGCGTGCCAACCTGCACCAAAAGATCTTCGTGTCGCGGCGGAACGGATGCAGCCGTCCGTGCCGCTTCTTGCGTCGGAGTATGCGCCATGTGCTTTTTTAGGCGTGCGCGCGGCTGAAAAGCAAGGCTTTCCGGCAAGCAAAAGGCGAAAGCGGGGCAAAGCATCGTCATTTTACATCTTGTTCCGATCTTGTCTCTTTTTACGGTTTTTGCTTGGCTTTGGATCATTCACGGGCTAAGTTACTCATAAGGTTCAGATTTTTAAAGGATACCCTCGATGAAACATACAGCGGCACTTCCTTCGGGCTTCCGCGCCCTCCTTCTGGCAGGCGGTTTTTGTGCCTTGCTGGCGGCAGGCACGGCCTTCGCCAATGCAAACACCCAGTCCCTCGGCGTTTTTGGCGACTGGAAAGCACATAGCTTTCAGGATGCCACCGGCAAGGTCTGTTTCATGACCAGCGAGCCGCAAAAAACCGAAGCCAATGTCAAAGGCGTCAACCGCGGCAAGATCGCGTTTTTCGTGACGCATTGGGCGGGTGATAAAACCAAGAACGTTATCAGCGTGTCGATGGGCTATCCGCTCAAGGAAGGCACGCCTGTGACGGTGACGGTGGACGGCAAAACCTATGCGCTGGCCAGCAACCTGTCGAACAAGGCGGAAGAAGCCGAAATGGCGTGGGCGCCCGATCAGGCGACCGACGATGCGCTGGCCGCCGCCGTGCAAAAGGGCAGCCGCCTTGTCATCAAAGGAACATCGCGCCGCGGCACGCTGACGACCGATACTTATAGCCTCAAAGGCACGGGGGCTGCGTATAAGGCAATCAATGACGATTGCGGCTTCTGATTGACCTGTACGGGTTTCAAGACAAAAAAAAGGCCCTCCGGTTGGAGGGCCTTTTCTTTTTATCGGGCTATGATGCCCGCAGTGCTGTATCGGGCGATGCCCGTAGTGTTGTATCGGGTTTGAAGCCCACGATACGGTGGTATTGTCTTAGTTGGCCAGCGACCACGTACCGTCGCTGTTTTTGCAGGCGGTGCCATAGGCGGTTTCGGCCTGACCATCAACGACGATGGTCTGACGGTATTGACGGCAGACGCCGCCGGTCGAAGAGTTGATACCTTCGCGTACCGGCGTGACCGAGCCGCTATGGCCGGACTCCGGATTGCTCCAGTTGACCGTCTGGTTGAGCGGGGCGGTATAGGCCTGATTGACGGCGCGGTTGTGATGTTCCATGTCCGCGCGGTCAAGCGAGCGGCCGATCGAACTGCCAACGAAGGCGCCGATGAGTGCGCCCGCACCGGTTGTCCAGAGGCGACCGCTGCCGCCGCCCATGGCCGAACCTGCAAGGCCGCCCAGCACGGCGCCGCCGGCCGTACCGACCGTCTGCTTCGTGCCCATGCCCCATGCGTGATCCGAGCCGTCCTGTGCGCAAGCGCCGAGCGCCAGCGTGCAGGAAAGTATTAATGCCATAAATCCTTTTTTCATCTTGATGTCGCCTTTCTTCCTGAATCTTCGCAGGGAATTGTTTTTATCTCCCTGACACTTTATATAAACGTTCTAGCACAAGTTTTGTTCACGGCAATATTGAATAAAAATAGCCGTATAACCTATGTCACGGGTAGACCATGGAAATCCTGCGCAGCCAAGACCCTATTTCTCTTTTCCAGAACTGGCTTGCCGAAGCGACGGCCAGCGAAACGAACGATCCGGAAGCCACGGCGCTGGCGACGGTGGGGGCAGATGGCATGCCATCGGTGCGTATGGTTTTGTGCAAATATGTGGATGCGCGCGGGTTTCGTTTTTTCACCAACGCCGGCAGCCGCAAGGGGCAAGAGCTCGCCGCCCATGCCAAAGCCGCGATGTGTTTTCACTGGAAATCCCTGCTGCGGCAGGTGCGTGTCGAAGGCGCCGTCGAAAAATTACCGCAGTCGGATGCCGAAGCTTATTTCCGCACCCGGCATCCGCTCAGCCAGCTCGGCGCCTGGGCCAGCCGACAATCTGCGCCGCTGCAAAGCCGCGCCACGCTGGAGGCGCAGGTGGAAGAGATACGCCAGAAATTTGCCGGACAGGATATTCCCTGTCCGCCGCATTGGTCGGGTTATTTGCTGAGCCCGCAAAAAATCGAATTCTGGCAGCAGGGCGAAGGCCGCCTGCACGACCGTTTTTTGTTTACCCGTGCGGGCGATGGCTGGGACGTCGAGAGGATGAACCCGTAAAACAGCCCGTTTTCAAAAGGTATTTGCGGCCTTGAAAGCCGCCACCGGAAGCCTTATTTTGAGGTCATCCAGATATATGGTTTTCAAGCGATTCTAAAGGAGTTTGATGATGTCCGAGAAAATGGAATTCCAGACCGAAGTCAGCCGCCTGCTCGATATCGTGGCGAATGCCCTTTACACGGAAAAAGAAATTTTCCTACGCGAACTGGTCTCCAACGCCTCCGATGCCTGCGACCGTTTGCGCTATGAAGCCATCGCCAATCCCGAATTGATTGCGGGCGATGCCGATTTCAAAATCCGCATCTGGTTCGATACCGATGCGCGCACACTCAGCATTTCCGACAACGGCATCGGCATGGATCGGGACTCGCTGATTAAAAACCTCGGCACCATCGCGCATTCCGGTACGCGTGAACTGGTGCAGACTCTGGAAGAGGGTGCGAAGAAAGACGTCAATCTGATCGGCCAGTTCGGTGTCGGTTTCTATTCCGCTTTTATGGTCGCAAACCGTGTCGAGGTCAGCAGCCGCCGCGCGGGCGATGACAAGGCCTATGTCTGGTCATCCGACGGACGCGGCAGCTATATGATTGATGAAACGTTGAAAGATACGCGCGGCACCGAAATCGTGCTGCATATCAAGGACGAGGCGTCTGAATTTCTGATCGAGGAGCGTCTCAAAAACGTTATCAAAAAATATTCCGATCATATCGCCTTTCCCATCCTGCTCGGCCCCGGTGACAAGGGGGTGATGGTCAATGCGGCATCGGCTCTGTGGGTGCGTCCCAAATCCGACGTGACCGAAGATCAGTATAAAGAATTTTACCGCAGCGTCTCCGGCGCGCTGCAAATGGATGAGCCCTGGATGACCGTCCACTGGCGCGCCGAAGGGGCGATTGAATACAGCAACCTTTTGATGGTGCCGAGCATGCGGCCGTTCGATCTTTACGATCCGCGCCGCCACCACGGCGTGAAGCTCTACGTAAAGCGCGTCTTTATTACGGACGGCGTCGAAGGTTTGATCCCGCCGTTCCTGCGCTTTCTCAAGGGCGTCGTCGATAGCGAAGATCTGCCGCTCAACATCAGCCGCGAAATGCTGCAATCCAACCCTGTGATTGCGAAGATGAGCAGCGCGATTACCAAGAAAGTCCTCTCCGAGCTGGAGCAAAAAGCCAAAGACGATATCAAATCGTTTGAGAATTTCTGGGCGCTGTTCGGCCCTGTGGTCAAAGAAGGTCTTTACGACGCGCATAACCACCGCGAACAGCTGTGCCGTGTGGCGCGGTTTTACTCCACGCACGGCGACGGGCTTGTCTCACTCGAAGAATATATCTCGCGCATGGTCGAGGGGCAGGATCATATCTATTACCTCTCCGCCCCAACGGTGGAGGCCGCGCGCAACAGCCCGCAGCTCGAAGCTTTCGCCGCGCGCGGGGTCGAGGTTTTGTTTATGACCGACCCCATCGACGAATTCTGGCTGCCGATGCAGAACGATTTCAAGCAAAAGAAATTCAAATCCATTACGCGCGGCGATGCCGAGCTGTCAAAGATCAAGCCGCTCGACGGCAAAGAAACGCCAGAGCAGAAACAGGAAGAAAAAGACAGCACCGACCACCTGATCGCCCGCATGAAAGAAATTCTGTCGCTGGAAGTCAAAGACGTCATGCTGTCAGAACGCCTGGTCGATAGTCCGGTCTGCCTTGTCGCACCGGAAAACGACATGGACATCAACATGCAAAGGCTGCTCAAGAAAAATCAGGCCTATGACGGCATGCATCAGCATATCCTTGAAATCAACGTCAAGCATCCGGTCATCGTCCGTCTGCAATTGCTGGCCGCCAATGACGGTGCGGCATCGCAGGAGCTTTTGCGTGAAACGACGCTGCTGCTGCTCGATCAGGCACGTATTATCGAAGGAGAGCCGCTGAAAAACCCCGCCGATTTCGTCCGCCGCCTCAGCCGTGCGATTGAAAAAGGACTGATTGCCAGCTGACGCTGCGCCGCGTGAACCAAAAAAGCCGCCCTTTGCCGGGCGGTTTTTTTTAAGGGTCTCTGTACGCAGCTTCGCATCGTTTTCTCAATTTCGCACAAAAAAAGGCAGGATGCGCGCAATGCGATCCTGCCTAGATAAGGAATGTGTGTCGTAAAAGAGAATGAAAAATCAGGACGTGGCTGTGTTGCCCCCCGCGGCGGCGAGCAGTGCGATGATCTGCGGCGATCCGGCCTTCACGGCAATCGACAAAGCGTTCCAGCCGTTGCGCGTTTCGGCGTGCAGGTTGGCGCCGGCGGTAATCAGCTCGGCCACGGTTTTCAGGTGATGGTTTTTTGCGGCGCGCATCAGCGGCGTCCAGCCATGCGCATCGGCGGCATGAATATCCGCGCCATCCGCAATCAGGCGGCGCAGCGTACGCAGGTCGCCCGTTTCGGCGGCGCGTAAAACAGCGCCGCGGTCATGCACGGGTGCGGGCAGCGCGGCAAAAGGGGCGGCGCGGCGTTGCAGGTTAGAGGGGGAACGGGATAAAGACGGCGCAGGCTGCGCATAGGATAGTGCGGACATGTTTGCCTCCTCGGCATAAAAAAAGCCGCCGACGTATAGCACACGCGGCGGACTTGTCCGCCAACGCTTTAGCTGAATTTATTGAGCGCCCGCAAGCTGTCGGCTTCAAATCGGCGCTATCTTTCCATTATCTCGCGAAAGGCGGCATTTGTCAAGCGTGAGGTAAACGGCCGGGCGTGCCGCAAAAGAAAAGGGCCGCCGCGCGTGGTCGCGCAGACGGCCCTCCCTGTATAAAAGGAGCAACCAGACGCCAAGAAACCCCTAACCGGCGTCGTTGTGCAGGGCCGTCGCCCCGAACATGTCCTCCTCGTACATCTCGATGTCTTCGGGCGTAAAGCCGAAGTGATGTCCGATTTCGTGCAGAATGACGCGGTTGACAAGCTGCGTCAGATCTTCGCTGCTGTCCGCCCATTGGTCGAGGATAGGGCGGCGGTAGAGATACAGCGTATCCTGCCGCTTGGTGCCTGCGCCCAGATGTCCGGCCAAGGCCGGTCCTGCGCTTTGATAGCAACCAAGCAGGTCGAAGGGGGTGTCCAGTTCCAACTCCTGCTCGACGAAAGCATCGGGGAAATCTTCCACGGTCACTTTCAGCTTGCGGATGTATTTGGTCATTCCCTCCGGCAGTTCGTCGATAATGGATTCCGCAATCTCCTGAATGTCTTCAAGAGACGGCGGTACAGTGAATCCCACAAAGATGGCTTTGGTTTCCAACTGACTTAACCCCGAAAATCGCTAAACTGGGTTCACTATATCGAATCGGAGAGAATCGGACAATGAAAAAAGCAACACTGAGTCAAGAGATCGAATCGTTTCTTCAAAAAAAGAATGGCTGGCAACGTCTGCGCGGGCGCAAGGCTATCCATAAGACATATATGTTTGCCGATTTCAGCGCTGCTTTCGGCTTTATGACCCGCGTTGCGATCAAAGCGGAGCAGATGAACCACCATCCGGAATGGTTCAACGTCTATAGCCGCATCGATGTGACGCTGACGACGCATGACGCGGGCGGCGTGACGGAAAAAGATATCGCGCTGGCAAGCTTCATGGACAAAATCGCCCCGAAACAAAAAGCCTAAGCTTGCTTTACGGTGTGGAAGGCGCGGGGGCGGCAGTTTGCGGCGCGCTGCGCAAGACGGCGCGGTACATCGCACGACCACAGGCGATGCCGTCGATGGAGCGGTTAATGCCGTCTTCGCGCGGGATGACATAGCCGTAGTATTTTTTATCTGCCGTGATCCAGACATAGATGCCGGATTTTCCGGTCGCACTATAGGCCTCAACCGCGCCGGTCTGCATATTTTTTTCAACCCAGTGGCCAAGGCTGTAATCGCGGTTGCGCGGGGACGGCGCATAGGAAGCGCTGGCGGGGCAGGCATAGGGATCAAGGCAGACGGCATCTTGCCCGAGCAGTGATGACATCGTAAACGTATCCGAGATAAAGGCGCGCAGGAATTTGGATAGATTGTCCGGCGTCATGCGCAGCCCGTCGAGAATACGCATGGTTTCAAACTGGAAATGCGTGGCAGGCGCGCCCAGCTCGGCGCTGTATTCATCGCGCATGTCGCCGTCGCGAAAGCTGCCGAGATCAAGATCCATCGCCATTTTTTGCAAGTGGCCGGGGCCGTAATGGAATTTGCCGGTCTCGCCGGTTTTGCCGCCTGGGCCGCCCAGATTGCCAAAGCAGCTGCCCACGGTGGTGGCGATATTGCAGCCCTGCGACATGGGCGCGTTGTAGCCGGAGCGCATCGTCAGCGCCGCGATCTGGTCCGGCGTGAAGCTGCCCTTTGTCACCTGCGCCGCATAGGTGGCGAAGAGCAGCGCGGAGACGTCGTGCAGCGGCACGGCGCTGGTGGCGGAAGGCGGCGTGCCTTTCAGGCTGTAATCGCGGCTAATGATTTTTTCGGCATCGCCGACTTCCCAGATAAAGCTGCCCAGCTTTACGCAGCTGCGTTGCCGCCACATCATGTGGCGCACGTCTTTTTCCCAGGCGGGTTTTTCAAAAATATTGATCTGCGCCGGTGCGGGCGTGGCGGGGGCAAAGCTGAGGGTGGCCGCAAAGATCGCGGTGGTCAGGGCATATTTAAAACCCGCGCGCACGGCGGCTTACTTCGGTGCCAGACGCACCGCGCCGTCAAGGCGGATCGTCTCGCCGTTGATCATCGCGTTATCGACGACATGCAGTGCCAGTTTGGCGAATTCTTCGGGCAGGCCGAGGCGTTTGGGGAAAAGGGTTGTCGCAATCAAACTGTCCTGCACTTCTTGCGGCATGCCCAGCAGCATTGGCGTGCCGATCAATCCGGGGGCGATGGTGACGACGCGCACGCCAAAGCGCGCCAGCTCACGCGCGGCGGGAAGGGTCATGCCGACCACGCCGCCTTTGGATGCGGAATAGGCCGCTTGGCCAATCTGTCCTTCATAGGCAGCGACGGAGGCGGTATTGATGATCACGCCGCGTTCGCCCGTATCATTGAGCGTATCGAGCGTCGACATTTCTGCCGCCGCCAGACGCAGCATGTTGAACGTGCCGATCAGATTAACGCCGATGACTTTCGCAAAAAATCCGAGATCGTGCGGCCCGTCTTTGCCAACGATACGCGCGCCGGGGGCGATGCCGGCACAGTTCATGAGAATTCGCACAGACCCGTGCGCTTCGCGTGCCGCGGCAAGGGCGGCCATGGCGCTGGCTTCGCTGGTCACATCGCATTCAAGGCCAAGCCCGCCGATCTCTGCGGCGACCGCCTCTACATTCGCTTTATTGATATCCAGCACGGCAACTTTCGCGCCGGCCTTGGCCAGATGCCGCGCGACTTCCGCGCCCATGCCAGACCCGCCACCCGTGACAATTGCCGCAAGACCTTTGATATCCATCTGATGCTCCGGTGATAGAAGAGTGCGCGTTTTGCGCCGTATCGTTATTATTCCTGCGGCTCGCCGCTCACGGTATCGCCGCTCTCTTGTGCGTCCTCTTCATATGTATCGCCATCGGCGACGCCGGGATCGCCTTCGTAGCCTTCGGCAACGCCGGGCTCGCCCTCGGGCATGACAAAAACCGCATTGCCGGCTTCGTCACCGGCGGCGGTTTCGGCAGCGGCCAGTTTCTGACGCTCCAGCGCGGCGAGGAAGGACGCGCGGATGCTTTCGCGCGCATCGCTCTCGTCCATCGCTTTTTGCAGCTCGGCCTGTTCTTCGGGCATGGTGGCCAGCACGGCCTCAAAGGTCAGCAGTGCCTCGGCAAGTGCCTGTGCTTCCGCATCGGTCGATTTGGCCAGCCATTCGCGCGCTTTGGTGACACTATGTTCCACCCCGATGCCGCCCATGTAGAGCGTGCCGGCATAACCGATGGCCTGTTCGTCACCGGTGGCGGCAGCCTGAAGGATCAGCGCGGCGCCCGTCACATCGTTCTGTGCCGTGCCTTCGCCAAGAAAGGACGCACGGGCGGCGTCAATCAGCTGCTCCGGCGTGCGGCTATCGGCCGCGGCCATTTCGATCGCAGTGCTCTTCTGGCCGCCCGTCAGGTAAAGCGCCCCGCCGCCGATAACGGCCAGACCAAAAGCGCCAAGGAAAAGGAACGTGCGGTTCATGCAGATGCCCCGTGTGAATGATGATGATTGCGTGGATCTCATTTATATAAGCGCGGCGTGCACTTGGCAACCGCCGACATCTTCACATAAAAACAAGGCCTTGCACGGGTGTGGTTGAAGGCGGCGGCGGTTTTACCTATACTGCCCCATATCCGCCGCCCATACGTCCCCGTAGCTCAGCCGGATAGAGCAAGCGTTTCCTAAACGCTAGGTCGTAGGTTCAAATCCTATCGGGGACGCCATATCTTGACAGCCAGCCATGCCTGCCATCAGCCCGAAAGACTTTTTCAAGAAAAAAAACAAAGTCTTGAGCCGGCAAAAGGCATGTTCGAGAACAGGAACCTCGTCAACTGATGTTGGGTCATGCCCGATGCTTTTTGCTATACAAACCCTTAGCTGTTATCCATAATACATGGTATAGTAGCCATTAATATAATCATCCGGCACGTAGATCGATTTTCATGGATAAGTCAGAAGATATTAATGGAAAGGACCTGTTTGGCCGCGAAGGTGCGGGCGTTTTGATATTGGCCCGGGATACGGGGCGTATCTTGGCGGTCAAGCGATCGGATAATGTACAGCAGTCGCGTACGTGGGGTATTCCTGGCGGAAAAATAGAAGGCGGCGAAAAACCGGAACAGGCCGCCGCCCGGGAAGTCAGCGAAGAGGTCGGTTATAAAGGCAAGGATTTTGATCTTCTGCCGCTGACACAATTCAAAACTGTGGATGGGCATTTTCGGTTTAACAATTTTTTGGCCATCGTGGATGAAGAATTTACTCCCACACTCGATCATGAAACGGAAGCGTTCAAATGGGTAAACGGTCTGGATGACTGGCCGGACAATCCCCACTTCGGTATTCAATTTTTAGGCGAGGATCAGCATAGCCTAGAAGCCATTCGGGCTGAACAAGCTTGCTGCGATGCCAATATGGAACAAAACCGTCAGCAGAAAACCTACCCTCCCACACTCTACCACCTTATTCACAATGGAATGCGGGGCGACACGATAAACCCAAGCCAAGCAAACGATTTAGATCCGCAACCTTATGTTTATGCGTCATCAAATATACGCGAGGTTTTGCCCTATCTGACACCCAACGGCACTCGTATTGTGAATTGCCAAATTCCGGGTAGCGAAGATTGGCTTACCATTCTACCGGATCGTGACAACTTTCTTGCTCATGGGAAAATGAGCGGGACGATTTATCAATTTTCTGGTGATGGATTTGAAAAACATCCACGACATGATACCCAATGGGTTTCAAAAACGGGCGTCAAGGTTTCGGATGAGGAAATATTCGATAAAGTAGAGAACATGGAGACAGCGATGCATTACGGCCTGCATGTTCTATTTACTAAAAAACCATTTACACCCGAGAATTACGAATTTATAGACAGCATTACAAATGCACCAGATTTTCCACACAATATACCCAAGCTCATTGCGGACGGCACTCTTGTCTACGAAAATGCCGAACGCGGTATCAAGCCGTCGGCTTTTTTGACAGACGCAAACACGCTAAAACCGGAACAACGGCAGGCGGTACAACCAAAGAAACCTCACGCGTAGAGGCGATTGGATGCTCAATGGTTTGCGGTAAGGCATCGGCCATCAGCATGGTGCATGGTGTCAGGTATGCCTGAGGCATATCTTATGGGGGTACAAGGAGACGGCCTCACCACGCCAAGTCTGCCTGTAACTTTCATCCCCCCGCGACGAAACCGTCTTGTTGACCTATATTGATGTCAGAGCAATCGCGAAAGGGAATCCCATGCGCCGGTTTTTATATGCTTTTTTGGCTTTGTTGCCGCTTTTGGCGGTGTCTTTTCCGGTTTATGCCGAAGAGAGGGCGGGCGGTGCAGCGGCGACGGCGCGGGCGGTTTTTGCAGGCGGGTGTTTCTGGTGCATGGAATCTGAATTTGACAGCCAGAAGGGCGTGCTGAAGGTGACCTCCGGCTATATGGGGGGCAGCGCGGAGACGGCGACGTACAAACAGGTTTCCACAGGCCGTACCGGACATATCGAAGTGGTCGAGGTCGTCTATGACTCCGCGCAGGTGAGCTATGACACACTGCTGGAAATTTTCTGGCGCAACGTTGATCCGTTTGATGCCGAGGGGCAGTTCTGCGACAAGGGCAGCCAGTATGCCGCCGGTATTTTCTTTGACGGCGATGCGCAAAAAGCGGCGGCAGAGGCATCGGTTGCGGCCACCGGAAAAAAACTCGGCGCGGAGGTCGCAACTTTTTTGCGCGCTGCCACGGCTTTTTACGCGGCGGAGGATTATCATCAGGAGTACTACAAAAAGAACGCCTTTGCGTATAAAAGCTACCGCATGGGCTGCGGACGCGACCGCCGGCTGGAAAAAATCTGGGGAGGCAGGGAGAAATAAACATGGAAACGATCAGCTGGCAGGATTTTATGAAGGTCGGGCTGCATTTCGGCACGATTGTCGAGGCCGAGGTTTTTGCCGAGGCGCGCAAGCCCGCCTATAAGCTTAAAATCGATTTCGGCCCTGGCATCGGCCTGCGTAAATCATCGTCGCAGATCACGGAGCGGTACAAGCCCGAAGAACTGATCGGGCGGCAGGTGCTTTGCGTCGTCAATTTCCCGCCCAAGCAGATCGGCCCTTTGATGTCCGAAGTGCTGACGACCGGCGTCGATGACGGCGAGGGTAAAACCGTGCTGGTTTTCGCCGACGGCAAGGTCGAAAACGGCGCGCGGCTGTTGTAGCGCTGCGTAAAAAGATACTGTTTTTACGGGGTTTTTGTCCGGTAGAAATATTTTTTATCATGCCGCAGGGTTTGGTCGCGGTCAGACGTGATATAATGATAGAGGTATATATCCCAAGGAGAACCGTTATGATTGCGCGCTTTGCCCGCCCCTGTGCCGCCCTTTTGATCGCCGTGTTTTTGGCCGCCGCACCTGCCAGCGCGCAGACGACGCCGCAACAACAGCCGGGCTCGCCCGTCCATTCCGGTGTTGCGAATATCTTTTCGAAAGATACGACGCCGCGCCCGCAAACCCGCGAAGAATACCGTGCCGCGCGCGAAGCCCGCAAGGAAGCCGAAAAGCAGCAAGGCCTGCCGATGCCGGAGGATGTTTTTTTTGACGAAAGCACCGGCCAGTGGAAAAAAGTCGTCAGTGGAAAATCGGGCGGCAAATACATCACCGCCACCACCTGCTATGAAATCACGCACCAGACCGAAACCTCGCGCATAATGCACCCCGTGGCCTGCATTATGCCGCAGAAAAAATAACGGCGCGGGGTTCAGGCCGCATAAGGCGGCGGTGGACCTGCGGCTCCGTACCTCTGTAAATCTTCCAGCAGATTTTGCATGCTATAGCGCGGCACATAGCCGGGCAGCCGCTGTGCATCAGGTATGCACAGCACGCGCGGCTTGCGTGTGATATCAAGCCCGTGCTGTGCCATCAATCCCTCGAAATCGCCATAGCGTGCGCGAAAGCTGCTGCCCGCGCCCGCGGCGTCCCAGTTTGCCAATTCTGCTGCGCTATAATCATAGGCGCCGTCGATCACATACACGGGCGCGGCTTCGGGCAGGGGCGCGGCGGCGAGAAGATCACAAGCGGCAAGAATGGCGGCATTCACATCCGTCACATGCACCGCGCCTTTCATAAACCACTGCGCCCAGCCTATAAAATCGCTGTAAACCGCGCGGTTCCACGGCGGGACAAACGCGCGCGGACGCAGAATGACAACCTGCATGCCGTGCCGCTGCGCATAGGCGCGGCACATTTCTTCGTTGAGAATTTTTGTATGGCCATAGACGCCAAAGCGGTCTTCGACGCTGGTCGATGAAATAAAAACAAAATTTTTGATATCTGCGCCGGCTGCGGCCTCGAGGATATTAAACGTGCCAGTGACATTCAGGTCGTGGAAATCGCGCGGTGTCTTGCCCGCCTGTTCGTGAATGCCGTGCCATGCCGCGATATGCACCACCGTATCGTGGCCAAAAAGCGCAGCAGGCAGCGCGTCATGGTCCAGCAGCGAGCCCGCGATATGCACAGCCCCCGTGACGTTGGGCGGGGCAAGGTCAAGGTTGGTCACGGCATCGCCGCGCGCAAGCAGGCTTTGCGTCAAAAGTGTGCCTGCATCGCCCGACCCGCCGGTTAAAAAATAGCGCATGGCTGTTCCTTTCGCCTGGGCTTCATTATATAGTCGCGGCCAAAGCGGCAAAAGGCTTTTCACCCCCTACGCAGGAGCATCCCGTGCAAAACAGGCAGGAATGGCAAAATATTTTCGCGGCAAAGGCGCAGGAACTCTACCCTGCATCTGATCCGTCGCATGACATGCTGCATATCCGGCGCGTGGTGCGCGGCGCGCTGAAGCTGGCGGCAGAAGAGGGGGCTGATCCCGCCATCGTCATGCCCGCCGCCTGGTTTCACGATTGCGTCAGTGTGGCCAAGGACGACCCGCGCCGCGCGCAGGCATCACGCCTTGCGGCCGATATGGCGGTGACTATTCTGACAGAAATGAACTATCCCGCCGTGCATTTTGACGCCATTCATCACGCCATCGCCGCGCATAGCTTCAGCGCTGCCATCAAACCCGAAACGCCGGAGGCAAGGGTCGTGCAGGATGCTGACCGGCTGGATGGTCTGGGCGCGATTGGCATTGCGCGCTGTTTTACCGTGGGGGCGCTTTTGTCGCGGCCGTTCTATTTTGACGGCGATATTCTGGCGCAGAGCCGCGCGCCGGATGACCGCATCTATACGCTCGACCATTTCTTTGTAAAGCTGTTCAAAACTGCAGAAACCCTGCAAACCGCCGCCGGACGTGCCGAGGGCGCCCGCCGCGCGGCCTTTATGCGCGATTATCTGACCCGTTTTGCCGCGGAAGCGGGCGAAGAGGCTTGATTTAAAACGCCCGCCGCGCTTATATCTCAGGCAGTTGTTATTATTTACTCTTTGGAGATTCCGCACATGAAAAATCTCGTCAAATTCATCCTGCTCGCCCTTGTTGCCTTTGCCATGGGCGCCGCGCTGGCGTGGTTTCAGGGCCGTCAGGGTGCGCCCTCGGCCGCGCAGGAACAGGCCGCCGCCGAACAGCAGGCTATCCATATCCAGCCTGTGGCCATTGGCGATCGTCCGCGCCGCGACAGTATCGTTGACGGTGCGCCCGCCATGCCCGATCCGCTGGATGCGCTTTATGGCGATGATACAGATAGCGCAGAAACGACGGCATCATCCGAACCGCAAGCCACGCCTGCGCCGGAAGGGCAAAAGGTCGCCGGCTCCAGCGTGGGCGGCGCTTTTACCATGACCGACCACAACGGTGCGGATGTGACCGAAAAATCATGGCCCGGCAAGAAAAAGCTGGTGTTCTTCGGCTTTACGCATTGCCCCGACATCTGTCCCGCAGCGCTGGATAAAATCGGCGCGGCGATGGGCGTGCTTGCAGGCAAGGCTGAAAATATCCAGCCGATTTTTGTCACCACCGACCCCAAGCGTGACACCGCTGCGCGCCTCAAAGAATATCTGTCTGACTATGACAGCCGCGTCGTTGGGCTGACCGGTACGGATGCGCAAGTCGATCACATCAAAAGCATCTACAAAGTTTATGCCGCCATTGCCGAAGGCGGCGATGTGGACAATTATCTGATGGATCATTCCGGCTATATCTATCTGATGTCGGAGAATGACGAGCTTCTGGAAATATTCGGCAGCAGCGACACCGCCGATACGATTGTCCAAAAATCGACACCGCATCTGAACTGACAAGATATTACGAAAAACAAAACCGCCGGTACAGCTTGGGCCGGCGGTTTTGTTTTGCCTGATTTTCGCGCCTTTGGGTGGGGGCGGGGTTTTTGGTGCGTTTTTTAAGGATTTGCGCGGGATTCAGTTGCATCCGGTCTGCGAGTCATGTTAAATCCCCGCTCGTAGGCGTAGATATGTACCGCGCTCGTAGAAAAACGTGATTTTTTGAAAGGGGTTGACAGTGGCTTCCCGTACAGGAAACCAGGACACCGCAAAACGCTACGCCACAGCCTTTTTTGAGCTGGCGAAAGAGCAGTCGCAGGTCGAAACCATCGCCCGTGACATGCTGACTCTGACCGCCCTGCTGGATAGCGGCGGCGAGGTTCTCTCCTTTATGCACAATCCGACGCTGCGCCGCGAAGCGCAGGCAGAAGCGCTCAAAGCTGTTGCCGCGCATCTGAAGCTGGCGCCCGTGACGGCACAGTTCCTCGGCATGCTGGCGCTGAAACGCCGCCTTGCCGTTCTGCCGCTGGTGGTAGACGCCGTGCAGAGCATGATCGCCGCGCACAATGGCGAAATCACCGCTGACGTCACCGCCGCACAGGCGCTGGAACAGGGGCAGATCGACCGTATTGCCGCCAACCTGAAAAAAGCGCTCGGCGCTGACGTCAAAGTCAGGCTCAGCGTTGATCCCGCAATTATGGGGGGGCTTGTCATTCGTGTCGGCTCCCGCCTGATCGACAGTTCCGTCAAGACCAAGCTCGAGCGCCTGCACCGCGCGCTCAAAAGCAGCAACAACACATCCGACAAAAAGAAAATGAAAGAGGTAGCGTAACCATGGAAATCCGCGCAGCTGAAATCTCCTCCATCCTCAAAAGCCAGATCGAAAAATTCGGCGCCGAGGCAGATGTCGCCGAAGTCGGTCAGGTCGTGTCCGTCGGTGACGGCGTTGCCCGTATCTACGGCCTCGACAATGTTAAAGCCGGCGAGATGGTCGAATTCTCGAACGGCATTAAAGGCATGGCGCTGAACCTTGAAACCGACAATGTCGGTGTGGTGATCTTCGGTGACGACCGCGACATCAAAGAAGGCGACATCGTACGCCAGACCGGCGAAATCGTGTCCGTGCCCGTGGGCCGCGGCCTGCTCGGCCGCGTGGTCGATGGTCTTGGCAACCCGATTGATGGTAAAGGCCCGATTAAATCCGACGAAAGCCGTCGCGTGGATGTAAAGGCGCCCGGCATCATCGCCCGTAAATCGGTGCATGAACCGATGCAGACCGGCATCAAGGCGCTCGATGCGCTCGTGCCCGTCGGCCGCGGCCAGCGCGAACTGATCATCGGCGACCGCCAGACCGGCAAAACCGCCATCGCCGTCGATACGATCCTGAACCAGAAAGAAATTAACCAAGGCACGGACGAAAAGAAAAAACTCTACTGCGTGTACGTCGCCATCGGCCAGAAACGCTCTACCGTTGCCCAGCTCGTCAAAACACTCGAAGAAAACGGCGCGCTGGAATACTCCATCATCGTCGCCGCGACCGCATCCGAACCCGCGCCGCTGCAATATCTTGCGCCCTATACCGGCTGCACGATGGCAGAATATTTCCGCGACAACGGCATGCACGCGCTGATCGTATACGATGACCTGTCCAAACAGGCTGTGGCTTACCGCCAGATGTCGCTGCTGCTGCGCCGCCCGCCGGGCCGCGAAGCTTATCCCGGCGACGTGTTCTATCTGCACTCCCGCCTGCTGGAGCGCGCCTCGAAGCTGAACGATGCCATGGGCGCAGGCTCCATGACCGCGCTGCCGATCATCGAAACGCAGGCCGGTGACGTTTCCGCCTATATTCCGACGAACGTGATTTCAATCACCGACGGCCAGATCTTCCTCGATACCGGTCTGTTCTACAAAGGCATCCGCCCCGCGATCTCCGTCGGTCTGTCGGTTTCGCGCGTCGGTTCTGCCGCGCAGACGAAAGCGATGAAACAGGTTGCCGGTACGATCAAGCTCGACCTCGCGCAGTTCCGCGAGATGGAAGCCTTCGCGCAGTTCGCCTCTGACCTCGATGCCTCGACCCAGAAACTGCTCGCCCGCGGCGCGCGCCTGACGGAACTGCTCAAGCAGAACCAGTACAGCCCGCTGTCGATGGAAGAACAGGTTCTGTCGATCTTCGCCGGTGTGAACGGCTATCTCGACAAGATCGCCGTGGCCGATGTGACCAAATTCGAAACGCAGATGCTGAGCGCGGCCCGTACGCAGGCGCCGAACGTTCTGAAAGCCATCCGCGACGAGCAGAAAATCAGCGACGAAACCAAAGCCGCGCTCGAAAAGTTCATGCAGGACTTCTGCACGACCTTCGTCGGCTCCAAAAAGGCCGCCTGATAACAGCTGCGACACGGATACGGATAAGGTAGCAACATGCCCAGTTTGAAGGACTTCAGAAATCGGATCGCCAGCGTGAAATCCACGCGCAAGATCACCTCGGCCATGAAAATGGTCGCGGCGTCCAAACTGCGCCGCGCCCAGCAGCAGGCCGAAGCCAGCCAGCCCTATGCCGCGCGCATGTCGGGTATGCTGGGCCGCCTTGTCGCCAACATCGACATGGGCAGCAGCGCGCCGCTGTTGATGGCGGGCACGGGCAAGGATGATGTGCAATTGCTCGTCGTTATCACGTCTGACCGTGGTTTGTGCGGCGGCTTTAACGGCTCTATCGTCCGTCTGGCGCGCCTGAAAATCCGCGATCTGGTCACGGCCGGTAAAACGGTCAAGCTGGTCTGCGTTGGCCGCAAAGGCGCGGCATCGCTGAAGCGTGACCATGCCGACAAGATCGTACAGGTTTTTGAAAACCTCGGTAAAAAACATTTGTCTTTCGCAGATGCAGCGCAGGTGTCGGATTATATCCTCGATGCGCTGGAGCGCGGCGAGTTTGACGTCTGCAATCTGGTCTATAACCAGTTCAAATCGGTGATCCGTCAGGTGCCGACGGCATCCCAGCTGATCCCGCTGTCGGTGGAAGACGCCGCAGAGGGCGCCGAGGAAGAAAAACCGGCCGAAGCGGGTGTGGCCAAAGCCCTTTATGAATTCGAACCGAACGAAGAAGCCATCCTCGCCGATCTTTTGCCGCGCAACCTTGCGGTGCAGGTCTTCCGCTCGCTGCTCGACAGTGCGGCGGGCGAACAGGCCGCGCGTATGACCGCGATGGATAACGCCACGCGCAACGCGGGCGACATGATTTCCAAACTGACGCTGAAATACAACCGCGCGCGTCAGGCCTACATCACCAAAGAACTGATCGAGATCATTTCGGGTGCCGAAGCCGTATAACCCGCGCGACACGAAACACAAGACACAAAGATTTAAGGTATAGAAGGAGCAAACCCCATGGTAAAACTGGCCGCACAAAACGCAGGCTCTCCCGGTAAAGTCGTGCAAATCACGGGCGCCGTTGTTGACGTACAATTCGAAGGCAACCTGCCGCCGATCCTGAACGCGCTGACCGTTGACAACGACGGTAAAACGCTGGTTCTCGAAGTGGCGCAGCACCTTGGTGAAAACACTGTGCGCACCATCGCCATGGACGCGACCGAAGGTCTCGTGCGCGGCGCGGCTGTTGCCGATACGGGCAAGCCGATTTCGGTGCCGGTCGGTCCTGCCACGCTCGGGCGTATTTTGAACGTGATCGGCGAGCCGATTGACGAACGCGGCCCCGTCAATGCCAAAGAACACTATGCCATTCACCGCGCCGCACCGGAATTCACCGAACAGGCAACCGAAACCCAGATGCTCGTCACCGGCATTAAAGTCGTTGACCTTCTGGCCCCCTATGCGAAGGGCGGCAAGATCGGCCTCTTCGGCGGCGCCGGCGTCGGCAAGACCGTGACGATTATGGAGCTGATCAACAACGTCGCCATGCAGCACGGCGGTGTGTCGGTTTTTGCAGGCGTGGGTGAACGTACCCGCGAAGGCAACGACCTTTACCATGAGATGATCGACAGCGGCGTTATCAAGCTGGACGGCGAAGGCTCCAAAGTGGCGCTCGTTTACGGCCAGATGAACGAGCCGCCGGGCGCGCGCGCGCGCGTGGCGCTGTCCGGCCTGACCCTCGCGGAATACTTCCGCGACGTCGAAGGTCAGGACGTTCTGTTCTTCGTCGATAACATTTTCCGCTTCACGCAGGCGGGTGCCGAGGTTTCGGCGCTGCTCGGCCGTATTCCTTCTGCCGTGGGTTATCAGCCCACACTGTCGACCGAGATGGGTACGCTGCAAGAGCGTATTACCTCCACCGATAAAGGTTCGATCACGTCGGTTCAGGCCATTTACGTTCCTGCGGATGACTTGACCGATCCCGCGCCTGCAACCTCCTTCTCGCACCTTGACGCGACGACGGTTCTCAGCCGCCAGATTGCCGAAATGGCGATCTTCCCCGCGGTGGATCCGCTTGACTCCACCTCGCGCATTCTCGACCCCCGCGTCATCGGCGAAGAGCACTATGGCGTCGCCCGCGCGGTTCAGAAGACGCTGCAAAGCTACAAAGCGCTGCAAGACATCATCGCGATCCTCGGCATGGATGAATTGTCTGAAGAAGACAAACTCACCGTTGCCCGCGCGCGTAAAATCCAGCGTTTCCTGTCGCAGCCTTTCCACGTGGCCGAAGTTTTCACGGGCACGCCAGGCGTGTTCGTTTCCCTCGAAGACACCATCAAGGGCTTCAAGGGCATTGTGAACGGCGATTACGACCACCTGCCCGAAGCCGCCTTCTACATGGTCGGCACCATCGAGGAAGCGGTCGAAAAAGCCAAGAAAATGGCAAAAGCGGCTGCGTAATCTAACGAAGCCCCCAACGAAGACCAAGGATACGGGACATGGCCGAAAAGCTGACCGATAAAACCTTCCAGTTCGAACTGGTCTCGCCGGAGCGTATTCTTGCCTCCGAAGAGGCCAGCATGGTGATCGTTCCGGGCGGCGAGGGAGAGCTGGGCATTCTGGCCGACCATGCGCCGCTGCTGTCCAGTCTGCGCCCCGGCGTGGTGTCGGTGACGTCGCCTTCGGGTGAGGTGCGCCGCATCTTCGTCTCCGGCGGGTTTGTCGATGTGACGGGCGATCTTTGCGCCGTACTGGCCGAAGAAGCCGTGAACGTCAGCGACCTTGACCGCGAGGCGCTGAACGAAAAGTTGAAAAACTTCGAAGATGATCTGGGCTTTTCCAAGGACGACCCCAGCAAAACCGCGCATATCCAGAAAAACATCGATATTGTCCGCGCCAAACTGGCCGCGCTCGCGCAGGCGGCGTAAAAGCCCAAAGGTGCTACAAAAAGCCGCCGCATCCCGGCGGCTTTTTTGCGTTTGAGGGGGTGAAGGTCTTGATGCCGCAGGGAATTTGCGCGGGGGTTGCCGCCGCGCCGTAAACCCGCCATATTATTTGCATCATCTTTCAGGAGAAATATCATGTCCCAGCCCTTGCGCAAACCTGCCGACGTCGCCGCCGCGCTGAAGCTGAAAGACCCCGCGCTCTGGCGTGACCAATGCTATATCGACGGCAAATGGGTTTCGGCAGACAGCGGCAAAACGGTCGAGGTGACAAACCCCGCAACGGGCGATGTGCTTGGCGCTGTACCCAATATGGGCGCGGAAGAAACCCGCCGCGCGATTGCCGCTGCCGATAAAGCTTTTGGTGCATGGCGCAGCCTGCTGGCAGTCGAGCGTGCAAAAATCCTGCGCCGCTGGGCGGATTTGCAGACCGAAAACATTGACGACCTGTGCCGCATTCTGACAGCAGAGCAGGGCAAGCCGCTTGCGCAGGCAAAGGCCGAAATTCAAAGCGGTATCGGCTATGTCGAATGGATGGCCGAAGAATGCCGCCGCATTTATGGCGATATTATTCCCACGCATAACACATCGCACCGTCTGATGACGCTGAAACAGCCGATTGGCGTATCGGCGATGATTACGCCGTGGAATTTTCCGTCTTCGATGATTACGCGTAAATCCGGCCCCGCGCTGGCGGCGGGCTGCACAGTGGTGCTGAAGCCGTCCGAACTGACGCCGTTTTCGGCGCTGGCACTGGCGGTTCTGGCCGAACGTGCGGGCATTCCGGCGGGCGTGTTCAATATCGTGCTGGGCGACGCGCCGCCGATTGGCAAGGAAATGACCGAAAACCCGACGGTGCGCAAGATCGGCTTTACCGGATCGACCGCTGTCGGCAAAATTCTGATGGCGCAGGCGGCATCGACCATCAAAAAAGTTTCGCTGGAGCTGGGCGGCAATGCGCCGTTTATCGTTTTTGACGATGCCGATATCGATGCGGCGGTGACGGGGGCGATTGCATCCAAATTCCGCAACAGCGGGCAGACCTGCGTTTGCGCCAACCGTGTTTTTGTGCAGGACGGTGTTTATGATGCCTTCGTCGAAAAATTTACGGCAGCCGTTGCGGCAATGAAAGTCGGCAGCGGTTTTGATGACGGCGTCGAGCTGGGCCCGATGATTAATCAAAAAGGCGTCGAAAAAGTCGAACAGCACCTGAAAGACGCGACAGCAAAAGGCGGAAAAGTCACCACAGGCGGGCAGCGCCACGCGCTTGGCCAGACATTTTTCGAGCCGACGGTGGTGTCGGGTGCCACGCCCGATATGGCCTGCTTCCGCGAAGAAACTTTTGGCCCGCTGGCGCCTGTCTTCCGCTTCAAGACCGACGAAGATGTCATTAAAATGGCGAACGATACCGAATACGGGCTCGCCGCCTATTTCTACACCGGCAATATCAGCCGCGCCTGGCGCGTGGCAGAGGCGCTGGAATACGGCATGGTCGGTGTCAACAGTGTGGCGATTGTCGCGCCGCAGGCGCCCTTTGGCGGCTGGAAACAGTCGGGCATCGGCCATGAAGGCTCCAAATACGGTATCGAAGACTATCTGGAGCTGAAATTGGTCGCGCTCGGCGGGGTCTAATGTTTCCGTAATTATCGGAAACGTTTTTCTTCATGCATCGTTTACCTGATACCGCTAAACTGAAAGCGGGTTTTCAGGGAAGTTGAATGCGCCTGCGCGAAAAAATATTCAGAATATTTAGAGATTATACCGAACCTGCCGGCGGCGGGCAGGTCAATGCACCTGCAAGCGACCACTACAGCGTGACTGCGCCCGGCAACGATGGCCGCATTGTGCTGGGTGGCGAGGTCGAAATTTTTCCTGCCAAGCCGCTTGAAGCCTTCGCCAGTTTTGAAACCCGCGCTTTTGAAGCGCGTGACCTCAGGGAGGGTAAACCGCTGCTCGCCATGACCGCCGGGCGCAGCCGCTGCCCGCGCATTTCTGCTGTCGGTTCCTATCAGGCCATTAAAACGCCGCATCTTTTAAAGCTTTTGACGGCGGGCATTACCGAATGGCCGTCGGAAACCAAGCAGGTCTATGTTTTCGTTTTTGACATGCCGCCGGCGCGGCGATTGCTGCCACTGGGTGCTGCGCGCACGGTGCGTATCAGCGACGACCGGATCGTTGCCGCCCTGATCCAGCCTGCGGTGTCGGTATTGGAAGAGCTCCAGTCCATCGATATGGTGCACGGCGCGATCACGGCTGACAATATTTTTATGGCGGGGGGCGAAGGATCGGAAGTGGCGATCCTTGGCGAATGTCTCAGCAGCGCGCCGTTTTTCCGGCATAGCGCGGTTTTTGAAACGATAGAACGTGCGATGGCGCAGCCGGGCGGCCGCGGGACAGGCACGGTTAAAAACGATCTTTACGCGCTGGGTATTTGCGTGGCGATGACCTTGCGCGGCGGCAATCCGCTGGTGGGCAAAAGCAACGAAGAAATTATCCGCGAAAAGATAGAGAACGGCAGCTACGGCGCGCTGATCGGCAGCGAACGCCTGCCGGCCTATCTGTCCGAGTTCCTGCGCGGCGTTCTGCATGACGACGAAAGCGCCAGATGGGGACTAGACGATGCGCTGCGCTGGCTGGAAGGCCGGCGGCTGAGCGCAAAGCAGCCGCATAATAACATGAAGGCGCGCCGCCCGTTCGTTTTCCGTGACCGGAAATATTGGGATTTGCGCTCGCTGGCAATGTCGCTGGCGGCGCATATTTCGGATACCGTGGGGCTGATCGAAAAAGACAATATTGATCTTTGGCTCAAACGGAATTTTGAAGACCGCGATCTCGAGGCTCGTCTGGAAACCTTCTGGAAGAAAGAAGACGGCGCGATGCGCGAGCGGGTTGTGGCCGAGCTGTCACAGGTGCTGGATCCTTATGCGCCGGTCCGTTTCAAGGATCTGGCGGTTTTTCCGGATGGCTTCGGCACGGCGCTGGCCGATGCGATGGCGCGCGGCGAAGACGTGCAGCATTACGCCGAACTGATTTCGCTGCAACTGTTCAACGGCTGGGTCAACCAGCGCTATGAAGAAATCCCCGACGCCAGCGGCATCGTTACGCTGTTTGAAAAATGCCGCAACTTTCTGGCGCAAAAAATGCCGGGCTATGGCATCGAACGCGTGGTTTATCTGCTCAACAAGGAAATTGTCTGTCTGAGCCCGCAGCTGCGTGATTATTACATCCTCGGTCCCGGGCATTTGCTTTTGGCGCTGGAGAGGCTTGCCCAGCGCGGCCAGCGGCTGGAGCCGATACTGGACCGGCATATGATTGCCTTTATTTCGGTGCGCGACCCGAAAATGATCGACCCCTATCTCGGTCATATTATCTCGCATGACCGCGGCTATCAGATCATCGGCGTTTTGCGCGCCTTGTCCGCCATCCAGCGGCGTTTCCGCATCCAGCCCGTGCCGGCACTGGCGCGCATACTGCTTGCGCAGATGGAGCCTGCGGTGAACCGTTTTTATGACCGTGACCTGCGGCAGGAAGTGGCGCGCCGGCTGGCGACCGCGGGCGACGGCGGCAATCTGAACAACCTTCTGGAGATCGTTGATTCTGCAGCGGTGGTACAAGACGACCAGATGCGCTTCGCACAGGCACGGCGTGAATTTGCGTTTTTGATGCGCGAGCGTGCGGGGCTGGAACAGCAGCTGTCGCGGCGCAGTACCTTCGGGCTTGCGTCCGGCCGTCAGGTGGCCATGCTGGTGTCATCGGTACTTGGCGCGGCTTCGGTGATTCTGACCGTTCTTTATCATTATTTGTGGAGCTGAAAATGTCGGGCACGGTTCAAAAAAACAACCCGCAGCGTATGCCTTTCTCCGTCCGTGTGGCGATTTTCTGCCTGATGGTCACGGCGATGCTGTTTTACCCGACGACTGTTTTGTTCTGTGGCTGCATGCTGCCGGCTTTCGTGGCGGCGCTGATCGACAACAAACCGGACAGAACCGCGGGTCTGACCGTGGGGGCGATGAATCTTGCGGGCACGGTACCGGCGCTGCTGGATCTTTGGGAAATGGGCGGACGTATCGACCATGCCCTTGCGCTCCTGCTCCAACCGCAAACGCTTTTGTTCGCTTATGCGGCGGCGGCTTGCGGCTGGGTGATTTATTTTCAGGTGCCGGGTGTCGTCTCGGGCGTTTTGGTCAAACGCGGACAGAAACGTCTGGTCGATATCGACCGCCGGCAGCAGGATATGATACGCAAATGGGGTCCGCAGATCGCGGCCGAGGCCCCCAAACAACCGCCACAGTCTTTAGGTTAAAGGGGGCATATTTTTGATATTTAAGGCTTATTTGGCGGCCATTAACCTGTTTTTAAAGCCCGCGGGCGTAGAATGGAGCAAGGGACGGTAGGAATGCCCGCATATCCGTGTGCGCAACGCATGGCAAGACGGGCGGGGGACTGTTTCAGGGGCTGAAACGATGTTTAGACATTTTCACAGATGGCGCCGCAGGGAAGATGGCGTGGCCGCGGTTGAATTCGCGTTGATTGCCACACCGTTTTTTTTGATGATTGTCGGGATCCTTGAAATTTCGATGTACTTCGCCGCAGGCACGGCGCTGGAGGGCGGATCAGCGGCGGCATCGCGCCTGCTGCGCACCGGCCAGGCGCAACTGTCGGAAGATCCCGAAGAAACATTCCGCGTGGCGCTATGTGACCATGTGCGTACGATGATTCCCTGTGACCGGATGCAATACGAAGTTATCCGCCTTGACGATAACACCTTTGCCGGCGCAGAAAACTATGAACCGGAGTTCGACGATGATGGCAATCTTGTACCCTCGCCGTTTTCAACGGGAAATTCCAATGACGTCATCATGGTGCGTACGGTCTACCGCTATGAGTTTCTGACGCCGTTTCTGGGTAGCTTGATCACCGGTGATCCGGGGCGCAACTGGTCGATGCATACGTCCCTGTCGGTTATCAAGGCCGAACCTTATAACTTTGGGGAGGAGTGAAAATGAAACTCCGCCACCTGTTTAGCTCCCGACTTGCCAAAAAATGTCTGCGTGATGATGGCGGTGTGGCCGCGATTGAAGCAGGATTCTTGTTTCCTGTCCTGATGACGATTCTATGCGGCATGATCGATGTCGGGGCAGCGCTTGTGGCCAACCTTAAGGTCACCAATTCATGCCAGATCGTTGCAGATCTTTTGGCGCGTGACCGTTTTACGAATGATGCGCAAATTGACGATGCCGTCATAGCGGGGCGGCTGGCTCTGAACCCCTATAAGACGGAAAGCTATGGCGTGGACATTGTCGGCATACAATACGTAGGTGTGGCGCGGACGCCGACAGTACGCTGGCGTGAAACCGTCAACATGGATGAAAACGATGATGTCTTGGCCCGCAGTGTGGGGCTGGGATTGCAAAACGAAGGTGTTGTGGCTGTGACAGTCAATTATACATTCAAACCGTTTTTTGCCGGTTATATCATGGGTAATGTCAGCATGAGTGAAGAGGCATATGTGCGCGGCCGCAAAGGCCTGTTTGTGGAAAGGGAATAACATCATGAAAACAGGCTGGATGCGCAGAATATCATATGGATGCCGCCGTTTCACGGTACAAACCACCGCGGCGACGGCGATTATCTTTGCGTTGTCGATGCCGATGTTTGTCGCCGCCGCCGGTGTCTCTGTCGACCTTGCCCAGGCCTATAACATCAAAACCCGCCTTGCCAATGCCGTTGACAAGGCGGCGCTGGCAGCAGGCAGCACCACGGGATCGCTTAGCGATATTGAACTGCAAGTGCAGCGATTTATCGATGCGAATTATCAGGAAGATCGCCTTGGAGAGACATATAACGTCGAGGTTACCTTCGGTGACGGTAACGTTCGCGTCACCGCTAGCGCACGTGTGCCGACCACATTCATGCGTATTTTCGGCCACGACTACATCGACGTTTATCAGGAAACGATCGTCAAGCGGGAGCTGGCGGGAGTGGAAGTTGCACTGGTGCTCGATGTGACCGGCTCGATGGCGGGGAACAACATCACCGCGCTGCGGACGGCTTCTACAAACTTTCTTAACATCATGTTCAGCCGTATCAGCGATCCGGAATATCTGAAAATCGGGATTGTGCCGTTCAGCGCTTCGGTTAACGTCGGCGCCGTGGGCGCTGGTTTTGTGAACTGGCCGACGACCGATCCCTATAAAAACCCTGCATCGATTGTTTATAACAACGGCACCACAGGTACGACGACAGACTGGCGCGGCTGTATTCTGGAGCGGGCATCGCCGCTTGATACCCGTGACGATGAAACGCCCAATTGGGGCATGTACCGCTATCCGCGAATATGCAGCCAGTTCAATAGCGACGGTACTTGCCGTACATATAGCAACAACAACCCCAATACCGGTTGCACGGTCAACCGTATCGTGCCTTTGACCAATAATCAGAATACCCTGCAAACGGCAATCAACGGACTTGCGGCCACTGGCAATACTTATATTAACGTCGGGCTTGTTTGGGGCTGGCGGGTATTATCGCCTACCCCTCCGTTTACGCAGGGGTCTGAATATGGCGATCCGGATTGGAGCAAGACGATCATTCTGATGACTGACGGAGATAACGTTCCTCTGAACGCATACTCTGCCTACGGCGCAAATCCCGGTATTACTGCAGCGCAGTTGAATACACGTATGATGACGGTATGCCAGAGCGCCAAGGATGCGGGTGTGACGCTTTATACGATTACGTTCCAGTCTGGTATCAATAATGCCACGCGTGAACTGTTTCGCCAGTGCGCATCCGACCCCAGCAAGTATTTTAACGCGCCGAGTAACCAGGATTTGATTTCGGCCTTCGAGAATATTGCCAACCAGCTCAGCCAGCTGCATATCGTTAAATAGGCTGCAAACAAGTAATGGCAGGTATAAACTTGACGCTGAAAAGATATCACGCCTGTCTAGGCTCTGTTTGCAAATAGATAAAATCCAATTTACTTTTACGGCAGAGATGCTTTACTTGATGTTGAGGCACGTAGCTGGAAAAAATCTTTCACGCTGGTAAAATTAACTAAAGCAGGGTGGCCGATTTACCGAATCTTAAGGCATACGGGCATAGGATAGAACTATAGGGTCTAGGGTTCACATTTAAAACAAACGTTCCATGGAGGGAAAAATGCTGTTGAAATTATGGGCTATGAAAGAGTCGTTCGTTCGTTCTGAAAAGGGCGCGACGGCCATTGAATACGGTCTGATTGCGGCTGGTATTGCTGTTGCCATTGCGGCCGTCGTCTTCACCTTCGGTACCGAGCTTCGCGAGATGTTCCAGGAAGCCGAAGACAAGATCTCCGCACGTGAGTCGATGGATTAATCCTCCGGCTTTCCGCGCAGAAAACAGAAGCCCGCCGCAATGGCGGGCTTCTTTTTAAAAAGGATCCGACAGGGATGAGAGCGCCGCGTTTTCTCAGCCTTTTTATCAAAGACCGCCGCGGGGCGACAGCCATCGAATACGCGCTGATGGTGGCGGCCTTCACGTTGGCGATTGTCGCGGTTGTCTTTACAATGGGTGATGAGCTGGTCGAGATGACCGATGACATCATCGGTTTTATTCAGGGTCGCGAGTCGATGTCCTGATGTTGCTGCGGGCTTAACGCCGCAGTAATCTTTTTTCTTCTATACTGGGTTTCATGATCGTTGCGCTTTTGACATGTCTTATGCTGGCGACCACGCTGCTGAGCTGTATCAGCGATGTGCAGCGCCTGCGTATTCCGAATACCTATGTGCTCATCGTGCTGGGCAGCTTCGCCGTGGCTTTTGCGCTGTCTCCGTCTTCCTTTGGCGTCTGGTGGCATCCCTTTGCGGCGGGCGGGGTGTTTCTGGTCATTACCTATGTGATGTTCGCCTTCAACATGCTGGGTGCGGGCGATGCCAAACTGGGGGCGGCGCTGGCGCTCTGGGTAGGTTTGCCGGGACTGATGGCCTATGTGATGTATATGGCGATTGTTGGGGGCTTGCTGGGTGTTGCATCGCTGTTTTTAAAGAAGCGCAAGCCGTTTAAAAACCCGCGCGAAGGCAGCTGGGTAGCAACCGTGCAGGGCGGCGGCAATGCCGTGCCCTATGGTATTGCCATAACAACAGGCGCTTGGGGCGCGATGTTACATAATGGATTCATTTTTCATCAAATAGATGAACTAATTAAAATAATTCATTAGAAACATTCAGTTTTTTCTGGACACAATGGGGTGTTTCCGTGCAAGAATAGAAACGGGGAAGAGAAAGCGCGTGCTTTCGGGGAGTTTTTAACATGAACAAAAGTGTTTTAATGGTTATGGGCGGCGCGATGATCGTGGCAATCACGGTGGCGCTGATCGTGCAGTCGAAACTGTCGCCGAAGGGCGGCGCGCCTGCGCCCAAGACGGTTGAAATCCTCGTGGCGAATAAGCCGATCCTTGTCGGCGATACGCTGAAAGCGGCCGATGTGCGCTGGCAATCATGGCCCGAGAGCGGCGCGTTCAAAGGCGTCATCCGCAAGACGGCCGAAAAACCCGATATCGATAAACTGGATGTGCTGAAATCCCCCGTGCGCCGCGCGATTGAATCGGGCGAGCCGATCACGCGTCAGGCGCTGGTGCCGGATGTGCGCGTGGGCAACAATTTTCTCTCTGCCCGTATCTCCCCCGGCATGCGTGCCGTGGCCATTTCCGTCAAGGCCAGCACGATGGCCGGCGGCTTCATGGCGCCGGGCGATCATGTCGATGTCATTCTGTCCTATACACCGAACTTGCCGAACGTCGAAGATGAAGTCTCCGATCAGGTTGTACGCCGCTTTGCCAGCCAGACGATCCTCAGCAATGTGAAGGTTCTTGCTGTCGACCAGAATGCAAAAGACGAAGACCGCCCGGCCAAGATCGCCAAGACTGTCACGCTTGAAGTCACGCAGGAAGGCGCGCAGATTATTGCGCTGACCGATCGCATGGGTGAGCTGAGCCTTGCGCTGCGCCGCATCGGTGAAAAAGACACCCCCGTGTCTGTGGCCGTGCCGCTGACCACCGACGCCACCACCAGCGCGGTCGTCAAAAGAATTAACGAGCTTAATCGTAAAACCAAAAACGCCGGCGGTACGATCCGTATGTATAGCGGCTCTCAGGTCATAAATGTACCCGTCCGCGTTGACGCCGAAAGTGCAGGAGAATGAACATGAAACATTTCCTCTCCAGGATGTTGCTGATCCCGCTGGGCATTACGCTCTGTCTTGGGGTTTCCGCAATTGCCGAGGGCGCAACAAAAATGACGCGTACGGTGACGCTGACCATGGGCAAGGCCGATACCATCGATCTGGGTCAACCGGTGGCGGATGTTCTGGTCGCCAACCCCGCAGTGGCCGATGTGGGCACGCTGCGCTCCAACCGCTTGTATATTGTGGGCAAAGAAATAGGCGATACCAACATTCTCGCTTTTGACAACGAAGGCAATCAGCTCGCCGATATCGCGGTGCGTGTGCGCGTGGACGAAAAAACGCTGCGCGATGCAGTCAAAGAACTCTTTCCGGCCGAAACCATTCAGGTCAGCACCGTGCGGCAGGATATCGTGCTGCGCGGGCAGGTTTCTACGCCTGCGGTTTCAAACCAGATCCGCGATCTGGCATCACGCTTTGCCTCTGGCACCGACCGCCCGATTGTCGATCTGATGACGGTACGCGGCGAACAGCAGGTGATGCTGCGCGTCAAGGTGCTGGAAGCAAAACGTGCCGTGCTGCGTGAATACGGCCTCGATACCCAGTTTAACTTCAACAAGGGCGCGGCCTCGGGTGGCCTGACGTCGATTGGCACAGGGCTGGTGACGGCGCCGTTTGCAACGGGCGCGCTGGTGATGAACCCCACGGGCGGTTTCGGGCCTTTTAACTTTGATCTGGCAGCGATGGAGCGTGACGGTCTTGTCAATACGCTGGCCGAGCCGAACCTGACGGCGATTTCTGGTGAAACCGCGGGCTTTCTGGCCGGCGGTGAATTCCCCGTGCCGGTCGGCCGCGATCAGGACGGCAACGTGACGCTGGAATTCAAGCAATTTGGTGTCGCGCTGAACTTTACGCCCACGGTCATGTCGAACGAACGTATCGCGCTGCAACTGTCGACCGAAGTCTCGGCGAAATCGGCTGAAGACGGCATAACGCTGGTCGGCATCACGGTGCCGGGTCTGACGGTGCGCCGCGCCGAAACGACGGTACAGATGGGTAGCGGCGGCACACTGATGATTGCAGGTTTGATTAAATCCGACACGCTGGATTCCATCAACGGTCTGCCGGGTGCGAAAAACGTGCCGGTGCTGGGCGAGCTTTTCAAATCCAAATCATTCGCCCGCAACGAAAGCGAACTTATTATTCTGGTCACACCCTATATTGTGAAGCCCTATGCAGAGGCGGAAGCCTTTATGGAGCAGCCGATGCAGCGTGAAGCACGTATGGCGACGCCGCCAACATCGCCGCCGGTCGCGCCCAAGCTGGACGGTGAGGCGCGTGTGACGCCGGTTTCCGCTCCGGCGCAGGCCGCGCGCCCGCAGCCGGCGGTCGAGCGTGCCCTGTCGCAACGCTTCATGAACAACCTGCGCACCGTTTATGGCAACCGCGTGCCCGCGAAGGTAGGCAACGGCGGCGCTTACGGCTATATTGTGGATTAGGGAGAGTTCTTATGACCGCTATCATCCACCGCCTGTTTCGCCTGTTTTGTGCCGCCGGTTTGACGCTCGGCCTTGCCGCTTGCGACATGAGCGTACCGTCACAGCTTGAAACCGGCCATATGCGCCTGTCCGAAGAAACCCGCAGCGTCGCGCTGCCCGCCGCAAAACCCGATGCCACCGCCGCCCGCCGCATTGCCGCCGATTTCCGCGACAATGGCCGTGGCGACATGCATCTGGTCATGCCGTATCGCAGCGGCGATCCGCTGCACGAAACGCAGGCGCGCCGCCTCGGCAAAGAATGGCAATCTGCTTTCATCAAGGGCGGCGCACAGGCCGTGAAGGTCGAATACGTCGGCATGACCGATGCAGCGCTGCTGGAGCGCGCTGTGGTCAGCTATACCGTCCTTGTCGCGCTGCCGCCGGTTGGTTGCGGGCAGCGGCTGACGGGCTATCAGGGCGGCGATACGCTCGAAGACCTGCATAAATACCGCATCGGCTGCGAAACGCGCACAGCTTTCAGCAAGATGATCGTCAACCCCGAAGATCTCAAGGGGCGTGACGGCAGCGAAGCCGGCGACAGCCGCCGTCAGGGCACTGTGTCCGAACGCTATATGTCCGGCGAAGGTATGGAGCCGCTTGACACCACCAGCGCCAGCAGTATCGGGAGGTAGTCAGGCATGAGCGACGACATCACCGCCATTCTTTTGCCTGCCTCGCGCGTGGACGTTTTCGCGCTGGATGACGGCACGGCGGCAACGGCGGAGAAAATCTCCGCCGATTGGCGTTTCGCGCGCGTGGAGATCGGCGTTGTCCGCGGCGGGATGGAAACGGCGGTAGAACGTTACAGACATGCCGCATCGCCGGAACTCATCATCATCGAAACCAACGATATCAGCGAAGCTTTCACCGCGCAGCTCGGTGCATTGGCCGAGGTCTGCGCCGAAGGCACGGATGCCGTCATCATCGGCCCGACCAACGATGTGCATCTCTATCGCAGCCTTATCGGCATGGGCGTACGCGATTATCTGGTGCGTCCCGTCAGCGAAGACGACATGGTGGGCATGATCGCCCGCACACTGGTCGAAAAACGCGGCCTGGCCGGCAGCCGTCTTGTTGCTGTCATGGGCAGCAAAGGCGGCGTGGGCGCGACGGTTGTTGCGCAGGCGCTGGCCTGGGACATCGCCGAAAGCCTGAAACAAAAAACCATGCTGATCGATGCAGCGGGCAGCAAAGGCACCATCGGCATTTCTTTCGGTTTGGAGCCGGCATCAACTTTTGCCGATGCGGTAAGGGTCGGCACTTCCGGCTCTGACGACGACCTCAAGCGCATCATCCAGAAAGCGACGGAAAACCTGTCGCTGCTGGTATCGGGCGGTGACCCTATTCTTGTCGAGAGCCCTGATGCCGACGCTATCGAGGGCATGCTCGAGCGGATCATGAAAACCTATCCCGTCATCGTGGCCGATTTGTCGGGCGCGTCGCCTGCGGTGCAAAAAAGGCTTATTACGCGCGCGGCGCATGTTGTGGTTGTGACAACGCCGCATATCGCGGCGCTGCGCAATTGCCGCACGCTGGTGAACGAAATCAAAAATGCGCGCGGCGGTCTTCAGCAGGTCGAACTGGTGCTGAACAACGTCGGCATGCCGGGGGCGGAAGAAGTTCCTTCGGGGGATATCCATAAACTGATGGATATGCAGCCCGTGGTCAAAATCCCCTTCGCGCCGAAAATTTTTATGCAGGGCGAAAGCGCCGGCAAGCCGGCAGGCGAAAACCGCGCTGCGCAGGACATCATGAAATCGCTGATCGCTGTTGCAGCCCATGCCTCGGGTGTACAGGCGGAAGGTACGGATGAAAAATCCGGTGGCTTCAGCCTGCTGCGCGCGCTCGGCAAGACGAAGAAGTAGAGGAGGCGCGGAATGTTCGGCAAACGCTCAGGCTCCGCCCCACCGCCACCACCACCGCCGAAACCGGCAGAGGCGTCTCCGGTGGATGAAACACAAACCGATGATGCGCCCGCCGCGGCCGAGGCATCACCGTCTGCGGCAGAGGCCCCTGATGCGCCTGTGCCTGTGCCCGCGCCGAAACCTGCGGCACCTGCGGCCAAGAAGGCCGAAAAACCCGCCGATGCTCCGCCGCCCGCTACCGCCGTCACCAGCAACCCGCGGATGGAGCGTGCGCGTAAACGCATCTGGACGGATTTGCGCGATGGTATCGATCTGAAATCTCTCGCCCGCATGGATGTGGAGGCGGCACGCGCCGAGATTCTTTCTGCCGTGCAGGAAATCGGCCAGTTCCGTGGCCTTGATGTGACACCGGCCGAGCTGGCGCAGATCGCCAAAGAAGCGGCGGATGACATGCTGGGCTTCGGCCCGCTCGAAGAGCTGCTTGAAATGGACGGCATCGCCGATATCATGATTAACGGCCCGAAAACGATTTATATCGAGCTGAACGGCAAAATCCAGCGCGCCAGCATCGAATTCCGCGACAACCAGCATTTGCTGACGATCTGCCAGCGTATCGTCGGTGTGATTGGCCGCCGCGTGGATGAGTCGTCGCCCATTTGCGATGCGCGCTTGCCCGATGGTTCGCGCGTCAACGTCATTATTCCGCCGCTTGCGGTAGATGGTTGCACGATGACCATCCGTAAATTCGCCAAGGAAAAACTGACACTCGATAAGCTGGTCGGTTTTAATGCGATGACGCCGAATTGCGCCGAGATGATTAAAATCGTCGGCAACTGCCGCGCCAATGTGCTGGTATCGGGCGGTACAGGCTCGGGCAAAACGACGATGCTCAACTGTCTGACGCTTTATATCAATCAGGGCGAGCGTATTATTACCTGTGAAGACGCCTGCGAATTGCAATTGCAACAGCCGCACGTTGTGCGTCTTGAAACCCGTCCGCCAAACCTTGAGGGTATCGGCGAGGTGACGATGCGCGACCTTGTCAAAAACTGTCTGCGGATGCGCCCCGACCGCATTATTGTCGGCGAGGTGCGCGGGCCAGAGGCTTTTGACCTTTTGCAGGCAATGAACACCGGTCACGACGGATCGATGGGCACAGTCCACGCCAACAACCCGCGCGAGGCACTGTCGCGGATGGAAAACATGATCGCCATGGGCGGGCTGAACCTGCCGACACAGGCGGTACGCGAACAGATTGCCTCTGCCGTTAACGTGATTATTCAGGTGCAGCGTCTGCGCGACGGATCGCGCAAAGTGACGCATGTCACGGAAATCACCGGCATGGAGGGTGAAGTCGTTACCATGCAGGATCTGTTCCGCTTTGATTTTGAAGGAGAGGACGAGTTTGGCCGTATCACCGGCAAGCAGAAATCCAGCGGGCTGCGCCCGATTTTGTACGAACGCGCGCGGATGTTCGGGCTTGAAAAGAAATTGCTCGATGTGATGTCGGAGGCTTATGCATAGGTCATGATGGGGATTACCGTCTTTATCGTCGCGCTGATCCTTGCTGTGGCTATTGGTGCTTCTGTCGTTCTGAGTGGCCAGCAGAAAAAGCGTGACCGTTATATGGCCGTCATCGCGCGCGACGGGGCTATGATCGGCAGGGACGACAAGGACAAACTGGCCCGTCAGCGCTCCGATAATATTGCGCGCAAACTGAAAGCCGCAGGCGCCGAAGAGGCGTCCAAGAAAAAAGACAAAGACAGAACCAGCATTCGCCAGTTGATGGAACAGGCGGGGTATGAAGCGCCGCTGTCGCGCTACTGGATTTTCTCGGCGATTTTCGCCCTCATTGTCTTCGGGCTTCTCAAGCTGACCAGCTGGCCGTCAATCGCTGTCTTCTTTGTGACCTTTACGGCCTTTGCGGGCGTGCCGCGGTTTTTTCTGAAATGGAAGGCGGGACGGCGGCAGCGCAAGTTTCTGGAGCTTTTTGCCGACGCGCTTGACGCCTCTGTGCGTCTTTTACAAGCGGGGATGCCGATCAGCGAAGCGGTTGCGATGGTTGCGCGCGAATTTGAAAGCCCGCTGCGCGATGAAATGATGCGTATCTACGAAAACCAGAAAATCGGTGTGCCGCTGGGCGAGGCGGCACTGCAAATGGCGCGGCGCATTCCGCTGCCCGAAGTTCATATGTTCGCAACGGCGCTGCAAATTCAAAGCGAGACGGGTTCATCCTTGAGCGAGGTTCTCTCCAACCTCTCTTCCGTTATCCGTGCGCGTTTCAGGTTGAAGCGGAAAATCAGGGCGCTGTCCTCCGAAGCAAAAGCTTCGGCTGCTATTATCGCGGCGTTGCCGCCGCTGGTGTGTCTTGGTCTTTATGCCGTGAATCCTGAATACATCAGCATCCTGTTTACCCTGCCCAAAGGAAAAATGCTGCTGGGCGGGGCAATCTTCTGGATGTCTTGTGGCATCCTGATCATGAAACAGATGATTAACTTCAAGGTGTAGTCATGGAAGGGCTCAGTTCAAATTTTGTCGTTGTGGTCTTGAGTGCGCTTGCCGCCGCCATTTCCTTTGCCGCTTTCGCGCTGCCGCTTTTGCGCCGCACCGAAAAGAAAGAACGCTACAAGGGCGTCATCGAGAAAAAGCGCCGCGCGCTGTTCGATCAGGCACGCGAGCAGGTGGATAAAAGAGGCAAGAAGCAGGATATGTCGGCGACGCAGTCGATTGCGCTGTTCTACCGTTTGCAGCGGATTGCCGGCGAGGCGAGTCTTTCGGCCCGTAACCTGACGCAGCAGGCAGGCATGCGCAGCCCCAATGCGCCGATCATTTATCTGGTCTCCCGCATCTTGCTGCCGCTGATTTTTGTATCTCTGGCGATGATGATAATCACAGTGTCGGACAAAGAAATCAGGCAGGGCCTAGTGTTGATTATTCTGATGTCGATGGCGGTGTTCGGGTTTTTTCTGCCGCGCATTCTGGTCAAGAACACAGCAGACAAGCGGCAGCTGGAAATTTCGCTGAGCTTTCCCGACGCGCTCGACATGATGCTGATCTGTGTGCAGGGCGGTATCGGGATCGAGGCTGCGATCAACCGGATTGCCAATACGGTATCCGAACATTCGGAAGCGCTGGCGGAAGAGCTGGGCATTTTGAGTGCCGAGCTGGGCATGCTCAACGACCGCAAGGGTGCGTTTCAGGGTTTTGCGATGCGCGTGGGGTCGGGCGCGGCGCGGTCTTTTGCCACAGCGATGTTGCAGGCAGAACAATACGGTACCTCGGTTTCCAAGGCGATCCGGGTGCTGGCCGATGAATCGCGTGACATGCGCATGGCCACTGCGGAGCAAAAAGCCGCCTCCCTGCCGCCCAAGCTGACGGTGCCGATGATTTTATTTTTCCTGCCGGCGCTGTTCATCGTCATCCTCGGCCCCGCTTTTCTGGGTGGGCCGCAGTAGCGCGCTTTCATTCAAAAAAAGTAGATTACTTCTTAAGACTAACGGGTGCTTTGGGCACGACGACGTCGCGTAGTCCGCTGACGATCTCGATGTTGCGGGCGATTTCGGATTTTTCCGGTGCCATGATCTGGGCGCGGCGCAGCGTGGTCAGCGCCTCGTCAAACATGCCCTGGCTGGCAAGATTAAGCGCGAGGTTGTTCATGACCGACGTCGGATCACCCTTCCAGCCATCGAGCGCCTGACGGAAAAGTTTCTCGGCGGCTTTGTGCTGCCCCTGCGCATCCAGTGCGATGCCGGAAAGGTTGCTGGCATCCGGATGAAAATCCGCCAGTGCCGGATCACTCAGTACACTTTCAAGCATCGTCTGAGCGCGGTCGAACTTTCCGGTTTCAATCAGGGCAGCGGCGTATTCGTTTTTCAGCATGGCGCGCGGTGTGCGAGATGAATCCTTGCGCTTGCCTTCGGCAAAAGGCGCCAGAATTTTAGCGGCCTGATCGGCTTTGCCGCTGCGGCGCAGAAGCTGGGCGTAGTTGACGGCGACATCGGCATTGCGGTTGTCGCGTTGATAGAGCTTTTCGTACGAAACAAGCGCCTCTTGCGTTTTGCCGGCCTGTATGGCATCGGCGGCGGCTGTGGCGAGGCGGCGCTCGGTCGCGGCGCGCTGGCCTTGCAGGCTATCAAGCGGGTCGCCCACTTGCGTATCGTTCTGCGATGCACAGCCGGCCAAAAGAAAGGCAACCACTGACAGGCTGATAAAACGTGCCGCAGAATGGCGGCGGGTGGTTTGCTGAAGGGGAGCTTTTGTCATTCTGCTTCTCCCTCAAGGGCATCAGATGCGCTATCGGGCGCGTCGTCTTCAAGGATGCCGTCGTCTTCTGTGGGCATCGGACCTTCGATTTCTTCGGCAATCATCGGATCTTCCGGTATCGGAGCCGTGACGCCAGCCGCGGCGGCGTTACCCTGCACTTCGGGGATATTCGCGTTGTTTTCGTGAACAACGGGCGTGACTTCAAAACAGCCATCGGGGCAGTAATAGTAATTTGACGGCTGGCAGTCATTGGCATTGCCGCAGACGCGGCGCACGCGCACGTATTGCGGCTGCACCGCGCTGACGATGATGTTGCGCTCCAGCAAAACTTTGCCGGCGGCGTTGAGGACGGTGAAAGAGGTCGTGCCCGGCTCCCGCGGCATCAGGATGAGCAGGCGCGGGGAGTCGAGCGTCACGGTGGCATGTGCCGGATTGGCGACAATCACGCTGGCGGCGCTTTCGCGCAGACGCAGAATTTTGGTGCGATCCGGCGTCAGGCGTATGGCCTTGGGGTCACCCGAAACGGTGGTTTTGGCGGCGGTGGCGGTTTGCCCTTGCATGAGGGCAGAATCACCCCCCTTGAGCAGGCGGGTCATTTCCGTCATGCCATCGGCTGCGGCGGGTGCAGCGGCCAATCCGAGCAGGGCGGCGATCACCCAGACCGTAAAATGATGTCTCATATAAAACTGCCCCTTAAACAGAAACTCCCGTTCATATGATGCGCCGAAGATCGAGGCAAGTAAAGCAATATGTCATTGGAATCTCTTGTCATTTGCAAGTTATAGAAAATCGGCGGCGGCTTGGCGCGCGCTTGCGCGGTTTCGGGATTTTTCTGGCTTTTTTTGAGGCGCTGCATTAGGAAGAGGGCGCTTCAATATAAATGGCGTAAAAATTGACATAATAATTGACAGAGCAGTCAGACCCGCGTATAAATTTTTTAGACATAATTGTTAGTAATTTTGTTACTAATTTGGACTACCCTTATATGGAATCAAAAGATAAGGGTGTCCTACGCATCAGACTGAAAGCCAAAAGGGGAATAAAATGGCGACAAATAACACGACGGCGGCGACCAGCGCACAGACTCTCTCTCTCGATCCCAAGCAAACTCTCGAAATCAGCGTAACGGCAGGCCAGAATCTGTCGATTGCCGCGGGTGACGCGACGGTGCAGGGCATCACGATGGGGGCGGGCGGCGCGATGCAGATCATGCTCTCCAACGGCGCAACGCTCGTTATCAAGAATTTCTCCGACATCGCTTCGATGTCTCCGGCACCGACACTGAGCCTGCCCAATGGCCAGAAGCTCGAGCTCGCCCAGCTGCAAGCGATGGACTCCCCCGCCACTGCGCAGCCCACGGCTGAAGAAACCCTGTCGGATGCAAAAACGATTGAAATGCCGAAAGCCGGCGAGACGCTGGTCGTCAAGCTTGAAGAAGGCAGCGAATACACATTCGGCTTTGCGATGAACGAACCGAAAGCTGTCAAAGACAGCGGCGGCCAGCTCGTCATTACCTTTGATAACGGCGGCGAGATTGTCATCCCCAACTACGGCACGATGAAAAGCAGCGGCATGGAAATCACGCTGAAAGACGGCGCCGAACTGCCCGTCAGCGATTTCGGCAACATCCTTGCCTCCGCCACGCAACTGAACCAGATCGAAGCTGCGGCCGGTGAAGGCTCTTCCGGCGGCGCGCGTAACGGTTTCGGCTTCCAGTCGAACTTCCAGTACACGCAATTCAACTCGCTCGATAAAATCGGCGAGATCAACCCGACAGCGCTGCAATACGAAGCGCCCGACCGCCGCCCCGACCCGACGCTGGGGCCTGCCGTTAATCCGAACCTTGATGTGCAGGATGTGATTGTCAAGGAAGACGGCTCCACCACGCTGAACGTCACAGCGAAGCCAAACAACAGCAACGAACAAATTACCATCACCATCAGCAATATCGATACGGGCTGGACGGTGGATATCTCGACCTCCGGCGGTACTTATGATTCTGTAACCGGCACATGGACAATCACGCTGGCCCCCGGCCAGAGCTTTGGCAGCACGCCCACGTTCTCCCCGCCGCCTGATAGCGATGCGGATATGAACGGTATTGTTATTACCTCGACCGTGACCAACGTGGTGACCGGCCAGACGGTGACCGTGACCAAAACCGCGAACATCATAACCGACGCCGTGATTGATGACGTCGAACTGAACATCGCCGTCGACAACGTTATCGTCGATGAAGACAATGATGCGCCGCTGGGCATCTCGACCCGCACGGGCGAAGAAGCCAACGGCACGATCGATGGCTCCGAAGAAATCACCAAGGTCGTTATCGAAGGCGTTCCGGCGGGCTTTACGCTCTCTGCCGGTACAGATCTCGGCGGCGGCGTCTGGCAGCTGACGCAAGCTGAGCTTGCCGGTCTGAAACTCACCCCGCCAGCCAACTGGTCGGGCGAAGTGACGCTGACCGTCACATCCTATGCCGAAGAGACAACTCTCTCTGGTGTTGAAGACGATTTCGATGACAACAAGACGCAGATCACCAAAGAACTCACCGTGACTTTCAAACCAGTCGCGGACGTGCCGAACCTGGCCGTTGAAAATGGCCAGATCAAGGAAGACGGTGCGGCGCATCCGGACAGCAAAAACCTCAAAATTACCGCAAGTCTCAATGACCCCGATGGTTCCGAAATTCTCGTCATCACCGTCTCCGGCTTCCTGCCGGGCTGGGATGTCGATGTCAATAATGTCGGTAGCGCCTATGGCGTGAGCGGCAGCTACGATTCCACGACGGGCGTCTGGACGCTGACTTTGCCGCAGGGTGTCACATCGTTCTCGGGCGAACTGGTGGCAACGCCGCCTGCCGACAGTGATGTGGATGTGAACCTTGTTGTCACCGCCACCGCACACGAAGTTGTGAACGGTGTCATCGTGGATTCCGCATCGAATACCGCGAATGCAGCGATTGTCGTCGATGCGGTTATTGACCCGATGTCTCTCGACGTTGCCAATACCGAAGCGAATGAAGATACGCCTGCGGACGTCACAATCGCAACCGCGACCGGCGAAGCCGCCAACGGCACAGGCGACAGTTCCGAAGCTATCACCAAAGTCGTTATCGAAGGCGTCCCTGCGGGCTTTACACTCTCTGCTGGCACCAACCTCGGCGGCGGTGTGTGGGAGCTGACGCAAGGCCAGCTTGCCGGCCTGAAGCTGAACCCCCCTGCGAATTTCAACGGTACGGTCACACTGACCGTGACATCCTATGCCGAAGAGGTGAACCTCAGCGGCGGCGAGTGGGATACCAGCGACAACAATGCGCAGTTGAGCAAAGAGCTGACAATCACTTTCAACCCTGTTGCGGACGAGCCGAACCTGAGAGTCGCCGACCAGTTCATCAAGGAAGACGGCAGCGCGACGCTGGACATCAATGCTTCGCCGAATGATCCGGCCGAATTCATTACCATCACTGTGACCGGTATCGACAGCAGCTGGGAAATGACCAACCTTGCCGGTGGCACCTATGACGCCGGTACGGGCACATGGACCATCACGCTGGCGCCCGGTGCCTCCTTTAGCGGTGGCCCGACGTTGAAGCCGCCCGCTGACAGCGATGCCGACATGACCGGCCTGCAAGTGACGGCAACGTCAACCGCGACCAATGGCGATACGGCAAGCGTTTCCGTGCCGACCAAAATCGTTGTCGATGCGGTGATTGATACCCCGACGCTGACGGCAACCTCGCCCGGCGGTGAAGAAGGTACGCAGATCGCGCTCAACATCACGACCCAAACGGGTGAATCCGTCAACGGCACGACCGACGGCTCCGAAGCCATCACCAGCATCATTATCAAAGGTGTGCCCGATACCTTCTCGCTTTCCGCGGGTACCAAACTGCCGAACGGCGACTGGTCGCTGACAACGGCGGATCTGCCCGGTCTGATGCTGAATACGGCCAAAGGCTGGGTCCCCAGCCAATCGGCCACTTTGAAGCTGACGGTTTTCGTCACCGCGACCGAGGTGAACCTCAGCGGCGAGGAATACGACTACACAGACAACCAGATGACAATCAGCCAGACGGTCAAGATCAAGATCGAAGCCGACGATGTGCCTGAAATCATCGCCCCGCCCAAAAAAGTCGTCGACGAGACGGATCTTTCCGGTGGTGTGGTGTCGGTATCCGGCACGGTGCAGGCGGACTTCTTCCGTGATGGCCCCGGCAGCTTCAGCGCCAGCGGTGCGAATACCTTTGCCGCAGCCGGCTCCGTTGCAGGCAGCCAGCTGACGTCCGAAGGTTATCCGGTGACGGTCACGCTCAGCGGCAATACCTATACCGGTACGGCAAACGGCCAGACGATCTTCACGCTCAGCATCCAGCCGAACGGCCAGTATCAGTTCAACCTGATCGGCACGCTCGACCATGCCGATAAAAACAACCCGAACGATGCGATTGACCTGAAATTCGGCATCACCGCGACGGATAACGATGGCGATAGCGCATCGACGGTCATCACCGTGCGCGTTCTGGATGACGGCGTCACCGCTTTTGACGACCACAATACGTTCAGCACCGATGACGGCGGTACCTTTGGCAACGTGGTCACCGGCCTTAACGGCGGCCCTGGCGCCGCTGACAGCATCAGTCAGGATGACGTGAACGGGGTTGTTAAAATCTCGTTTGGCGGAACAACCGTCGACGTGCCTGAAAACGGATCGGCCAGCATCAACGGCAATTACGGTACGCTGACGATGTTCTCGGACGGTTCTTACACCTATACGCTGTCCCCCGAATACGCGGATGGCGTCCCGACGACGGTCTACGAACACAGCTTTGACGGTGGCGTGACCTTCCCCTATGTCGCGGAAGGCCTTGTTTACAGCGGCACCGAAGCACTCGGCCTGCTCGCATCCGATGTCACGGTTACCTATCCGACTTCGGCGACGATGACCTTTGTCAGCGAGGGCGCGGGTTATTCCAACAGTGTTGGTTCCTACATCATCGATCCGGTGACGGGCGAGATCACGGGCGTCAACATGCTGTTCCTCAACGGCAACAATACCAACGTGGGTACGCAAGCAACATTTGACATCCCCACGGCGGGCGGTCAGATCGGCTTCTTCCTTGTCGCGGACGGCTTCTCTCTGAACGGAGGGTATGCGGGTATTGATTTCAGCACCGGCGAGGTCGCGTTTATCAACGTCACGACCGGCCAGCCCGCGAAAATCACCGATAGTGCAGCAGATGTATCGCTGGTCTTCACCGCGCAGGATGGCACGGTTACCACGCTCAGCGGCCCCGTGTATCACACGACACCGCGCGGCGAAGGTGCAGGACTTAACCCTGATGGCAAAGTGCACACGCTTTCGGGTGCGCCGACAGACGGCAGTACCGATACGCTGCGCATCAGCTTTGAAGATCTGCCGAACCTTGGCGATATCGACTACGAAGATTTCATCTTCGACCTCGTTATCAACAAAGTTGTGCAGCCCGGCGATTGCCCGACCGATCAGTTCACCTATGTTCTGCAAGACGGCGACGGCGATAGCAGCCTGGCCTATCTGTATCTGAAAGGCATTGTGCCCAACGATACGCCGGTCATTGTCACGCCCTCGATCAAAACGGTGGACGAGACGAATCTTGCCAGCGGCACAGTCACGACATCCGGTGCGGTGCAGGCGGACTTCTTCCGTGATGGACCCGGCAGCTTCAGCGCAACAGGCGCGGATACGTTTACGGTCGGCGGCTCGGTCGCAGGCGGTACGCTGACGTCCGAAGGACGTCCTGTTTCCGTGACGCTCAGCGGCAATACCTACACCGGTACGGCAGGCGGCGAGACGATCTTCACGCTCAGCATCCAGCCGAACGGCCAGTATCAGTTCAACCTGATCGGCACGCTCGACCATGCCGATAAAAACAACCCGAACGATGCGATCAACCTGCAATTCGGTGTCACTGCAACGGATAACGACGGTGACACGGCTGCAACCGTGATCGGCATCAAGGTGCTGGATGACGGCGTGACAGCCTATGACGACAGAAACAGCTTCGACATAGAGTCGGGCGGTGCGTCCGGCAACGTGGTCACAGGCCTTAATGGCGGTGCTGGTGCGGCGGATAGCCTCAGCCAGGATGACGTCAACAGCGTCACCAAAGTGGCTTTCGGCAGCACAACGGTTAATGTGCCGACCGGTGGCTTCACGACGATTGATGGCGACTATGGTACGCTGAAAATCTTCTCTGACGGCTCTTACACCTATACGCTGTTCCCGAATACGGGGAGCACAACGGAACCTGTCGCCACACTGCAGAACGCGGCAACGGGCGTTGTTGTTGAGGTATATGCGGTGCAAACTGCGTCCGGCATCGACTTTACGGTGAAGCTGGTCAGCGGCAATGCTGATCTGAACGGCTTCTTCCTTGATGTCGGCGCTGACGGCGGCTCTATCTTCAGCATCGACGGCGGCATTAACATGAACCCGTCAAACGGCTTCGATTACGGCATCCTGCTGGGCGAGGCCGGAGCAGGCGATGGTATCGTGACTCAGGCGACCTTCAGCATTAATGGCCTGACGATGAACGATATCGAGGGCGGCCTTGTGGGTATCCGCGCGACCAGCGCGGGTCCGACTGGCGCCGACAGCGTCAAGCTGACCTCGACGATTGCCGCGCAGCCGCTTCCGGAAGGCGAGATCAAGGATGTCTTCACCTATACCCTCACCGACGGTGACGGCGATTCCAGCACGGCCAAGCTGTTCCTGGATGGTCTGAAGCCTGTTCTGATCGTAGGCAAAAACACCAGCGATACAGACGGTTCGACCACGTCCTACGAAGTCGGCACGGGCACGGGCACAATCAACGGCGGCGGCGCAGGGGATATCCTGATCGGCGACGTGGGCGGTGCTTCGCAGATTGCGCAGAACAAGGACTATAATATTGTCCTCGTTCTCGATATCAGCGGCTCGATGGGCTCCAAAACGGATCCAAACTCGAAATACTCGCTGCTGATGAAAGCGGTCAAAAACCTGATGGCCGATTTTAACGACTATCAGGGCGGTACCGTGAAGGTTCACATTGTGCCCTTTGCAACGACTGCGCTGACGTCGGGTACGTTTACGTTGACCGATGATGCGGGCTTTAATGCCGCTGTCAACTTCGTGAACGGCATGAGCAATTCGGGCGGTTACACAAACTATGAATCGTCCTTGCAGGCAGCAATCAACTGGCTGAGCGGATCGCAACCGATTGCCGGCGCCGAGACCTATACCTACTTTGTCTCGGATGGCGAGCCGAACCGCTATGTCAACAACAACGGGACCACCGGATCGGGCAATGAAACCGAGTCGATGAACCAGATCCGCGGCACCGACGGCACCAACGAGATTGCAACGCTGAAATCGCTCAGCACCGAAGTCATCGGTGTCGGCATCAGCATCGGCAGCAAAATCGCGAACATCAACGAGATTGACAGCAATGGCATCTCTTTGAACATCACCGACCCTGCCGATCTGTCACAGGCGCTGCTGGGTGCAAGCCCGCTGAACCAACTGAGCAGTGTCGGCGACGACAAGCTGGTGGGCGGTGACGGTAACGACATCATCTTCGGCGATGCGGTCAATACCGATGTGCTGGCGCTGGCGCAAGGTCTTTCGACCTTGCCGGGCAGCGGCTGGGATGTTTTTGCCAAGCTCGAAGCTGGTGAAAGCGCGGCCAACCCGAGCTGGAGCCGTGCCGATACTCTTCTCTATATCCGTAATAATGCCGAAGAGCTAGCGCAGGAATCGGTCGGCAGCGGCGGCAGCACCCGCAGCGGCGGTAACGATTACCTCGAAGGCGGCAGCGGTAACGACTGGCTGTTCGGTCAGGAAGGTAACGATGCGCTCTATGGCGGTGCTGGGGACGATATGCTCTGGGGCGGCAGTGGCGCAGACACCTTCATGTTCAAGGCTGGCGATGCAGGCGTCGATACCATCAAGGACTTCAGCCTCGCCGAGGGTGACGTGCTCGATATTAGCAATATCCTTGCCGGCTTTGACCCCTTGACCAATGCATTGAGCGATTATGTCAATGTGAGCCAATCGGGTGGCAATACCATCGTTCAGGTCGATGCGACCGGCGGCGGTAATTTCCAGACTATCGCTATTCTGGAAGGTGTCTCGGTCGATCTTGATGCCTTGACAACAAACGGCAATTTGATTGCTTAGGCTACTATAATGTTGTAAGCATGGGGCTGCGGTTTTCAATACCGCAGCCCCATTGCTATGAAAACCTTAAATCGATACGGATGAAATAAAGGGTCTGAAATGAAAAACAAATTCGTTTTGTTCTGCGCGGCATCTTTGCTGAGCATGTCTCTCGCAACAGTTGCTGTTGCATCGGGTCAGGATAATAACCTGACGCTGCAAGATGCCGTGAGCAAAGGGGTTTTGACCAACCCGTTCTATGGTGTTGTCGCCAATGACAGCCTCGCCACGCGCGAAGAATTGTCGCAGGCAAAAGCGCTGTGGATGCCCTCCGTCGATTTTCTTGGTGAAACCGGATATGAACGCACCGATACACCCACCATCGAAGATGAAAGCCTCTGGCGTAACCGCGCGTCCCTGACCCTGACGCAGCTGCTCTTCGACGGCAATGGCGTGAACAGCGAAATCAAACGTCAGAAAGCGCGCGTTGAATCGACATCGAACCGCGTTGGCGAAGTTGCCGAATTCGTCGGCCTGGATATCGTCGAGGCCTATCTCGAAGTTCTGCGCCAACGTGACCTTCTGGCGATTGCCCGCGCGAACGTCGAAGACCACATCAAAATTCTTGAAACCATTCGCACCGGCGCTGCAGCCGGCACTGTGACCGAAGGCGACGTGTCGCAAGCACTTGCCCGTCAGGCGCAGGCACGTGCAACCTCCAGCTCGACCGAGCAGGCACTGCGCGAAGCTGAGGCTCTGTTCATCCAGAAAGTCGGCGACACGCCGGGCAGCATGGCTTTTCCCGATATTCCGCGCGAAAAACTGCCGCCGAGCGTGGAAGATGCCGTGCGCCGTGCTGTGACCAACAGCCCGACGCTGGCGATTTTTGAATCCGACATTAAAGTGGCCGAGGCTGAATTCGAAGGCTCCGGCTCTACGCTGTATCCTAAAGTCGAACTTCAGGCCAATGCCTCTGTCGGCCGCGACCTTGATGGTATCGAGGGCAGCGAAAACCGCCAGTCTCTTCTGGCTGTCATGCGCTGGAATCTCTACCGCGGCGGTGCCGATCAGGCGCGCCAACGTGAATTCATGTATCGCCACGCCGTCGCAAAAGAGCGCCGTGCCGAAGCCGCACGCGGCGTCGAGAAAAATGTACGTGACACCTGGGCGGGCATGATTGCTTCGGCCGAACGTGCACAGCAGTTCCTCGATCAGGCCGCTGCGAACGAGAAAGTCGTCAGCGTCTATCTCGATCAGTTCAGCCTTGACCGCCGTACCTTGCTGGACGTGCTTGACTCGCAGAACGAGCTTTTCGTTTCGCGCTCCAGCCATGTGAATGCGCTTTACACCGAAATGTTTGCAGTCTTCCGCGTTCTTGCGCTGGAAGGCCAGCTGCTGAACACGCTGGGTGTTGCAAAGCCCCGTGAAGCCAAAGTGGACATGAAATAACCATCCGCGCCTGATGCGGGGGAAGCGGGCGCGCCTTGGTTTCCGATAGCGAACTTCATATCAAAAAAGACTTCCATCCGGCGGCGGATGCGGGCACCAAGCCCGCCGCCGCCGGTGACGCATCTGCCGAGAGCAGCAACTGGCCGCTCGAAGCCGAACGCCTGTCGCTGGATGATCCTTTGCTCGAATGTCTCGCGATCCTTGCCGGTACCTATGGCCGTCGCGCGACGGCCGCGGCCTTGTCGGCGGGTCTGCCGGTACATGGTCAGGAAATGGCTTCGCCTGCCGCCTTTGTGCGCGCTGCCGACCGCGTGGGCATGACGGCACGTATGGTGCGCCGCCCGCTGAAAGACCTTATCGTCAGCCCGAACTTGCCCTGCATTGTTGTTTTGAAAAACAATCAGGTCTGCATCCTCTCCGGCCGCGGCAAAAAAGGCGCGCTGCTGATTTTTCCCGAAACGCCGGATGTGACGATTGAAATTTCTCTCGCCGATTTGCAGATGCGCTACGGCAGCTATGCGTTTTTTGTACGCCCCACGGCGAACCTCGACAGCCGCGCGGGGCCGGCGCAAATCGAAACCACCCGCGACTGGTTTTGGGGCGCGATCTGGCGGCACAAAAAGATTTACTATGAGGTTATGCTGGCCGCTGTGGTTATCAACCTGCTCGCCATCGCAAGTCCGCTGTTCACGATGAACGTCTACGACCGCGTCATTCCCAACAGCGCCTTTCCGACGCTCTGGGTGCTCGCCTTTGGCGTAATTGTTGCCTATATCTTTGACTTCCTGTTGAAGCTCCTGCGTGCGCACTTTGTCGATACGGCGGGGCGCAAGGCCGACAACCTGATCGCCGCGCGTATTTTCGAACAGATGCTGGCCATGAAAATGGCGTCCCGCCCCCCGAGCGTCGGCGTGCATGCCTCCAACCTCAAAGAATTTGAAACGCTGCGCGATTTTTTTACCTCTGCGACGATCATCGCTGTCATCGACTTTCCGTTCATTATCCTTTTCATTCTTTTGATCTGGGTCATCGCGGGACCGGTGGCGATTGTGCCCGCCGTACTGGTGCCGCTGGTTCTGGCGGTCGGCATTTCGCTGCAACGGCCGCTCGACAAAGTCGTCAAGGAATCGATGCGCGAGGGTGCGTATAAAAGCTCTCTTATCTTTGAAACCCTCAGCGGACTTGAAACCATCAAGGCGCAGGCGGCCGAAGGCCATATGCAGCGCAAATGGGAAGAACTGAACGAAATCACATCACGCACCCACGTCAAGGCACGGGCGATTTCATCTTTTGGCCTGAACGTGGCGGGTACGGCGGCGGGGCTTTGCTCGGTGGGCATGGTCGTTTATGGCGCCTATCTGATTGCTGACGGGCATATCACGATGGGTGCGCTTGTCGCCTCCGTCATTCTGTCGGGCCGTGCGATGGCGCCGCTGGCCTCTGTGGCGGCAATCCTGACTAAATTCAGCCAGTCCAAAGAATCGCTGGTGCGGCTCAACGAGTTGATGCGCGCGCCGGTCGAACGGCCAGCCGGCCAGACGTTTATTTCGATGCCGGTCATGAAAGGAAAAATCGATTTTCGCGATGCCGTCTTCCGTTACCCGGGGCAAAAAACGCCTGCGCTCAATACGATCAATTTTTCGGTACAGCCGGGCGAGCATGTGGGTATTATCGGCGCGGTCGGTTCCGGCAAGACGACGATCGAACGTTTGATCCTCAACCTGTATCAGCCCGAAAGCGGCTCCGTGCAGGTGGATGGCGTCGATGTGCGCCAGATTGATCCGGCGGATCTGCGCCGTAACATCGGCGTGGTGCAGCAGACGCCGTATCTGTTCTTTGGCTCGGTGCGCGAAAATATTACGCTGGGGCATGAATCCGTTCCTGATGCCGCCGTACTGCGCGCTGCCGAAATGGCCGGCGTCATGAACTTCCTGCGCGATTCCGAAGCCGGTCTTGATACGCAGGTCGGCGAACGTGGCGAGAATCTCTCGGGCGGCCAGCGTCAGGCGATTGCGATTGCGCGCGCGCTTTTGTACAACCCGCCGATTTTGCTGCTCGACGAGCCGACGGCCTCCATCGACCCCGGTTCCGAGCGCCGTCTCTATGGCCATTTGAAGGAGCTGATTAAAGGAAAGACGATCCTTCTGGTCACGCACAAAAGCGCGGTTTTAGGGCTGGTCGACAAGCTGATCCTGATGGACCGCGGCCGTATTGTGACCGCGGGTCCGCGCGACGAGGTGATTGCCAAGCTGCAATCCGGCACCTTCAAGGGGCAAGGGGGCACGGAATGACCGACGACAAAACGCCCGACAGCAAGACGCCAAATCCGAAAAAAACCGCCGGTGATGGCCGTGCAACCGAATACGATGCCTTTGATCTGCGCCAATTCGATCTGACACGTAAATACGACGACGATTTCTCGCCCGCCGATGGTATTGCGTGGGGCAACCATCTACTGCTGTATTTCATCACGGGGCTTCTGGTTATTTTCATTCTCTGGGGGAATTTGGCGACGCTGGAGGAAGTTTCGCGCGGCGACGGGCAAGTCATTCCGTCGTCCGAAATTCAGGTGATCCAGAGCCTTGAGGGAGGCATCATCGAATCCTTCCCTGTCAAAACGGGCGAGCGCGTTGAAAAAGGTCAGGTCGTCCTGATCCTGCGCAACGAGCAGTTCAAATCAGACCTCTCCTCAAGCCAGCAGAAATACTTTGGTATCTTGGCCACCGTGACGCGGTTGCAGGCCGAAGCCGATGACAAGCCGCTGGAATTCCCTGAAGAGGTAACGCGTCTGGTGCCGGATTCCATCCGTGCCGAGCGTGATGCCTATAATGCGAACCGCAGACAGCGGGAAGGCCAGTTGGGCGTTCTGGAGCAGCAGCGTTCGCAGCGTTCACAGGAGGTGACCGAGCTTCAGCGCCGCATCTCTGACATTGCCAGCGTGCTGACCCTGTCGCAGGAAGAACGCGCCATGGTGGCGCCGATGGTGGAGCGCGGTGCGGCGAACAAGATGGAGCTTTTACAGCTCGACCGCCAGATTGCCCAGCAGCGCGCCGAGCTGAACGGTCTGCGCCTTGCGCTGCCGCGTTCGCAAACGGCAGTCAAAGAAGCGGACGAGCGTATCAACGAGCTGAAAAGCGGGTTCCGCGCCAACGCCCAGCGTGAACTGGCCGAGAAAACCATCGAAATGAACACTGTGCGTGAAACCCTCAGCGCGCATAAAGACCGCACCGAGCGCAGCGAAATCCGTGCGCCGATGACGGGTATTATCAAGGATATTAAAATCTCCACCGTCGGTGGCGTTGCGCGCGCAGGCGAGCCGATCATGGAAATTGTGCCGGTTGACGACGTGCTGGTCGTGGAAGGTCGGATTAAACCCTCTGATATCGCCTTTATCGGTGTTGGGCAAAAGGCTGTGGTGCGCTTGTCGTCTTACGACTTCTCGGTTTATGGCGCGATGAATGGCGTCGTCACGGATATCGGCGCGGACAGCTTCACCAATGATAAGGGCGAAAGCTTTTACCGTATCCGCGTAACAACTGACGCCTCGACGCTGCGCAAGGGCAACAAGGAATACGAAATTAAATCGGGTATGCAGGCCACCGTCGATGTGATTACGGGCGAAAAAACCATCATGCAATACCTGCTCAAGCCCTTCATCAAGGCCTCGCAAACCGCCCTGCGGGAAAGATAGAGATCGTGCGATCTGCAACAAAAAAGCCCCCGTCTGTGCGAGGGCTTTTTTGTTGTGGCGGGCTTTGTTAACCCAGCGCCTTTTCCAGCTCTGGCAGGGCAGTGAAGAGATCCTGTACCAGACCGTAATCGGCGATCTGGAAGATGGGTGCTTCGCCGTCCGTGTTGATGGCGACGATGACTTTGGAATCTTTCATCCCCGCCAGATGCTGTATCGCGCCGGAAATACCGACGGCGATATAAAGTTCGGGCGCGACGACTTTGCCGGTCTGGCCGACCTGATAGTCGTTTGGCACAAAACCGGCGTCTACGGCCGCGCGCGAGGCGCCCACGGCAGCGTTTAGCTTGTCGGCCACAGCTTCGATCAGCTTGAAATTCTCGCCATTGCCCATGCCGCGCCCGCCGGAGACGACGATGCGTGCGGCGGTCAGCTCCGGACGTTCGGACTTGGTCAATTCCTGTCCCGCGAAGGTGGTAAGGCCGCTGTCGCCTGCGCCTGCGATGTTTTCCACGGCGGCACTGCCGCCCTCTGCCGCTACGGCGTCGAAGGCGGTGGTGCGAATGGTCATGATCTTCACCGTGTCTGCCGATTTGACAGTGGCGAAGGCATTGCCCGCATAAACGGGGCGCACGAAAGCATCGGCGCTTTCGATTCCGCTGACGTCAGAAAGCGGCTGCACGTCGAGCAGCGCGCCCACGCGCGGCAGCATGTTTTTGCCGGTCGTGGTCGCGGGGGCGAGAATATAGTCGTATCCGGCCGCGGATTTGACGACCAGCGCGGCGGTATTCTCTGCCATCTGGTGCGCATAGGCGGCATCATCGGCGCAAAGAACCTTGCGGATGCCGGTGACTTTCGCAGCGGCCGCGGCGGCGGCTGCGCAGTTGTGGCCGGCGACCAGAATATCCACCTCGCCCAGTTTTTGCGCCGCCGCGACGGCGCAGAGCGTGGCGGGCTTGATGCTCTGATGGTCATGTTCGGCGATAAGAAGAACGGAGGCCATGTCAGATCACCTTTGCTTCGTTTTTGAGTTTGTCGACCAGTTCGGCGACGTCTTTGACTTTGATGCCGGATTTGCGCACCGGTGGTTCGGATACTTTGAGGACGGTGATGCGCGCTGTGATATCGACGCCAAGGTCGGCGGGGGTCACGGTCGTCAGCGGCTTTTGCTTCGCCTTCATGATATTGGGCAGCGAGGCATAGCGCGGCTCGTTCAGGCGCAGGTCGGTGGTGACGATGGCGGGCAGCTTGACCGAGAGGGTTTCAAGCCCGCCGTCGATTTCGCGCGTGACTTTGAGCTCCTCGCCGTCTTTTTCGACTTTGGATGCAAAGGTCGCCTGACCCCAGCCGAGCAGGGCGGAGAGCATCTGCCCCGTCTGGTTGTTGTCGCCGTCGATGGATTGTTTGCCAAGAATAACCAGCTGCGGCGTTTCCTGCGCCACCAGCTTTTGCAGGATTTTGGCGATGGCCAGCGGCTCGGGCGCGGCATCGGTCTGCACCAGTATCGCCTTGTCCGCGCCCATGGCGAGGGCCGTGCGCAGCGTTTCCTGTGCCTGCATAGGGCCGATCGATACGGCGACGATTTCTGTGGCGATGCCTTTTTCTTTCAGCCGTACGGCCTCTTCAATCGCGATTTCGCAAAAGGGGTTCATCGACATTTTGACATTGGCAAGCTCGACCCCGCTTTGGTCGCTTTTCACGCGTATCTTGACGTTATAGTCGACAACGCGCTTGATGGGCACAAGAATTTTCATATCGTCCTCTGGCTTTGGTTCGGAGGAGGTCTCGCGCCTAGGGCGGCGGGCATAGAAAAACCCCCTCAAGAGCTTCATAACATAGCATCTTGAGGGGGTTTGGCAAAGAGCGGGGATGACCCGTAAGTGTGCTTATTCTGAGGCACTCTCTACGGGGGCTTTCGACGTTTCGTCGGCGGCCACGGTCATTTTAATGATCTTGTCGGGGTTGGCCGGCGGCTCGCCTTTGGCGATACCGTCCACCAGATTCATACCAGAGGTCACCTTGCCCCAGACGGTATATTGGCCGTTCAGATGCGGGGTTTCGGCAAAGTTGATGAAGAACTGGCTGTCGGCACTGTTCGGGTCGCTGGTACGTGCTGCGCCGATGGTGCCGCGAACAAAAGGCTCGGAAGAAAATTCAGCGGCAACGTTTTTGCCTGAACCGCCCGTACCGTCACCGCGCGGGTCGCCGGTTTGCGCCATGAAACCCGGAATAACGCGGTGGAATTTCAGACCGTTGTAAAAGCCCTGACGGGTCAGTTCCTTCACGCGTTCGACATGTTTGGGAGCGAGATCGGGGCGCAGCTCGATAATAACGCGGCCGGTGGCCAGATCCATGTAAAGCGTGTTTTCAAGATCCTGCGCGCGGGCATCGCCGATGGCGAAGGTTAAGCCCAGCAGCAGGGCGGAAAAAAGGCCAAGAAGTTGTTTTTTCATGATATTCCTCGTAAACGTGTTGTGGCGGTGCGTTGGTTACAGTCACGCAGCAAGCGTGAAGGAAATGATTTCGTCCGGATGTGCAGGCGGTTCGCCAACGGCGAGGGCGTCGACAAGTTCCATGCCCTCGGTCACTTGGCCCCAGATGGTATATTGGCCATCAAGGTGCGGGGTTTCGCCGAAGGTGATAAAAAACTGGCTGTCGCCGCTATTCGGATCCATGGCGCGGGCCATGCCGAGCGTGCCACGTACAAAAGGCGTATCGCTGAACTCGGCGGTGATTTTTTGCCCCGAACCGCCGAAGCCGGTGCCCTGCGGGCAACCGGTTTGCGCCATAAAGCCCGGAATGACCCGGTGAAATTTCAGGCCATTATAAAAGCCGCTTTCAATCAACGCCTTGATGCGTTCGACGTGTTTGGGGGCCAGATCGGGGCGCAGTTCGACGGTGACACGACCGTTTTTGAGTTCCAGATAGGCGATGTTTTCCTGAGCAGACAAAGCCGTCCTCCTGTATGCGTGAAAGGGATATAAAAGCCGTCCCATGCTGAACCAGATGGCGGGTAAAATCAATCCCGCAAAGTCGTTTCAGGCGGGGCGATGGAGCGGTTTCAGAAATACTCCGGAAAATCTTTTTCTGTTTCCGCTTTCATCGCTGCCAAGGATTTTGCAATCGGGGCACTGGGGTCAATCTCGGCAATATGTGACCAATAGAGCATGGCTGTGGGCACTTCCAGTGCCGAAAAGTGGGTCTCTGCCATTTGCTGATAGATGGGCAGATGGTGCGGCAGTTTTTTGAGTGTTGCGAGTATCTGCTGGCGGGCTTGCGCCAGCTTTTCTGTGTCGGCCTTGCCGAGTTGTTGCTTTTTCAGCAGGGCCTCGCGCGTGCGGCTGGAGATATAGAAATCAAGCAGCCAAGCCATCTCTTCTGCGCGTGTCTTTGCGTTTTCAAGGAAGCTGACATACTGCTTCAGTTCTGCATCGTTGTCCGGTGTTTGGACGATGGAAAGATATGTCCCTTTCTCGAAGTTCTGTGCGGCTTTAACGGCGGCATTGAAGGTGTTTTGCTGTGCAGCCAGTTCGGAGACGGTCATGGACAGGCGCGCTTCCTGCGCTTTGAGAAAAGCGCTCAGGTACTGGCGTTTGTCGATCAACGCTGCGGTCTGTTCCTGGAAAGCGGCAGCATCGAAGACATAGGGGGTCAGAGCCGCTTTGAAAGCCGCGTCGATTTCCGCATCGGCATGGTATATCCGTTTGTAATCTTCGGAGATTTGCGGTGCTGCGGCGTCACTGGCCGCGACACTTTTCAGCGTCCATGTATAGGTGACGGCAAGGTTGCGGAACATGTCGCGGTTTGTGAATTCAAGCGATTTGAAAATATTGGCCTGCGTGCCCAGTTGTTTTTTGATTTCCGGATGCAGGGAAAATTCGTACACGAAAAACTTTGCGAACGTCTTTCGTAGCGGCTGCGGCACAGTATTGCTGCCGGCTGTGGCGCTTGCCAGCGTCAGGGTTTTTCCATCGGTATAGGTGGTTTTGTCGCCGTCTTTCTGGGCTTTAATCTTTCCTGCAGTTTTGTTGTTGCTGCTGCCTGACAGCATCATGTCGATATCAATGTCTTCGGTCAAAACGCTGATCGGCAATGTCGTGCCACCCGCGCTTTGCTGATAAAGATTTATCTTCATACCCAAACGGTTGAGGCGGTCGCGGGAGCGGAAGATGGCCACGCTGTGCAGAGGGTATACAGTATAAACCTGTGCGCCATGATTGACGACCGTGAACGTTTTTTTGCCGAAATCGTAGATGTTCTCGGTCTGCCCTGCGCGGCTGCTATAGGCGTCCGGATAGAGCGTCACGGTTTGTTCGCTGCTTTGCGCGCCGGAAGAAGCGGCGGCGCCGGATGTCAGCTGCGTCATCTGCATCGTTTTGCCGAGCTCCAGCGTCAGAGATTGAGCGCCGGCGGCAGCGGGCATCAGAGACATCAAAACAAGTGCGGCGCAAAGCGAACGGATGAAAAGGCGGTGCATGGTTCCGGCTCCTTCGTGTGGGCGGATATCGGCAGAATGGGCAGGCTGGACACCCGCTGTGGACATTGTGCCGTATGTTGATTAATCATCTGTTAAATATGCGCGGGCTTCAAGGAAATTTTGGCGATAAAATAAGGACTTGGCGTTCAAAAAAGCCAATCATGCCTTGCAGGGCGCAGGCGGTCGGTATAGCCTGAAGCAAAGGAAGTTTCGATGACCGCGATATTGCTGCTGCTGATCCAAATTCTGATGTACGGCCTGATGGTCTATTTCTGGATCGTGACCGCCACGGTGCTGATGAGCTGGCTGGTCGCGCTGAATATCGCCAATACCCGCAACAAATATGTTTATAAATTCTGTCTGGTGCTCAACCTTGCCACCATACCTGTGGTGCGGGTGGTGCGGCGGTTTGTACCGCCCATGGGCGGGTTTGATTTCACGCCGATGGTGATTATCTTCGTCATCTGGCTGCTGATGGAAGGCCTGCAGCGGCTGGCTTTTTATATCGCACATTAATTCTTTATTTTTTCAGACAGGGGCGGGGATATGGGGATGAGCGAGCAGAAAACAACAGCCGGACAGGGCGTGGTCATCGACGGGAAAGCCGTTGCCAAAAAACTCCGCCAGTCGATCGCGCATCATGTCGAGGTTTTGGTCGGCGATCATAAAATCATGCCGGGTCTGGCTGTGGTATTGGTCGGTGACGATCCCGCCAGCCAGATTTACGTTGCGAATAAAGAAAAAATGGCGGTTGCCGCCGGTCTGCGCAGCTATGTGCACCGATTGCCCAAAAACACATCGCAGGATGCGCTGCTGGAATTGCTGCGTAAACTGAACAAGGATAAAAAAGTCCACGGCATTCTGGTGCAGATGCCGCTGCCTAAGCAAATTGATACAGCGACCGTGCTGCGCGTCATTGACCCCGCCAAAGATGTCGACGGGCTGCACATTGAAAATGCCGGTAGGCTTGCCTCTGGCTTGCCGGGGCTGGTGCCCTGTACGCCGCTGGGCTGTCTGACGCTTTTGCGCGGCATTGTGCCGAATATGTCGGGTCTGCACGCAGTTGTCGTCGGGCGCTCTAACCTTGTCGGCAAGCCGATGGCGCAATTGCTTCTGCGCGAAAACTGCACAGTGACCATTGCGCATTCCCGCACGCCGCAGCTGCCGCATATCACGCGGCAGGCGGATATTCTGGTGGTCGCGGTGGGCAAGCCTCAGCTTGTCAAAGCGGACTGGGTCAAGCCGGGCGCGATTGTGCTGGATGTCGGCATCAACCGCGATGGCGGGCGTATTGTCGGCGATGTGGATTTTGACGATGTGCGCGGTGTTGCCGGTTATATTACGCCCGTGCCGGGTGGCGTTGGGCCCATGACCATCGCTTGCCTGCTGGGCAATACCGTTGCGGCCTGTTGCCGCCAGAACGAGCTTACTGTCCCTGAGCTACGGTAAAGCCGCGTTTCCCGTCGAAATAATAAAGATTTTCGATCTTGATGAAATCAAGGCCGCTTTCTGAAATGTCGTGCAGAAGCTGCACGATTTGCGCATGCGTTACGGTATCGCCGTCGTTTGCAGCGAGGAAGCGGCAGCGCCAATGGTCACCCTTTTCGGATTTGGCAACGCTTTCCGGCCAGACCAGCAGGCCGCGGCTGTCGATACTGGAAAGCTTCAGGCTGGTGCTCAGTGATTTGATTTGTGCGGCGAGAGCTTCGACCGCGCGCTCATCGCGCCAGTGCAAAAAGACATCGACGCCGTGCAGGGTTTTGACAGCCGGTTTCGGCAGCGAAATGACCGGCATGCGGATGGTATGCTGCTTTGTGTCTGCACCGCCTGCGGTTTTGAAGTGTGAGGGTGTCTGGCCAAGGCGTTCAATCACGGCGGCTGCGAATTCAGCAGTATTGGCACGGCGCTTGCTGATTTGCGGGTTGAAAACATCGCCCGTATGTATGCCGTCTTCAATCGTTTTCAGCCATGCGTTGTGAATTTTATCGGCGATATCGCCTTGCCCGACGTGGTGTAGCATCAATACAGCGGCATGTAAAAGACCGGAAGGGTTAGCGATGCCTTGCCCGGCGATATCAGGGGCGGAGCCGTGAATGGCTTCAAACATCGCGCCATGCTGACCGATATTGGACGACCCGCAAAGCCCGACCGAGCCGGAAACTTCAGCGGCAATATCCGAAATAATATCGCCATAAAGGTTCTCTGTGACGACGACATCGAAAATATGCGGCGCGGCAGCGATCTTGGCGGCGCCGATATCGACAATCATGTGGTTCTTTTCCAGCTCCGGATACTCTGCACCCACGCGGTCGAAAACGCTGTGGAATAGTCCGTCTGTCATCTTCATGATGTTGTCTTTGGAGATACAGGTGACTTTTTTACGGCCATGTGCGCGCGCGTATTCAAAGGCATAGCGGATGATGCGCTCCGACCCCGTTTCCGAGATCAGCTTCAGGCACTGCATGACGTTATCGGTCTGGCGGTGTTCGATACCGGCGTAGAGGTCCTCTTCGTTCTCCCGCACAATAACCATGTCCATTGTCGGCTGCGTCGTGCGCACAAAGGGGTGATAAGACACGCAGGGGCGGATATTGGCAAACAGCGCCATGGATTTACGCACCGTGACGTTGAGGCTTTTAAAGCCGCCGCCCTGCGGCGTGGTGATAGGGGCTTTCAAAAAGCATTTGGTGCGCGACAGGGATTCCCATGCGCTGTCTTCAATTCCCGAAGCGATGCCGTGTTTGTAAACCTTTTCCCCGATCTCGATTGTTTCAATCGCCAGCTTCGCACCAGCTTTGTCGAGGATGTCGAGTGTGACGGTCATGATCTCGGGGCCGATGCCATCACCATAGGCAACGGTCACGGGGGCGGGCTGTGTCATGGGGAACCTCTGTTTGTTCAGGTCTTGTTTTTACAGGTCAGGCGGATCAGCAGGTAACCGGTAATGGCGGATATGATCGACCCTCCCAGTACACCCAGACGCACCGGCGCCATAAACGACGGATCGCTAAAGGCGAGGGTGCCGATAAACAGACTCATGGTAAAGCCGATGCCACACAGCGCGCTGAGGGCGTAGATCTGGAACCACGTGGTGTTTTTCGGCATCGGGCTGAGGCCGGTTTTGACAGCGGCGTAAATCGTGAAGAAAATACCGGTCTGTTTGCCGATAATCAAACCCGCCATAATGCCCAGCGGCAGCGGATTGAGCAGGTCTGAAAAGCTGACGCCGGACAAGGATACGCCCGCATTGGCGAAGGCAAAAACCGGCATAATCATAAACGCGACCCAAGGGTGCAGCGCATGTTCCATCTCGGCAATCAGGTTCTTGCTGTCTTTGCTGCCGTCCGGCTTACGGTAGGGAATAAAGAGCGCCGTGATAACACCGGCCAGCGTGGCATGCACGCCGGATTTCAGAACAGCCAGCCACAGGAAGACCCCGACCAGAACATAGGCGGCGCCACGCCGTACGCCAAGCCGGTTCATGGCCGCCAGCATGGCGATAAACACACTGGCCGCACCCAGTGCCTGCATGGAAAGCCCGTCGGTGTAAAAGAGGGCGATAATGATAACCGCGCCGAGGTCGTCGATCACGGCAATGGCCGTCAGCAGGACTTTGAGCGAGATAGGGGCGCGTTTGCCAAGCAGCGACAGGATGCCGAGCGCAAAGGCGATATCTGTCGCCGAAGGGATGGCCCAGCCGTGAAGCAGTTCGGGATGGTCGCGGTTGATGAAAACATATACAAGTGCCGGCACGGCCATGCCGCCAATGGCCGCGAGTGCGGGCAGAATAGCGTTTTCTTTGGACGAGAGTTGCCCCCCCAGAAGTTCGCGCTTGATTTCAAGCCCGACGAGGAAGAAGAAAATCGCCATCAACCCGTCGTTGATCCAGTGCAGCAGCTGTTTGGAAAAATCGAATTCCCCGAAATAGACGCCGACTTTTGTGTGGATCAAATGGTCATAAAACGTCGCCAGCCCTGTATTGGCCATAATCATGGCGAGGGCGGCGGCGAAAATCAGCACGATGCCGCCGGCCGATTCCAGCTTAAAAAACTGCTGCACGCGGCGCGTTTGATTTTCGATGTTGTTAAAGGCCTTTGAAATCATGGATAATGATATTGGTCAATTAGCAAAAAAATGCAACTAAAACCGTGCATTGTTTTTAAAAATGTAAGGATGCGACAGCCATGCTTCCACAGGAAATCATTCGTAAAAAACGCGATGGCGGAAAACTGTCCGATACCGATATCCGCAGCTTTATCGAAGGCGTGACCAAAGGTCGCGTCAGCGAAGGGCAGGTCGCAGCCTTTTGCATGGCCGTGCTTCTGAAAAAGATGGATATGGCGGAGCGTGTCGCCCTGACATCCGCTATGGCCAGCTCCGGCACGGTGATGTCATGGGCGTCTGAAAACCTGCCCGGGCCGATCCTTGATAAGCATTCGACCGGCGGAGTCGGTGATAAGGTAAGCCTGATGCTCGCCCCGATCCTTGCCGCTTGCGGCGCTTTTGTGCCGATGCTGTCGGGGCGGGGGCTTGGCCATACGGGCGGCACACTCGATAAGATGGACGCCATTCCGGGCTATGTATCGCAGCCGGATATCACCCTTTTCAAAAAAACCGTGCGCGAGGCAGGCTGCGCCATTATCGGCGCAACGCCCGATCTGGCTCCCGCAGACCGTATTATCTATGCCATCCGCGACGTGACCGGCACGGTTGAATCTCTCGACCTTATCACGGCGTCGATTTTGTCCAAAAAACTGGCTGCGGGTCTGGATGGGCTGGTGATGGATGTCAAGTTTGGTACAGGTGCTTTTATGCAGGACTACGGCGATGCACAGGCGCTGGCCGAAAGCATTGTGCAGGTCGCCAATGGCGCAGGACTGCCCACCGTCGGACTTTTGACTGATATGAATCAGGTGCTCGGCCGCACCGCGGGAAATGCGGTCGAGGTCAAAGAAGCTGTCGATTTTCTGAAAGGTATCGATGTCGATGCGCGTCTTTATGAAGTGACCGCCGCGCTGACGGCAGAGCTTTTGGTGCTGGGCAAGCTGGCAAAAGATACGCTTGATGCCCGCGCAAAAATTGCCGAGGTGCTGGGGAACGGAAAAGCTGCGGCGCAGTTTGCGCGCATGGTAGGCATACTTGGCGGCCCTGCCGGATTTATCGATGCGCCGGAAAAATTCCTGAAACCCGCACCCGTTGTGCGTGATGTCTTTCCGGATGAAAACGGACATGTCACAGCGGTGGATGCGCGCGGTGTCGGCATTGGCATTGTCGAGCTGGGCGGCGGGCGCAGCAAACCGACCGATCATGTCGATCATGCTGTCGGCCTGACCAATATTGCCGCGCTGGGGGAAGCTGTCGGCAAGGGCGGCCGCCCGCTGGCCACCGTGCATGCGCGGGATGAAGATAGTTTTGAAAAAATGGCGCAGACGCTGAAAACTGTCATGACGGTTTCCGCGGCGGCGGCGCAAGAGGGGGATATTATCCGGCGGAGGATTGCAGCATGACGCGGGGCGGAACGAAGCTGACCCCACAAAAACTGGCCGCGCTTGCCAAGGTTGCTGCGGCGGCGCGGAACCGCGCCTATTGCCCTTATTCCAACCATCCGGTCGGGGTGGCGCTGGTGACGGCCAGCGGCAAGGTTTATGCGGGTGCCAATGTCGAAGTGGCGCATTACAAAGGCGTCTGCGCCGAAGCATCGGCTATTTCGGCGATGGTGACGGCGGGCGAGCGCGATATCCGCGCCGTTGTGGTCGTCGGCCCGTCGATGCAATACCTTTGCACCCCCTGCGGTGATTGCCGCCAGCGTCTGCGCGAATTTTGCGCGCCGGATACGCAAATTTATTCGATGTGGAAAGACGGACGTCACGGTGCGACCCATGCGATGGCCGATTTGCTGCCGCAATCTTTCGGCCCTGAAAACTTGCAGGAGGTGGGGGCCTTGCCGCAGACGAAGTCCGCAGCCGGCGCCAAAACGGCCGGCGGTAAGCAAAAAAAAGAGCGTGTGAAAAACAAAGCAACCAAGACCATTAAAAAGAACAAAAAGAATGTCAGCCCCGGATCTCTCCGCCGCAGGAACGCCCGACCGTCGTAAGCAAACCCTCATCGCCATTCTGGCCACCTGCGTGGCCTATGGCTACTTCAATATCGGCGATGCCGCCGTCAAGGTGCTGGCGGGTAAATTCCATTTCTCGCAGATTATCACTTTTAACTGTCTTGTGATTATCGCTTTCATGTGTGTCTACGGCGCGGTGACCAAGGGGCGCGCGGCTTTTGTCATTCGCCAGCCCAAATGGGTCTTTTTCCGTGCGGGTCTCTCGGTTGTGGTCGCCATCATCAATACGCTTGCCTTGCCGCATATCCAGCTGACAACTTTTTACACGCTGGTTTTTACGTCGCCGTTCTGGGTGGCTTTGCTTTCTGCTATTTTCCTGCGTGAAAAGCTGGAGCGGGAAAAAATCGCCGTCATTCTGTTTTGCTTCGCCGTGATCGTCTATATCTTCCGGCCCGGCGGCGGTATGTTTGATATGTGGGCGATCTTGATTTTGCTTGGCGCTTTTTTCTATTCCTGTTCGATGATTGTGATGCGGCATCTGGGGCCGCAGGAAAGCCGCACGATGATTATCTGCTCCGGCTCGGCTTTCAGCATCCTTGCCTGCCTGCCGTTCCTGCCTTTTTATTACATTACGCCCTCGCTCTATGACCTTGGCGTTTTTCTGATGATGGGGGTTCTGGGCGCAATCGGGGTCATGTGTATTGCTTTTGGTTTCCAGACCGCGCCATCGGCGGCGACAGTCGCGCCGTACCACTACACGCAGATTGTCTGGGGCGCGCTTTTAGGCTATTTCTTGTTCGGTGAAGTGCCCGACCAGCGCACCATGATCGGCGCGGTGGTTATTATCGGCGCGGGGCTTTTCCTGATCTGGCGCGAAGCGCGGCGCAAATCGTTGTGAATAATCACATGTCGGTGGCGGTGGAGGTTTTTTCTTTACCGTCGATTTCCTGAATGGTCTTCCAGGCCTGACGCATATATTCGTATCCCGACGTCACGGTGATAACTGTGGCGAGAAGAAAGCCGGCCTTGCCGATTTCATAGGCATAGGGGATCAGCATCTCGCCGTGTTCGCCGGCAATGAGGAAGCCGATAAAAAACATCTGTATCGTCATTTTCCATTTGCCCATTTTAGAAATCGGGACGATGACGTTATAAAGCGCCATAAATTCGCGCACACCGGCAATCAGAATTTCGCGCAGGAAGATAATCATGGCGGGGATGATCCAGACACCGTCAAGGCGGTCAAAGGCGACCAGCATCATCAAGAGCGCGCCGATCAGCATCTTGTCGGTGGATGAGTCGAGGAATTTTCCCAGCAGTGTCGTCTGGCCCGTTGCGCGGGCGATTTTGCCATCGAGAAAATCCGAAAGACCGGCAAGCGCGAAAAGCAGCACGTTGATCCATGCCGTCACGGCGTTGTCAAAATAGAAAAGCCCGACCATGACCGGAATGATGATGATGCGGTAATAGCACAGCAAATTGGGAACGTTAAAGACAATGCTGGGTTTGGACATTCTTTTTCTCTTTTTGCCTTGTTGGTCAGGAATCCGTATCGTGAAAAAAGGCGTAGATCCGCTCCGCCACGGCTTTGCTGATGCCTGCCACCTTTTGTAAATCAGCCACCCCTGCTTCGGCAACCGCTTTTGCAGAGCCGAAGTGTAAAAGCAGCGCCTTTTTGCGCCGCGCACCAATACCGGCCACGCTATCGAGCGGTGTGGCGCCGATTGCCTTGCTGCGGCGCGCACGGTGCGATGTTATGGCGAATCGGTGCGATTCGTCACGCAGGCGCTGCAGGAAGTACAAAACCGGATCATCCGGCGGCAGACTGAAGGGCTCGCGGCCCGGCATAAAAAAACGCTCCCGCCCTGCGCTTCGGTCAGGTCCCTTGGCGATGGCGACGACGGGCAGGTCGCCGATGCCCAGTTCGGTCAACGCCTCCAGCGTCGCGCTGAGCTGTCCTTGCCCGCCGTCAATCAGCAGCAAGTCCGGCCAGACGGCGGGTAGGCCTTCAGCTTCGGCTTTCAGCAGCGATTGAAAGCGGCGCGACAGCATCTCGCGCATCATGGCGTAATCGTCGCCACCTTTGATCTCACCTTTGGCATTGAATTTGCGGTAGGCGTTTTTTTGCAGGCCTTCGGGTGTGGCGACAACCATGGCACCCAGTGTATGGCTGCCGGCGATATGACTGTTATCATAGACTTCTATCCGCTCAGGCGGGCTGTCGAGTCCGAAAACATCGGCCAGTTTTTCAAACATCGCCTCCTGCACCTGCGCATCGGCCATGCGGCGGGCGAGCGCTTCGCGCGCGTTCTTGGCGGCCATATCCGTCAGCGTCTTGCGGTCGCCGCGCTGGGGTTTCAGGATTGTGACCTTGTATCCGGCTTTCTCGCGCAGCGCCTGTTCCATCACGTCCTGTGCTTCGACGTCACCGTTGACGATGATCTCGCGCGGGATAGGCTTGTTGATATAAAACTGCGCGATAAAGGCGGAGAGGATTGCGGCCGAATCTTCATCTTTCTCATGGCGCGGGAAATAGGCGCGGTTGCCAAAATTCTGTCCTGCGCGGAAGAAAAATACCTGCACGCAGGACGCGCCCGCATCGCGGTGAATGGCGAAAACATCGGCGCTGTCGATACCTTCGATGTTGACGGTTTGCTCGGCCTGTATCTGGGTCAGGGCGCGGATGCGGTCGCGGTAGGTCGCGGCTTCTTCAAAATCCAGCCGTTCGCTCGCATCCTGCATCTTTGCGGCGAAATCTTCCTGTATGGCGCGGCTGCGGCCTTCAAGGAATTGACGCGCCAAGTCGACCTGCTCTGCGTATTGCCTTTGCGTAACTTTGGCGACGCAGGGTGCGGTGCAGCGTTTGATCTGATATTGCAAACAGGGGCGGGTGCGCAGCGCAAAAATATGATCGGAGCAGTTGCGTAGCAAGAACGCCTTGTGCAAAACCGCCAGCGTTTCATTCACGGCAAAACCGGATGCGAAGGGGCCGAAAAATTCGCCCTTGCGGTCGCGCGCGCCGCGGTGCTTGGTCACCTGCGGATAATCATGGTCGCCGGTGATCAGGATATAGGGGAAAGATTTATCGTCGCGCAGCAGAATATTATAGCGCGGCTTGAGTTTTTTGATGAGGTTCGCCTCAAGCAGCAGCGCCTCCGCCTCTGTGTGCGTGGTCGTGAATTCCATGCTGGCCGTCGCCGCAATCATGCGCTGTATACGGATGGATTGTTTTTGCGGCTGGGTATAGGCCGTCACGCGCTTTTTCAGATGCTTGGCCTTGCCGACATAAAGCGGCTCGCCGGCCGCGTTCAGCATGCGGTAGACGCCGGGGCTGCCGGGCAGATTTTTGACGCAGGCTTCAATCACCGCGGCGCCGCTGCGCGTGGTCTGGGGGTTGGGCGTGCCGGTGGTATGTGGTGTGTCTTCGGTCATGTTTCGATCCGGTCATAATATAGCCTCTGCGCGCTAAAAAAAGAGTGGCATATTAAGGTTATGATTCTAAACGTTATTTATAGATATTTGCTTTTCATATGCGTAAATGCTAAAATGAAAACAGAGGCATCGGCTCATTCTGCGCAAAAAAGAAGGAGGCAACAGTCATGGCATCCTGCCCCGTAAAATTATCGCTCTGGCGCGGCATTGCCGGTTTTAGCCTGCTTGCGGCATCTTTTGTGGTGTTTCCGCAGACGCCGCTCGGTTTTGTCGCCTTGATGCTGGGGGCACTGTATTTTTTCAAAGGCTGCCCTGCCTGCTGGGTCAACGGGCTTTACGAAGCCGTCAAACTCAAGAAAAAAAACGCCGCCCCGCCGCAGACGCATACCTAAGCGTCCAATCCCCCAAGCTTGACGCCGCCCCGCCGAGCCTTTAGCCTTGGAACACATGCAGGCGCCTGATGCGCGCCCGCAAAGCAGGCGTGGCGGAACGGTATACGCAACGGACTTAAAATCCGTGGGGAGCAATCCCGTGAGGGTTCAAGTCCCTCCGCCTGCACCAAATTTTAGCTGGCCAGAAAGTGGCCGCAAACTGCAACCTATAATTCAGCAGCTATACTGCAAAAGAAACGATGTCCTGCGAGGGCTTTAGGGTAAAATTGACCAACGGCGCAATCTCGGCACCGGTTGCCAGCCGCGGCGTAAGGTGCTGCAACAGAGTCGCGAGGATCAGCACGCCCTCCATCCCCGCCAGATGAGCGCCGACGCAGACATGTTCACCTGCGCCGAAAGGCAAGTAGGCGAAACGTGGGCGGCCCTCGACTTCGGCTTTGTCGAAATGTTCGGGATAAAACTCGTCTGGGTGCTTCCAGAAATCCGGATGACGGTGCGTGACGTAAAGCGGCAGCACGACAGAGCTACCCTTGCGCACGGGGAACCCAATAACTTCGTCCGCCTCTTCGCTGAAGCGGTGGATCGCCCAAGCGGAAGGATAAAGCCGCAGCGTTTCCTTGAATACCATGCGCAGGTATGAAAGTCTCTCAACATTCTCCGCATTGGGTAGACCCTGCGGACCCAGCACATCGCGCAGCTCTTCCTTCACCTTGCCCAGCGCAGCAGGGTTTCTCGCCAGCAAATACCATGCCCAAGCAAGCGCCGTCGACAGCGTGTCGTAGCCCGCCATTAAAAGCGTGATGATCTCGTCATGCAGCTGACGGTCGGTATTTCCGGCGCGCACAAGAGCGTTGATCATGCAATTTTCGTCGTCCTTACGCACTGCTGCGATGATATCGCGCACCACGGCGTCAGCTATAGCCTTGTCACGGGCGAAACGGCGGTTGACGGGCAGAGGCAGGAAACGCGGTGGTGTCAGCGGGTTCTGAATAAACCGGTTGATGTAGTAAAACCCGTCCACCATCGCGCTAGCAAAGGTTTCCACCCGTGGGCGGATGTCGTAGTTGAACAGCATGTCGCTGATATTGACAAGACCGAGTGACATCATTTCGCGCGAGACGTTGATAGTGGTATCGTTACCGGCGCGCCGCCATTTCTGAGCCATCTCGTATGTGTTGCGCACGATCATGTCTGTGTATTTGTCGACATGCGCGGGCTGGAAGTAAGGCGTGACGGCGCGGCGCTGTTTTTCCCATATGTCACCCGTGCTGGTGACGATTCCCTTGCCGCCGATGTGGGACACGATGCGGCTCCACCTTGCGCCACGGCTGTATTTCTGCCTTGCTTTGATGAGGATATGGTGCAGCGCATCCGGTGCCGCGAAGGAGTAAAAATTGATAAATGGATAGGCGTTGAAGCGGAGGCTATCGCCGCTAGCGCGGTGATGGCGTAGGTAAAAGCCATAGGTATCTCTCTGCATTTCCGGCATATGGCCCAGAAGCGGGCGTACGCCGTCAATAACCGGATATGGCATTGAGTGCGGCGTCGTCATGGCCCGCGCTTTCTTTCATTGCGTTGATGAAGCCGTAAAGATTTTCCGCGTCATATCCGTGCAGCATTAGCCGGAAACCAGCTTCGAAAGTGGATAGAGGGATCATTGGGTGGCGGTTGTTGACGACGCTCAGGATTTCCGGTCGTCCGAAAAGCTGTGCGACATAGGTGGCGATGGTTTCGTCGAGTTGCAGCGAATTGCTCGCGCGCCAGAAATCGTCGTCGGACAGGAAAATGCCGAATAGCGGGGTGTACAGTTCAATCGCACTTTGCAGGTCGAGGAAGTTGTGCCAACGGTTCGGAAAAGCCTCGAATTCAGAATCAAAGGGCCGGATCGGCGAAAAATCGATCTCGCCCAGTGGGACGGCGATGATCGTTTTACCCTCGCGCTGTAAATGCGCGTTCAGGTGAATGATAAAGTTGTAAATATTGAGGTCGTGCTGGATAAAGCTGTTGTTGCCTACATCGGCGATCTTGCGCGGCAACAGCGGGTGCGCGGGCAGGGTGCCACCTGCCAGATTGCGGTTCAAAAAGCCGAGGATCTGGCTGCCAATGTTGAAATGCCGCAGGATCAGGTAATTCGCTTCGGGCGCGACAAAGGTGCGCATGCCCCAGCAGATGACGGCGTGCAGCGCGCGTGGTGAAATCAGGGTGCGTGGCAGTAGCAGCCGGAACAGCTGGACGATGCCGATGCTCAGCCGCGCAAGCGGGCGCACAACAGGCAGCAAAAACTGGCGCGACCGGCTGGCGTTGTTGCGCAAAAGCGCCGCCTTGACCTTTTCGTCGATGAAGGTGCTGCGGTCGAGCAGCAAGGCTCGCCACGGATCAGGGTTTTTGTCGTCATGCACGGGCAGCGGACTGGTGGCGGTGTCCGTCATATGTTGCCCAGTTCTTCAAGTTGTAGTCGGTAAAGTCGTGCGACGATTTTTGCGGTCTTGATGATGCGTTCTCCCATGCCCGGCTCGTCAAGGATGCCGGAGTTCAAGGTATCGACGAAATGCGCCATATGGTCTTCGTCGTGTTCAGCGTGATAGATGAAAAAACTGACCTGATCGTCGGCAAGGTTCAACTGTTCCTGTATCTTGCGACCCCAGACGCCAGCCTTTTTCTCCCCAAGTCCTTCGATGATGAACATGGCGCCCAAAAGGTCGAAGGGGTCGGCTTGTCCGGCACTGTGGTACATAAAGGCGTGTAGTGCCTCGGTGCCGATATTTCTGGGCGCACTGCGGATTTCCTCCAGCGTGCCGCCCATCGATACGTAATGTTTTTCGAGCATGCGGAAGTCCTGATGCTCCGCTACCGCGTGCTTCAGGAACAGCGAGCGCTGGTCGGCATAGCGGGAGCAAATACTGGACGCAGCACGGGCGATCCATCGTGCGCCCTCGACGACCTGCTGGCGGTGATTGATCAGCAGGGCTTTGTAATCTTCATCGCGAAATTTGCCGCGACGCAGTTTATCGATCAGCGGGACGTTTTCGATCTGGGCGTCGAAATCACTCCAGACAATCATCAGGCCGCGCATCACGGTCTCGCTGTCCATGCGCGCCGACGCCGTGCCTTCCGGTTTTCTGACGGTCGCTCCGTCTGCTTTCGCGTTTGTCATTCTATACAACCTCCAGCATCATCAATCCGTTCAGGCAACGCCCACTTTCTGGTACATGGCACAAGATTTTTTGACCGGACGCAAGGTCTTTTTCGCGGCAAAGCTCGTCGAGCATGATAAAAATTGACGCCGTGCCGGTATTGCCGCGAGTGTAGAGGTTGCTGAACCATTTTTCTTCCGGCACCAGCGCACCGGCGGCGCGGAGCAGGGCGATCGCGTCCTCGCGCAGCGAATGGGCCGAATAATGGCTGCACAGAAAGTCGATATCTTCGAGCCGGAAACGCCCCTGCTGGAGCAGGTCGAGGTAATGCGACACCCAGACGGGGATCATTTCTTGCAAGATTGTGAAATCCTGCGTCAGCATCAGCGCGCCTTCTTCCGCCGCGGCCAGCGGGCCGCCGAAATCACCCCAGGGTGACAGCGTGCCCTGTGATTCGCGCCGCGCCCCCGCCGTCATGCAGGTGTCGAAACGGTCGGCGTAGGAGCGGATGTCGATCCAGAGGATTTTGAAAGAGATCTGGCGGGCGTTCGGCTTACGCTCCAGTATCGCTGCACCCGCACCGTCGGACAGGGTGAAGCGCAGGAAATCCGCCTCTAGCGGTACGGTGCCGGTTTTGCGGAAATGCCGCGTGTGTTCGTAAAAGCCTGGGCGGAAATAGCGGCTGGCAAACTCGCTGCCGCTGACGGCGGCGCAGGCATGCTCGCCTGCACGGATCTGCACATAGGCGGATTTCAGTGCCATCAGCGCGCTGGCGCAAACGCTCTGAAAGCTGGCGATTTCAAGCGGAGGCAGCCTTAGTTCTGCGTGCACATGCGAAGCTAGGCCGGGTAATAGCATATCGGCAATCGTTGTCGATGTGGCGAGATAGGAGATCTCATTACGGGAGATTTCCGATTTTTTAAGTGCATCGGTAATGGCGCTTGCAGCCATTTGTGCGTTCGAGTAAAGAGGTCGTCCGTTGCGGTCGAGCGCGTAGTGGCGGGTCTTGATACGGTTCTGGCGCAAGACAAGTACTCGATGGCGCGAGGGCACTCCACCGACCAGACCGAGGTAATCCTCCATCTCCGCATTGCTAACGGGCGAGCCTGGTAAAAAAGCTCCGAAACTATTGATGTAAACGTCCTGCATGTGCTCTCTTTCCTGCAGGGCAGCATAGCATAGCGAGGTCGGCAGGACATCTGCAAATAAAAGCCCAATATTTAATACCGCGGCGGCTACAGCAGGGATTTGTGGTCACCCCCTCATGCCCACTAAGCCTCTTTAAAAAGTGTTTTGAGAAGTCGCCGCAGAGTAGTGGGTAGCGCCTTTCGGGTCTGCCGCTCAGGAGAGATTATTGCTGATAAGTGTCTTGTGTATCGTGCTTCACAATCCTACAGAGCAAGTCTGTTGCGCTTGAGTCTGAGAAGAGCGCAAATCACTCCGAAAACTTACACGACTGACTTTTTGAGGATGAAATATATAATAAATTCAAGGCAGTAGCGGCTGAAATCAGAGGGCTTAAAATCCGTGGGGAGCAATCCCGTGAGGGTTCAAGTCCCTCCGCCTGCACCAATTTTTTCTGATATTGAAGCGGTCGCGCGGGTGATGAAACCTGCGGCGAAATCCTGCGTTTCTTTGTCGGCCAGTGCCGGTATGTGGCCGGCGTCGGGGCAGAGGTGTAGGGCGAGGGCGGGCTTGAGCGCCTGTAAATCTGCGATTTCCTGCGCCGTGCAGAGATCGGATTTTCCGCCTACGACCAGTGCCAGCGGGCAGATAAGGTTTTTGACGCCCTCGGTGATATCGATGCCTGCGCGCAGGACGGGGGCAGCGAGGCGGGCGATTGTCGGGTCGAAGTGAAAAATATATCCGGCGTCCGTCTTGCGCAGTTGATGTTCGGCGTAATGCCGCCAGACCGCATCGCTGACATCACCGAGCGGCAGGTTTATTTTGAGCACCTCCAGATAAGCCTCGACCGACGGCAGCACAGGCAGGTTTTCCACGACGTAATCGGCGATGCGCGCGCAGGCGGCGGGATGCGGGCGATGCGTGATATCGACAAGCGTAAGAGAAGCGATTTGCGCCGCGCCGTCCTGCGCCGACATTTCAAGCGCGATGAGCCCGCCCATCGACGTGCCTATCCAGTGCACAGGCGCGCTGAAGTGCCGCGTCAGCAGGGCTGTAAAAATTTCTGCATAGCGTGTCAGGTGGTATTCTTCGGGTGGCAGGCGCAGGCTCTCGCCGCGGCCGGGGGTATCGAAAGCGAAAAACCGCCAGCCCTGCGCGGCGAGCGCGGCACCAATAAAATCGAAATCGCGCTTTTGACGCGTCAGGCCATGCACAGCGACGATATCGCCGCGCGGCGATATGCCCTGCGGCGGGTCAAAACGCGCACAAGCAAGGCCGTCATAGGTTTCAAAGGTAGGCTTCGGGGCAATCATGGCGGTATCCTTTCGGCACAGAGGCTTGCGGCCAGTCTAGAAACCTTGCGGCGCCGTGGCAAGGCAGAAGCCGGATTGCCATTTGCTCGTGAAATCCGCTACTATCCGCTGACAATAACACCTTCTACCGACGGAGAAATATCGATGGATATCCAGAGCCTGCCAGCAGATTTCAATCAGGGAATGAAGATTCTCCAGGATAATCTGCCTTTTTTACTTGAGGTGGGGACGCGTATTTTAAGTGCGCTGATCATTCTTGTGGTGGGCTGGCTGGCCGGTAACTGGGTGCAGCGCCGCGTGACCGCGATCAAAAAGCTGGATGCAACCTTGACCGGCTTTTTCGGAGGGTTTTTGAAATACGGTATTCTGGCCGTTTCAATGATTACAGTGCTTGGTCAGTTTGGTGTGCAGACGGCGAGCCTGCTTGCGGTACTGGGTGCTGCGGGTCTGGCGATCGGCCTTGCTATGCAGGGCACGCTGTCAAATGTGGCGGCAGGTGCGATGATTTTGATTCTACGCCCCTTCAACGTCGGTGATTATATTCAAGCAGGCGGCATTGGCGGCACGGTCAAGGCGCTCGGTCTTTTCGGAACAGAAATGGCAACGCCCGACAATGTCTATATTTTTGTGCCGAATGGGAAGATTTGGGGATCCGACATCTGGAATTATTCGCGCCACCCGCACCGGCGGCAGGATATCAACGTAGGTATCAGCTATGGCGATGATATCGACAAGGCGCTCGGTGTCGTCCGTGCCGTGCTGGATGCCGAGCCGCGGCTGCTGCGCGGCGAGGAGGGCAAGGAGCCGGATGTGATGGTCAGCAATATGGGGGACTTCTCTATCGACCTTATTGTGCGGTTCTGGTGCGGGCGCAGCGATTACTGGGCGTTGAAATGGGCGCTGACCAAGGCGATCAAGGAAGCGCTGGACGCTGGTGGCATTACCATTCCGTTTCCGACCCGCACGCTGGAAGTGCGCGACGGCCGCTCTGTTTTACCCAAATCTGCCATACAGTAACGCGCGAAGGACACGCCCATCATGCAAAACACCCTCTCCGTCACCACGAAAAAATATCTTGTCGGCGGGGTGGCGTTACTGCTGATCGCGCTTGCTTTTGTTTTTCCGCCCATCGCGCAGGATTTGACCTATCACGACTTCGCCGACAAGCGCGCGGCGGCGCATGTGCCGAATGCCGGCGATGTGCTCAGCAATATTCCTTTTTGCATTGCCGGTTTGTGGGGCATGGTGCTTTTGTGGCGCGGGCAGGCGGCAGATAAAGCGGCGCACCTGCTGTGGTACGTTTTTTTTGGCGGTGTTTTTCTGGTGGGTTTTGGCTCCGGCTATTACCATTGGGCGCCCGATAACCAGACGCTGGTTTGGGACAGGTTGCCGATGACGATAGCCTTTATGTCGCTTTTCTCGCTGGTGATTGCCGAGCGTATCGATGCGCGGCTGGGCTATGCGCTGTTTCCGGTTTTGCTCTTGATCGGCGCGGGCAGCGTCTGGTACTGGGCCTATACCGAGAGCATCGAAGCGGGTGATTTGCGGCCTTATGCCTTGGTGCAGTTTTTGCCTGTCGTGCTGATTTTGATGATGGTGGCACTCTTCCCGTCTGCGGCGGGCGGCACGCGCTATCTGCTGTGGTGTCTTGGCTGGTATCTGGCCGCCAAGGGGCTGGAGCATTTTGATGACGAAGTCTTCGCGCTTTTGGGGCATACCGTCAGTGGGCACAGCCTGAAACATCTGGCTGCGGCGGCGGGCGTGGCCTGTTTACTGCCTTATGCGAAATTGAGACTGACGGAAAAGACGCCCGTCACCTGAAAACGCTTGGCACGGGGTTTCGCCTGCGCGGGAATTCCGCTAAGCTGGCCGCATGGATACGGATCTTCTTGTAAAGGGCGGGCGTCGCGCGCCGCCGCTTTGGGTGATGATGCTGGCGGGATTGGCCGCAGGCGTCGGCGCCGGTATTTTGTTCGGCCCGGGCGGTATCTTTGCCCTGCCGGCAGAGGCGCTTTTGCCGGCCACTGACTGGGTGATGCTGCCTGCGCGGCTGTTTCTGGCGCTGATTACGATGATCGTCATTCCGCTGGTGTTCTGTTCCATTCTGCTGGCGATCACCGAAAGCGGCGGGTTTTCCTTTTTGCGCAGCGTGGGGCCACGCGTGGCAGTTTATTTTGTCTGCACGACCTGCGTGGCCGTTTTACTGGGCATTCTCATCAGCGGATTTATACAGCCGGCGCAGCATGTGCCGGACAGCTGGCTTTCCGCGCGCATGGGCGGGGCGGAACAGACGCTGGAAAAAGCAGCCATGCAAATCGGCGGCGGCAAATCGATCCCGCAGATGATTGTCGGCATCATCCCTGTCAATCCGGCGGCGGCGGTGATGCAGCAGGAAATGCTGCAACTGGTCATCGCCGCGCTGCTGGCCGGGCTTGCTCTGGTGGCGCTACCGCGCGCGCAGGCGCAGCCGGTGATTTCGTTCTGCAGCGGTGTGCAGGCAGCCTGCATGAAAATCGTTTTCTGGGCGCTAAAACTGGCGCCGCTCGCTGTCTTTGGTTTCTTGTTCCGGCTGACGGTTGAAACGGGGCCCGAGATGCTGACGGCCTTGTCATGGTATATCGGCACGGTGCTGTCAGGTCTCGGTGCTGTGCTTGTCATGTATATGCTTATTCTCTCTTTGGTGGCGCGGCGGTCTCCGCTCGCTTTCCTCGCGGCCATTCGCGATGCGCAGATGCTGGCCTTTTCCAGCTCCAGCTCTGCCGCAGCCATGCCGCTGACGCTGGCCACGGCGGAAAGCCGCCTTGGGGTGCGGCCCACCGTTGCGCGGCTGGTTGTGCCGCTGGGCACGACCGTCAATATGGACGGCACGGCGGTTTATCAGGTTATTGTCGCATTGTTCCTGACGGGGCTGATGGGTATCGAGCTTTCTTTTGTGCAAACGGCGCTGCTGGCGCTGACAATCGTCGGCGCGTCAATCGGCTCGCCCGGATCTCCCGGCGTCGGGCTGGTGATTTTGTCGGTGATCCTGACAAATATCGGTATTCCACCAGAGGCGATCGGGATTATCCTCAGTGTCGACCGCCTGCTGGACATGTGCCGCACGGTTGTCAATGTCACGGGCGATCTGGTGGCGGCAACGGTTGTTGACCGCTGGGTCTCGGATGATCGTGTTGCGATGATCACGGGCGATAGAATTTCCGAACAGAAAGCCCCTACATGAAACTCACCTTTCTCGGCGCGGCAGGCACGGTCACCGGTTCGCGTTATTTGCTGGAAGACGACAACCGCAAGATACTGATCGATGCCGGATTGTTTCAGGGACGCAAAGAGCTGCGCGAGCGGAACTGGATGCCGCCAACGTTTAATCCCGCCGACATCGATGCGGTTTTGCTGACGCATGCGCATATCGACCATAGCGGATATATTCCGCGACTGGTCAAAGACGGTTTCCGCGGGCCGATATACTGCACGTCTGCGACACAGGATCTTTGTAATATCCTGCTGCCCGACAGCGGCTATTTGCAGGAAGAAGACGCTGCCAATGCCAACCGCTACGGCTATTCCAAGCACCAGCCCGCCCTGCCGCTGTATACACAGGCGGATGCGGAAGTGGCGCTGGAACAGTTCCGCGCGATCGATTTCGGTACGCGCTATGCGCTCAAGGATAGTTTGCTGAGCTTTACGATGTACCGCGCCGGGCATATTCTGGGCGCGGCGTTTATCCGCGTTGATGACGGTATGACGTCTGTGCTGTTTGGCGGCGATATCGGACGCCTCAACAATCCGGTCATGAAGCCACCCGCTAAAATACAGGAAGCGGATTATCTGCTGATTGAATCCACCTATGGCGACCGGCTGCACAACACCGATGATCCGACCGAAGATATTTTTCGCATCGTGCGCGATACGGCGGCGCGCGGCGGTACGGTGGTTATTCCTGCCTTTGCGGTGGGGCGGACGCAGGCGATCCTCTATCACATTTACCTACTCAAGAAACAGGGGCGCATCGCCGATATTCCGGTCTTTGTCGACAGCCCGATGGCGATCCGCGCCACCGCGCTGCTCTCCCGTCATCCGGCCGACCACCGGCTGCCGCCGGATATCTGCGCCGCAATCGACAGCATGACGCGCTATACCCAGACAACGGAAGAGTCGAAAGAGATCAACAGCCGCAACAGCGGCATGCCGAAAATCATCATCTCGGCCAGCGGTATGGCAACGGGGGGGCGTGTTCTGCACCACCTTAAATATTACATCGGCGATGAACGCAATACGATTTTGCTGGCGGGCTTTCAGGCGGACGGCACGCGCGGCGACCGCCTTGTGCGCGGTGAAAAAGAGCTTGCCATTCACGGGCAGATGTGGCCTGTGCGCGCACAAATCGCGCAGCTCGACAATATGTCGGCACATGCGGATTATGCCGAAATACTGACATGGCTCGGGAATTTCACGGCACCGCCGCGCCGCGTGTTTATCACGCACGGGGAGCCGCAAGCCGCCACCGCGATGCGCGGGCATATCGAGACGCGTTTCGGCTGGGACGCGCATGTGCCTGAACATGGCGAAACGGTTGAACTGTAAAAGGGTAAGGGGGCGGGCATGCAGGTGCCGGTCAAATATCTGAACGCTTATAGAAACGTCAAGGGTCGCCTTGACCTTTTGCGTTTCCTTTTTCGCTGGGATAGCGATTACCGCAAAGACCTGTTGATTACCATTCTGGCCTTTGTACTGCTCGCTTATTCCATCTATGACCTCGATGACTGGATGGATCTGGTGGCGATGGGGGTAGAGGTCACGATCATCATGCTCCAGCTGGGCAGGGAAATGTCGATTTTGCCGCGCGACTATCGCCCGTCTCAGGGAGGGGTGCGTTATACCGTCCAGACCAGTACGCATATCGCTTATGAAGAGCTAAGTTTTCTGATGTCCGGCGTTTATCCGCCAGTGGTCGAAGAAATGCTCGGCTTTCATTATCCCATGGCGATTGTGGGCATGAGCCGCGAAAGCCCGCTGGCCAGTCCCGCGTTTGACGATACGTTTATGTTGAAACGCAAAATCACCTACCGAGATGATGTGCAGGAACGCCGCTATATTCGCTCCCGCCACCAGATACGCTATATCGCCATACGCGTGGCCGACAAGCTTCAGCACACGACAAACGGCGTCAAGCTCGCGCTGCAGGGCACGGCAGATGCGCTTTTGTCGGGCTGGCCGGTGCCGCTGCGTAAATCCTATTATTTCGATGCGCTCCTGACGGCGGAAGCTTTTCGCAGCCGTATCTTCCGCACCAATATCGACGGGCAAAAAGAAGTCTATACCGATCTGACAACATACTTCCCCGTTTACAAAGAAACCGTGGGCGGGCAGGAATGCGTTCGTTTTACCGATGACTTTCATGAGCGTGTTTCCGGCCATGTCGGCATTACCTCTTTGCTGCTGACAGAAAACCGCCGCGTGGCGATGCTGTTTCAGGGTTCGACCAAGGCGATCGGCTCGCGGACGGTCAGTCTGGGCGGTTCGGGCTCTCTCGATTATGCCGATATGCAGCGTGCGGGGCATCCGGAAGATCTGCGCGAGCTTTTGGCCGCCGGTATGGCGCGCGAAGTAGCCGAAGAAACGGGCCTTGGCGCGCATGTGAAAGAGATCAAGGACAATACGCTGGTTATCGGATTTTTCCGCTGGGTTGACCGCTGCGGCAAGCCGGAATTTGTCGGCGTGACGCGCGCGGGCAGTATCGATTTCGCCAAGAACCAGTCGATTGACGGTGACGAAGTGATCGGTTTCGAAGAAATTCCCGTGACGGTAGACAAGCTGGAAGATTTTGTCGATGTGTTGAAGTACGTCCGCGACAATGACATTAACGTCTCGCTCTCGTCATTGATGGCGCTTTACCGTCTTGTGGTCGTTGCGCGTTATAACCGCAGCGGCAATATGACCGAAACCCAGCGCAAGGTGTATGACCGTATTTCGTCATTCCTGTTCGAAGGCTGGAAGATCGTTCCGGCGGACGGAGACTAAGCGTCAAACGGTGCCACGCGTATATCGCCCGTGGCCGTGCCGCGCCAGTTCTGCAACGTGGGCAGGCAAAGCGGGCGGATGGTATCCAGCACATCCGCTGCGGCCAGCGCGTGTTTTTCCAGTAGCGCATAAAGCACCGCCTGCGCGGCGCGTCCCGCACCGTCTTCGGCTTTGAGGGCAATCACGGCGTCTTTTTCGGGAATAACGGCGATATAACAGCCCTCCGCACCGGTTTTGGAGAGAATGCCTCCGCCCGCGGCCTGCATCAACACGGTATCCAGTCTGTTTTTACTGCCGCCGATATGCAGCGGATGTTCCGTCATCGCCTGATAGAGGTGACGGCAGGCGCTGCCGCGGCGGAACCCGGCTTTGTCGGCGCGCATAAAAGCCGCAAAGCCGCGCGCAAGGGCGGAAAGCGGCATGGCGGGGTTGGGGGCGGAACATCCGTCAATCCCGCATTGCGTGGCGCTCAGGGGCAGGCCGCAAAGGTCGGCAAGGGTGGCGAGGATCATCTGCTGCACCGGATGCGCGGGATCGAGATATCCCTCCGTCGGTGCTGCCATGAATTTGGCGAGGGTCAGCATGCCGACATGCTTGCCGGAGCAGTTATTGCACAGCGCGCCTGCCGGTTCGCAAACGTCGGCATAGGGGGCATGCGCCCCGCAGCCAAGATCGTTTTCATCAAGGCCGAGACGTGCCAGCCAGCCGGCTGCCGTTTTTATATGTACCTCTTCGCCGCTGTGCGAGGCGCAGGCAAGGGCAAGCTCGGCATCACTGACTCCAAAGGCAGCGGCGGCTCCGCTTTCGACCAGCGCAACCGCTTGCAGCGGTTTGAGGGTGGAACGCGGATAGATGATCCGCTCGGTATCGCCATAGGCCGCGGCAATATCGCCGCCGCCATGTAAAACAACGGCATGCACGCGGTGCAGGCTTTCGTCGATGCCGCCGCGGGTGGCGGCAACGATCAGCGGCGGAAGAAGGCGGGCGGCGGCAGACATGATGACTCCAACAGGTATTAAAGCTGTTGAAATATAGACGTTTTTAGGGCGGTTGACAAAAGCTTCCTCCGCTTCATATCATCAGCTCCCGACAAACATGGGCTTGAACGGAATATGACGGCGCAGGCACCCAAGGCACTTGTGGTTTTTGATCTGGTAGCGACGCTGACCGATGCCGGTCCGCGCTATGTGCGCGCCTTTGCCGATGTCTGTACGGCGCAGGGCTATCCGGTGCCGCCCGACGAAGATATCCTCGACATGCTCGGCAATAAATCCCTGCCCGATATTATGCGGCATTTTATCGGAGAGCTGCCGGAAGAAGCGCGCAAGACCTTTATGCAGGATTGCAACAATACCTGTGACGCCCTTTTGCACCGCCCCGACTGGAAAGAACGCCTGTTTCCCCACGTGCGCGAAGCGGTGGAAACGCTGGGGCTGATGGGCGTGACGCTCGGCATATATACGGGCACACGCGAAGATGCGCTGGCCGACCAGCTGGATTATCATGATCTGGGCGCCTTTTTTGACCCGCGCTATATCCGCGGCAAAGACAACCTGCGGGATGCGGGAGTGAAGACCGCCGATCTCAAGGCCGCACAGCTGGCAGATATTGTCGCGGCTTTCCGCCGCGATGCGGGTGATCATGCCGTGATTGTCGTGATCGGCGACAGCGCCGCGGATGCGGCGGCGGCGGCCCAGCAGGGGCTGGATTTCGCAGGCTTTGCGGCAGATGACCACAAAAAGGCGCAAATCGAAGCGGCGGGCGTGCAGCACATCATGCGCGATTTCGCCGATCTGCCCGATTTTGTCATGCGTTTCGTGCGTCCTGCGGGCAACGATAACCCGCCCCCCGCCCAAAAGCCGGAAATTGCCCCGCAGGGTGCGGCACGTCCGCGCGCAGGCTCCCCACCGCGCCCGTAAAAAGGGCCTGAAAACCGCCCTCATCGCCGCACAGCTTGTGCGGGAATATCTGTGTCTTCAAGGCAATTTATCGTTGCATTCGGAAGGTCGAATCACGCATCATGGTTTCCGTAAAGCAAACATTCACTCAGACACAGGAGGCATGATTTGACATCCCAGACCTTTAAGCAAAAACTTTCAGCCGTGCGCGATTTTACGGCAGCGGCTTTGTTCGCCGGCGGCGCGATTTTTTATTATCACAGCGCAACGCCTCCCGATCCGCGCCCCGCAGAAGCCAAACATGCTTTCGTCGATGCGAATCCGATCCGCCTTGATTGGGTTACGGCAGCATTCAAACCGGCAGCCAATACGCAGCCTCAGGCCAAAGCTCCTGCGCCGAAGCCGTCTTTTGTTGATGAAAACCCGATCCGCCTCGGACGTTAATTGCCAGCGCGGGGTTAGTTGACGGTATTTAGCAGCATGCCGGGGTTCAGGTAGTCGAACAGCGTCTTGGTCGAGCTGTTATTGACCTGACCGCCGGTCAGGTAAGGCTTTTGGTACAGCTTGCCGTCTTTGAAGACCATGCTGAGCGAATAGTCAAACCCCTTTGAATCCGTTTGCATGCGAATGGGCGATGTCAGCCCGTGGCGGCGTTTGACGCTTTTATATTCGATGCGATAACCCTCGAGGGATTCGAGGAAGGCGAGAATGTTCTCGTCGGTATAGAAATGCACGGGGATACCGGCATCTTCACCGCCGAACAAGATGCCGACAATTTCGTTACGTGCCAGGCGGCGGAAATCTTTTTGCGCACGCCCCAGGCGCGCGAAGACTTCTTCTTTGGGCATGCCGGCCTCGAGGCTGCTGACCCAGGATTCAAGGTCTGTGTTTGAACTATAGAAAGACTTATTCACGGCATCTGTTCCGCCGGGCAGTGCGCCGGCGCAGCCTGACAGCAAGAATACAGCCATCAGCAAAGCCAGAAACGTGCCTGCGACAACCGGTATGGCGAGCTTCTGCGTTGCCGGGGTTGCCGTGATGGTGCGGGCGATGGGGCGTTTCCTGTGCATATCCTGCCTGAAGATAATCTGTAAGGCATGTACCCCGCAGCCAGGCTGCGGGAACATGTCCGTGTATCCCCATTATGCCGCGTAAAAATGAAATAAATCATTAACATGGCAGGGCGGCTGTCGCTCGGATCTCAAAAAAACCGACTGTGCAGCGCAGCAAAATCCGCTGCGGGTGATTATTCCGAGAACTCTTCCAGATCGGGGATACGGGTAAAGGCGATTTTAGTGCCTGTATCGCGGGTTTGTTTTTGTGTGGACGTCATGCCCAGCGCAACCGTATCGCGGCCGAATTTCCGGTTGAGGCTGTCGATGGCGGCAGAGATTTTATCGTATTTGATTTTATCGTATTTTTCTTTTTCGCGATGGGCCAGCGTGGTTGTGGCTGTCGCACCCTTGCTCTCCCCTTCGACGGGGGGCGCCGCGAAAAGATCGCCTTGTGCCGAGGCGCTCTCTTCGTCTTCGAGACCGGAAAGCGTGACGGAAACTTTTTTGATACGCTGCCGTCCGATGTCACTTTCCAGCGATTCCCAAAGCCTGTCCAGCAGGCCGAGGAAAGAGAAACTATCACTTGTGGGGGCGCTGCCGGATATGTCGGCTGCAAGGCGCGGGCCATTTTCGATCCGTACCGACAAAGACAGACGCCGCGCCTGAAAATCCATCCGGCGCAGACGGCTTGCGGCTTTCATCAGCAGTCGCCGCGCGACAAGCCGTGCTTCGGCCGGCGGGCGCAGCTCGGGTGCCAGCACGTGGCTATGGCCGATACTGCGCCTTTCGCTTTTTTCTTCCGGCAATTCAATGCCGCGCAGCAGATACCACATTTTCTCGCCCCAAATACTGCCCCAGATGGCGCGCAGATGCTTGGGGGCAAAATCATACAGCTGCGAGATATCACGCAGTCCGTGTTCGTTCAGCCGCCGCTCCATATTTGCGCCAATGCCGGGCAGGTCGCGCAAGCCCAGATGCAGCAGCCGCGCCGGAATGTCTTTGGGCAGCAGCAGTGTCAACCCGTCCGGCTTTTGCAAATCGGTTGCCACCTTGGCCAGATAGCGGTTGGGTGCCGCACCGATAGAGCAACGGACATAGGGGCCGATATGCGCTGAAATGCCCTGTTTGATCCGCCGCGCAAGGGCGGTCACAAAAGCGGGATCGGTTTCGTTATCCATCAACCGGCATGCCATTTCGTCGATCGAACAGACGGCGGTGATTGGAATATGCCGGTCGATCTCGTCGATCAGCCGATGGTGAAATTCGACATAGGTTTCATGGCTGCCGCTGACACAAATGAGCTCTGGGCACAGGCGCTTTGCCTCGTACACCGGCGTACCTGTTTTGATGCCGAAGGCTTTGGCTTCGTAGCTGGCGGCGATGGCGCAGGTTGCATCGCTCGCGAGAGGTGTGACGATGATCGGCTTGCCGCGCAGCGCCGGTTTCAATTGCTGCTCCACGCTGGCGAAGTAACTGTTGAAATCGACATAGAGCCAGCGCAGGCCGCTTTGCGCGGGTTTCGGCGGCAGCTCTGAAACACCGGGGCGGGACATCGGAGGCTCCTGAGTTTTGGGGTTAAGGGGTTTTTGATCTCTATATGTTCACTTTATATACTCTTTTTGTTTAAAAGTCAAAGCGCGCGCCTTTGCGCTTCGTTAACCTTCGCATGCTAAATTAATCAGGCACTTGGCGGATTGTCCGGGTGAACGGGGTAGGGGGATCTCGCGGCATGCGATATAAAACGGCGATGCAAATGCCAGAGAGCATAGAAAGCGGCTTTGTGCAGGCGCGCCATCTTGCGCTGCTGAATTTCATTTTATTCGCACTTTACGCGCTCACCGGAAAATTGGGTTTGATGGTGGCGGCGGCACCCAGCTATGCAACGGCCATCTGGCCGCCATCGGGTATCGCGCTCGGCATGCTGCTGCTTTACGGCTATCGTCTATGGCCTGGAATTTTTCTTGGCTCCTTTGTGCTGAATGCCGACATCGCCGGTATTTTTAACAATATCGATCTGATCCTTTCCGCCAAGACGTTGATAGTCTTTGCAATCGCTTTGGGTGCTGTGCTGCAAGCCGTGATCGGGCGTTTTTTGCTGTCGCGCTTTTTCACTTTTCCGCTGACGATTGAAAGGCCGCGTGATGCGCTGAGCTTTTTGCTGCTCTCCGCGCCGCTCGGCTGTCTGGTTTCCGCAAGTGTGGCGAACACGGCGCTATATCTGGGCGGGGTGCAGAATGACGAGCAAAGCCTCTATAGCTGGCTGACGTGGTGGATGGGCGACAGCTTTGGCGTGCTGGCTTTTATGCCGATAACGCTGATCGTGGCCAGCACACTCTGGCCGGCAGGTGGGCAGAACAAGCGTATTCTGCACTCTCTACCGCCGACGGCGCTTTTGGCGCTCTTTATCTCGATCATCATTACCTTTGCGGCCTGGAAGGGGATGGTTGAAAGCATCTTTGAAAAAAATCGTGCCTCCTTCGTCAGTCTTGCGGACGAGCTTGAAAAAGCGCTGCTGTACCGCATTGACTCCTACGAGAAAAGCCTTCTCGGCGGCGCAGGTTTTCTTGCGGGCTCGGAAGATGTGAGCCGCGATGAATGGCGGCGTTATAGCGAATGGGTCGATATAGAAAAAAATTATCCGGGCATGAACGGCATCGGCTATATCATGCCGGTGGCGAAAAAAAACCTTGAAAAATACATCCGCGCGCAGCGGGCAGAAGGGCTGGCTGATTTCGACGTGCATTCGGACAAGGATGCCGATGAAAATTTCATCATCACCTATGTCGAGCCGTATGAGAAAAACCGGCAGGCCGTGGGGCTCAATATCGCTTCCGAGAAAAATCGCTATGAAGCAGCCGTACAGGCGCGTGACAGCGGGCGTGCGGCAATCACGCGCCGTATTCAGTTGGTGCAGGATGAACGGAAAATGCCGGGCTTCCTTCTGCTTTATCCGATTTATGAGACGGGCGCACTGATCCAGACCGAAGCTGAACGGCGCCAAGCCTTCAAGGGGTGGATATATGCGCCGTTTGTCGCGCGCAAGTTCATGGCCGGTCTGGTGAGCAGGCCGGCGCATGAAACCGAGATTTATCTGGATGTATACGACGGCGACACCGCCGACCCGCGTTATCTGATTTTCAGCAGCCGCGGCCTGACGCCGGAAACAGTACAAGAGGCGGGCGGAAAATCGATGTTTATGATCCGCAAGGTGCTGGAGGTTAAACAGCAGCAATGGACGGTTGTCTGGCAAAGCGCGCCGGTGCTGGAAAACCGTATGCACAGCAACGGCCCGCTGGTCATTCTATTTGGCGGCATGACATTCACGTCCCTGCTGGCGATGTTCCTGATCGTGATGTCCAGACGCGCCGAATTGGTACAGCAAGAAGTTGACCGCAAAACGCACGAGATTGGCGCGAGCGAAGAAAAAATGCGCATGCTGATCCGCCATACGCCGGCGGCGGTGGCGATGTTCGACCGGCAGATGCGTTATATCATGACCAGTGAACGCTGGTTGAAAGATTACGGCCTGCGCGAACGGGATATTATCGGCCGGTCGCATTACGATATTTTTCCTGAAATTCTGAATATGCCGGAATGGCTCGACCATCATCAACGCTGCATGAAAGGCGAAAGCCTGTCACGCGAAGAAGACGCCTGGGTTCGCCCCGACGGACGGACGGAATGGGTGCGCTGGGAGTTGCGCCCGTGGCGCGACAGCGACGGTTACATCGGTGGCATTATCATGTTTACCGAGGTTATTACCGAGCAAAAACGCGCGCGGTCGGAACTGATGCGGTCAAACACGGCACTGGAAGAATTTGCCTATGTTGTTTCCCATGACCTCAAGGCACCGGTGCGGCATATGGGTATGTGCGCCGAATTTTTGCAGGAAGCCTATGGCGATAAGTTTGATGACGAGGGGAAACGGTTTCTCGGCATCATTACCGACAGCAGTCTGAAAATGCGCGCGATGATCGAAAGCCTGCTCGACTATGCCCGCATCGGATCCAATTCGGGTGATTTTCGCGACATCGATCTTGAAAAGGCGCTGGAGATTGCGCGCCTAAACGTGACGGCGCTGATCTCCGAGTCTGGTGCCGATATCCAAAACGGGCGCTTGCCGACGGTGCGCGGCGTCGAGGGAGAACTTGTGCGCGTCTTCCAGAACCTGCTTGAAAACGCCCTTAAATACCGCAAAGAAAATGTTTCGCCGAAAATCAGGATCGACGCGGAGCGTAGCGGCAACGTCTGGAAAATAACGGTAACTGACAACGGTATCGGCATCGACCCCCGCTTTGCCGATAAGGTGTTTCTGCTGTTCCAGCGGTTGCATGGCGACGACAGTGCCTATGCAGGACAGGGGATTGGTCTGGCGATTTGCCAGCGTATTGTGCGCTATCATGGCGGGCAGATTTATCTTGATCGTGATTATGCAGACGGCAGCCGCTTTGTGTTTACGCTGCCGGATTATATGGAAACCAAGAGTTCATTTGACGAGGACAGCCATGCAGCCAAAAGCGAATAAGGAACCGTTTGTCATTCTGATCGCGGAAGACGAAAAGACCGATGCTTTTTTTGTGCAGGAGGCCGTCAACCGGATGAGTTGCAAGACGGATCTTCGCATCGTGCGCGACGGGCAGGCCGTGATGGACTTTTTGGCGCGGCTGGACGAATATGCGAAAGCGCCGCGCCCCGATATCATTCTGCTCGATATCAATATGCCGCGCAAAAACGGACACGAAGTGCTCGCCGAAATAAAAGCGAACGCGGATTTGCGCACCATTCCTGTAATAATGCTGTCCGGATCAAATGCGGAGCGGGATATTCTTAAAAGCTATGAAAATCATGCCAATGCCTTTGTCACGAAGGCAAATGATTTTTCAGGTATGGTCAGATTGATGGCGGCAATCGAGGGGTTCTGGTTCCGCTCGTCGGCGTTGATGCAGCAATAGCCTCGAGCGAGGTCAGAGACAGGCGGCGGCCAGCGCCTCGCCCAGAAGCATATCGTTCAGATCGCCCTTGGAGATGACTTTTTGCGCGCCGGCTTTCAGGGCTTCTTCGACGGTAATCGGCGAGGCGAAGCCGGTCAGCACGATAATCGGCGTTGTCTTTTCTGTCTTGCGGATATCGCTGATCGAGCTGGGGCCGACGGAATCCGGCAGATTAAGGTCAAGCAGAATGCAGCTATAGCGCTTTTCGCGCAGCTTGCTGATGGCTTGCGCGGTTGTCTTGGCCACGTCCAGTGTGGCGCGGGGGGCGCAGCGCGACAGTTTCTTGCGGGTCATCTCAATATCGACAAATTCATCCTCGACGATCAAGATGTCGAGAGCATCGGAAATGTTCGAGGGGTGGTTCATCATGGCATTCCTCATATCTTCCGTCCTGTGTGTCTTTGTGCTGTTTCTGCCGTAGGGCGGACAGGGTGGCGGTCTGGTTTAAGTTTATCCGCTTTTGCCCGCTTTGTCGATATTGGCAAGGCCACGGAGAATTTGTGCGGATTTGTCCGGCACTATCTTTTCGGCGCGCGCGGCGCAGGTTTGCGCGGTGTTTGCGGCGGGTTGGCGGCCAGGTGTTCTTCAATCATTTCCAGCATCTGGCTGTATTCGGTGCCAAGGCCAAATTTTTCGGTCAGCTGCCGCGCGCAGTCGAGTGCGGAGCCCTTACGGTTCTCATCCGTGACCGTGCCGTTGCTGCGATGCCATTTTTTGTTATAGGCAAAAACGCGCAGCGGGTCGAACCCGTGTTCCAGCAGAATTTTCAGCCCGTCTTTTTCGCGCAGATGCAGGCAGTAATGTGCAGCGCTTTCGCCGGCCTCGTCGGTGCCGTGCGGGTCGGCGCCGTTTTTGAGCAGCAGCAGCGCCAGATCATTCGCGCGGTAGCGAATAGTGAAATGGATAAGGCTCTCGCCGATACTGGGGCCGTTCAGGTTGGTATGTGCTTTGCCATTCGGATCCGCGCCGTGGTCTAGCAGCTGTTCGGCCACAGCGAGGTTTTCGGCACTGCGCGAGTTGACAAGCTGGAACAGCGGCGGGTTAAGACGGGTTTGGGTATCGGATTTGACAATATCGGCTCCGCTGCGCAGCAGCGTGCGTACCGATAACGTGTCGCGCGTGTCAACAGCGCGCAAAACAGGCGTTTCACCATTTGCATCCCGTGCATTTATATTGGCGCCGTGTTCCAGCAACAGCTTAATCAGCTCTTGGCTATCACGATGCTTCGCGGCGAAGTGAAGGGGTGTGTCGCCGGTTTCTTTATACGGCGCGTTTATATGCTCGGGCGGGCATTCTGCCAATATACCTTCGGCGATATAGAGCCGGTTGTTCAGGCAGGCGTAATGCAAAGGCCGCAGGCCGTTATCCGGCGCCGTCTCCCGCAGGACGTCGCCACCGGCATCCCACAGGGCATCAAAGACGGCATCTTTCCCCATAATGGCCGCCCAATGTACGGCGCTACGCCCTTCTTTGTCGGGCGCATTCGGGTCGGCGCCGTGCTGGAGCAGGGCATGAACATAGTTTTCATGGCAGTTTTGATAATTGATTGCATAGACGAGCAGGGGCTGGCCATCTTCCAATATCTGGTTCGGGTCGGGCAGCTGTGCCGTTTCTTCTTTGGCGCCATAGGCGCGTAGTTTATCGGCCATATAATCCCAGTTGAGCGCTTTGGCGGCGGCTAGCGGATAAAGGCCGTATTTATCGGGTTTGTTCGGATCCGCGCCGCCTTTGAGCATGGCTTCGATAGCGCCCGCGTCGGCGCCCTGCAGAATTGCGCAGAGCAGGCGCGGGGCGCCGGTTTTACGGTCAAGCACTTCATCCTGATCCGGTTTCTCCGGATCAATCCACGCCCCGCGAATGGCCAGCTCTACTGCGGCATGCGGCCAGCCGCGCTGAACAACGGCAGCAAGGGGCGTTTCATCGTTCTTGTTTTTCAGGTTGAGATCGGCGTTGTTGGCGATGATTTCGTAGACGGGTCTGAACCAGGTCGCATGTTTAAGCATGTAGGTCAGCGCCGTTTCACGCTCCGAACGGTCGCTCTGCACATTCAGAAGCGGTGCGCCATTCGGATCGCCGTTATAGGCAGGCGGCGCCGCGCCATAAGCCAGCAGCATATCCGCGCCTTTCCACCAGTTACGGTCAAGGGCAGCTTGCATCGGTGTCGTGCCATCTGCATCTGGCGTGTTTGGATCGGTACCGGCTTTGAGCGCATCGTAAAGCGCAAGTAAGGTCATACCGTTTTCAATCTCGGTGGCAATATTCTTTTGCACGGGGGATGCTTTGGCGGCGCTGCGGGGCATGGGCGGATACTCTGATGGAAGTGAACAATATCGATAATACCGGCATGTTAGGCGGTTCTGAAAAATAAAACAATCCCCTGCCGTGAAGCAGAAAAAAGTAAAATATTATAAATAGATAGCTGATTAATTCGGCGCAGGACGCGCCAGCACGGGCAGATCGAGCCGCAGGCAAAGCCCTGCACCGGCGCTGGATTCTGCCGATATGCGGCCGCCCAGATTTTCGACCGCGCGGCGCAATGCGCCGAGCCCGACGCCGCGCCCGCTTTGTTCGGTGATCCTGTCGCTGATCGTCATATCGTCGTCGAAAATGGTCTGCAGGATTTCATCCGCGCCCATGGCGGCCAGCGCCTGTTTGTCCGCGCCGTCTTTTTGCAGCAGGCGCGCCCTCAATCGTTCGGTATCCACGCCGCAGCCATCATCGCGGATTGTCAGGATCATACGTGCTACATCGTCCTGCGCGGGTGCGATGACGAGCGAGACCTGAAGCGCCGCCGGTTTCCCTGCGGCCATGCGCATTTCGGGCGGATCGGCGGCATGCACGGCAATGTTTTTTGCAATATGTACCAGCGTGTCGACCAGTGTCTGATAGCGGGCGGGCAGAATGCGCAGGTTTTTATCAACGTCGACATGTACGTCTACTTCACGGTTTTCGCGTTCGGCGAAATAGGTAATCTGGCTTTCAAGGCTGCTGACCAGATAACGTGCGGATACGGCAGCTAGATGGTGCCAGAAATCATGCGCAAGATCTGCCGCAGAGACACCGTTTTCGATCTGCCGACCGATATGATAGAGCGTATCCAGCGCTACGGGGGTTGTCATTTCGGCAGTGTCGAACTCTTGCCCCCATATTTCATGCGCGGAAGAAAGGCTGTTATCCATCGCCAGCGCCAGAACCTCTGCTGCTGCGGCCCGCTCATGGGGAGGAAATTTCGCGTCTGCGGGCAGGGAGGCCAACCGGCTTTCGAGTTCGTGCAGGGTGGTGGCTGTGCTGTCCAGATAGAAAAAGCGTGCATTCCCCTTCAGCGTATGCAGATCATGGCGCAGTGTGGCAGGCGTACTTTCCGGTAGCAGCGCGGAAAGCCCTCTGAGGCTGTCGATAAAACGCCGGAAACCCTGGCGTTCGCGCACAAGGCGCAAAATCCGCCGCGCGCGCATTTCCTGCGCATGAATAGCCTCTTGCACCGCGATTTCGCGCGTGACGTCGGAGGCGATGACCAGAATGGCGCGAATGTTATCGGCATTTTTATACATTGGTTTGTAAGACAGTGCGATTTTGCGCCCCTGACTGTGCGGATACCACGGCGGCGCAAGCGCGATCAGGTCTTCAAACGACATTGCCGTGCGGGCGGGATCAAAAACAATTTCCATCAGCGCCTGCAGGCGGGTCTCGGCCTGTTTGTCGAGCTTCAGGACATCGCTGATCGGCCTGCCGACAGGGCTGCCCTCCAGCAGCGTCAGGCAGGCGCGCGAATGCACACTGCCGCACATGCCGCTGGCGTCGAAAAAGAAAAGCCCCTGACCCAGACTTTCCAGCATCGCGTTGATGGTCAGGTTTAGCCGTTCCAGTTCGAGGTTGGCATCGTTGAGCTCGTTGGAGCTGATCTCGATATTGCGCAGCGCGACCTTCATGCGGTCTTCATACTGCTCGTGCACTTCATCGAAGTTGTTCAGAAAAGAGGGGAAATGCGACAGAAAATCAGCAACTTCGGCATCCACCGCTGTGCCGGTTTTGAGCGCGGCAATCATCTGCAGCGCTGTTTCGATCTCGGCTGTGCCGAAACTGCGTTTAAACAGGCGCGCAAAACGCTTGGAATACGTCACGATCCGCTGGCCCTCGCTGGCCCTGTTTTCTCGCTGAAGGTGGTGATGGTCATGGTCTGGTTATGCAGCTCCGGCCTGCCTGCGCTACCAAAGGGAGAGACCTCGCCATAGGAATAAAAACCGGCATAAGCCGATTTGCCCAGTTGCGCGGTTACGGCATCGACTTCTTCATCAATATCGTGCCCCATGACAAGGCGTCGGCCGACGCAGCTGACCATCAATGTCGCGGTGGGCGATGACGCGGCTTTACCCGCATCCTGTGCGGCACTTTCGGCTCCCTCGACCAGCGAGTCGATATCTGCATGCATCAGGCGCACAAGGCTGTTCTGCGGCAGGTTGCCGGCAAGGATAATGCTGTTTTCGGCCTCGTTGATGTCAAGAATGGTGCGGATCAGGCCTGTTTCCGTACGGTGCTGCGCATCGACGATAGAGAGGGGATACAAAAGCCCGCTGGAGGGAAGCTCCGCCGCTTTATCGCCGAGATAGGTTTTGTAAAGCTCAAGCGCGGGCTTGCCGTCCAGTTCATAAAGGATGTTGTTGACGGCGCGCGTCACGCTACGGATGGGGCCAAAAGGCTTCCAGCCGCCCTGCGACCCGCTGCCGACAGAAATATTGTCACCGTAAAGCCCGAAGGCAACGGCGCAGTCGTTGCTGACCTTTCCGTCAAGCAGGGTCAGCGTGTCTTTGAAAGCCGTTCCGTCTCCGGCAAGTCCGCCGGTGATGACGGTTTTTGCCGGCGCGCCATCGGCGAGTCCGGCAGCAAAGGCGCTGCCGTTGATGCCAAGGCCGGGCGATAGTGCGAAGATGCTTTTGAGCCCCGGTGTGGTGGCCAGCTGCATGGCAATACTTTGGCCGGACATGTAAGAACCGTTGTCGCCCGCAACGCAGGCGCTGGAGACGCGCAGCCCCGTATTTTCAAAATGAATCGCCATCAGGGTGATCTTGCCAACCGAGGCGCCATCACCGGAAATCTCCCCGGCGCTGGAACAGCCGATGATGTGAAAACCGTCGCGCGCTGCAGGAAACACCGCCATCTGTGCGGCATCTGCCAAAAACCGCTTGTCGGCAAAGACAATCAACAACTGCGGATTGATGTTTGCGAGGGTTTCGAGCGCGGCGGGAAGACCGACGGCATCTGTATTGAGAGACAGGCTTTTCACGGGTTTACAATTCCTGTTTTGAAAAACGCGGCGGGTTAGGCAGAAAAATCTTTGAGGTTAACGCGAACGACGATACCAAGCGGTTTTGGTGTGCCGCCATTATCATACTGGAAGGAAACATCGACAGAGGGAGTGCCCGAGGTCGGGGGAGGGGCTTCGGCTTCGCTTACCATGCGCAGGCTGTGGCCGCTGTTGTTGAGATAGGCTTTGATACCACCTGCAACAATATTGGCGATTTCAGCGGCCATATCGGCATACATTTCAGGACTGCCCTGCATATCCTCGGGGTAAATTTTCGCGCCCGCCAGCGAGAGCAGTCGATGGTCAAAATCCAGCACCACATCCACACTGACGGCTTCGCTTTCGCGCAGCAGCACATGGCTGCGCACCGGTGCGTCCAGCGGCAGCGCGGGGCGGCCAGCCGCAGACTGAACGGGCCAGCCGAACATGCCTTCAAAGGTATCACGCATGGTCTTGCCGACGACATGCTGCATTTCTTCTTTCATCTTTTCATCTTCCCCGTGTGTCATCTGTTCAGACGGGTCCCCCCTGTTTTTTTTCGGCGGCGATATTCCGCACCCGCGCAAGCCAGCTCACGACTTTTTCAAGGTTCTTGTCGAAGGTCTCACGCGCGACGGGCTTGATGATATAGGCTGTGGCACCGGCTTTCAGTGCTTCGATCACGTGCCGCTCTTCGCTTTCGGCGGTGACCATCACGATAGCCATGGTGTCGTACGCGCGGTTTTCGCGCAGCTCTTGCATCTGTGCATAGCCGGATTTTCCGGGCAGGTTCCAGTCAAAAAACACGATGTCGTATTTGTGAAATTCAAGTTTTTGCATGACTTCGTCGCAATTCGCGGCGATATCGATATTCTGGAAGCCGTTTTCGCGCAAAAAACTTTCGATCAAGCGGCGAATGACCATATGGTCATCGACAACGAGTACGCTGAGATTTTCAACATCCAGATCAAACACGCGGTGTCCTCCCCCATGGTCTCAAGGCTGCATCTATTATATCAGGGAGGCGATAAGGAAATAATTAACAAATCTTCAAAAATCCGGTTTTTCGGCTGTGCAGGGAAACATTAACATATTGGCCGTGCCGCGTTTTTTTCGATGTTTTGTGCGGGGTTGGGTCCGCCGCCCCAGTCTTCCAGCCATAAATCGGGCTTTTCCGCACGAAAGGCGGCGGCCAGTTTCACGCAGTCGGCTGCGGCGGCGCTTTGGGCGGGGTCAAGCACCGTGACCTCTACCCCCCTTGCGCGTAAAAAGACAATCGTTTCATCGCTGCCCGCATTGGCGGTATCGCCAATCACCACGCGGGGGATGCCGAATTGTGCAATCGTGCCTGCGCACATAAAACAGGGTTGCAGCGTGGTATAAAGGACGCTCTCGTGCCGGTTCTTCATGCGGCCTGCGGCGCGCAGGGCAGACATCTCGCCGTGCAAAATCGGGTTGCCCTCCTGTACCAGCATATTGTGCCCTTCGCCGAGAACAGCACCGCTGGGGCCAGCGACCAGCACCGCGCCGATAGGGCAGCCGCCATCGCTATAGCCCTTGTGCGCCTGCAGATAGGCGCGGCGCATGAATTTCTCATCATCGGGGCGGGCATTCATGGTGTTTTCCCTTATTTGGCTGTAAAAAGGACATGTCTCATGTTACAACCGTAACGCTTTTTAACCAAGCCGCCAACAGGAAAGCCCGTATGATCGCCCCCCTTCGCAAGACTGTCTTCGACCACGCGCTGCAAGAGCGTATTCTGGTGCTGGATGGCGCGATGGGCACGATGATCCAGAGCTATAACCTGACCGAGGCGGAATATCGCGGCGCGCGTTTTGCCGACTGGCCACGCGACCTCAAGGGCAATAACGATCTGCTCTGCCTGACCCGCCCGCACGTCATCGAAGAAATTCACACGGCCTATCTGGATGCCGGTGCGGATATTATCCAGACCAATACTTTTAATGCAAACCGCATCTCACTGGCCGATTACGGCATGGAAGACCTTGCGTTCGAGCTTAACCGCGAAGCCGCCGCGCTGGCGCGCCGCGCCGCCGATGCCGCCAAGACGCCGGACAAGCCACGTTTTGTTGCAGGCAGTATCGGCCCGACCAACCGCACGGCCTCGATCTCGCCCGATGTGTCCAACCCCAGCGCGCGCAATGTGACGTTTGACCAGCTGGTCGAAGCCTATTTCGAAGCGATCGACGGGCTGGTCGCGGGCGGTGCGGATATTTTGATGATCGAAACCGTTTTCGATACGCTGAATGCCAAGGCCGCGGTCTTTGCCGTAGAAAAATTCTGCGACGAGCGGAATATGCGCCTGCCGCTGATTATCTCCGGCACCATTACCGATGCTTCTGGTCGTACGCTGTCGGGACAGACGACGGAAGCTTTCTGGCATTCGCTGCGCCATGCACGGCCTGTCGCCATCGGCCTGAACTGCGCGCTGGGGCCCAAAGAACTGCGTCCCTATGTCGAAACACTTTCAAACATCGCCGATACCTGCGTCTGTGCCTATCCCAATGCAGGTTTGCCGAATGCTTTTGGCGGTTATGACGAAACGCCGGAGCAGATGATTGCCGAGATGCGCGAATGGGCAGACCGCAGCTTTCTGAACATTATCGGCGGCTGCTGCGGTACGACTCCGGCACATATCCGCGTTTTTGCCGAAGCGGTCAAGGGCAGGCCGCCGCGCAAACCGCCCGAGGTCAAACCCGCTTGCCGCCTCTCGGGGCTCGAGCCTTTTATCATCGACGAGGACAGCCTGTTTGTAAACGTGGGGGAGCGCACCAATGTCACCGGCTCCGCCAAATTCCGCAAGCTTGTCAAAGACGGACAATTTGAAGCCGCGCTGGTCGTGGCGCGCGAACAGGTCGACAGCGGCGCGCAGATGATCGATATCAACATGGACGAAGGCTTGATCGACTCCGTGGCCGCCATGACAACTTTTATGAATTTGATTGCGGGCGAGCCGGATATCGCACGGGTTCCTATCATGATCGACTCCTCGAAATGGGACGTGATCGAAGCCGGACTGAAATGCGCGCAAGGAAAATGCGTCATTAATTCCATCAGCCTGAAAGAAGGTGAAGAGGAATTTATCCGCCACGCAAAGCTGGCGCTGCGTTATGGCGCCGCCGTTGTTGTGATGGCCTTTGACGAACAGGGGCAGGCGGATACCATTGGGCGCAAAGTGTCGATTTGTACGCGCGCCTATAATATTTTGACAGAGCGGCTGGGCTTTCCGGCCGAAGATATTATTTTCGATCCGAACATCTTTGCGATTGCAACGGGGATTGAAGAGCATGACGCCTATGGCCTCAACTTTATCGAAGCGACGCGGATCATCAAGAAAACGCTGCCGCATGTGCTGATCTCGGGCGGCGTTTCCAACGTGTCTTTCTCGCTGCGCGGCAATAACGAAGTGCGCGAAGCAATCCATGCGGTTTTTCTGTACCACGCGACAAAGGCGGGTATGGATATGGGGATCGTCAACGCAGGGCAGCTGGCGATTTACGACGATATACCCCGTGAACTGCGCGATGTGGTCGAAGATGTGGTACTGAACCGCCGCGCGGGCGCGACCGAAGACTTGCTAAAGCTGGCCGAAAAATACCGCAGCGACGGCAAGACTGCCGAAAAAGTCGATGACGTCTGGCGCAGTCTGCCGGTCGAAAAACGTCTGGAACATTCTCTCGTCAAGGGGATCGACGCCTTTATCGAAGAAGATACCGAAGCGGCGCGGCAGGCCTCCAGCCGTGCGCTGGATGTGATCGAAGGTCCTTTGATGTCGGGGATGAATATCGTCGGCGACCTGTTTGGCGAGGGAAAAATGTTCCTGCCGCAGGTGGTCAAATCCGCCCGCGTGATGAAAAAAGCCGTCGCCTATCTGCTGCCCTATATGGAAGCGGAAAAAGACGGCAAAGCCAGAAGCGCGGGTAAAATCCTGATGGCAACCGTCAAGGGCGATGTGCATGACATCGGAAAAAACATTGTCGGTATCGTCTTTCAGTGTAACGGCTATGAAGTGATCGACCTTGGCGTCATGGTGCCTTGCGAGAAAATCTTGCAGACCGCGCGCGATGAAAATGTCGATATCATCGGCCTGTCCGGCCTCATCACCCCGTCGCTCGAAGAAATGACGCATGTGGCGTCCGAAATGAAACGCCTTGGTTTTACAGTGCCGCTGCTGATTGGCGGGGCGACCACATCCGAAGTGCATACGGCTGTTAAAATCGCGCCGCATTACGACCATGGCGTTATTTACGTCGCCGATGCGTCGCGCGCCGTCGGTGTCGTCAGCGCGCTTCTGAGCGAGACGCAAAAGCCGGATTATCTCGGCGGTATCAACCGTAAATATGCCGAAACGCGCGAACGTTTTGCCGCACGCGGGCCGAATAAAAAACTTATTTCGCTGGAAACGGCACGGGCAAATGCTTTCCGCCCCGATTGGAAATCCTATGCGCCGCCCAAGCCGAAAAAGCCCGGCCTGCATGTGCTGGACGATGTGACGTTTGATGTTCTGCGGCCTTATATCGACTGGTCACCGTTTTTCTATACCTGGGGTCTGATGATGAAATACCCCAAAATCTTTGACGATGAAAATATCGGCGAAGAGGCGAAAAAGATTTATAAAGATGCGCAAGAGATGATCGAGAAATTCAAGGCCGATCCGCGTATTCGCCCGCGCGGCGTTGTGGCCTTGCTGCCGGCCGCATCGGTGGGCGAGGATATTATCGTCTATACAGATGAAACCCGCACGCAGGAATTTGACCGTGTCATCGGTCTGCGGCAGCAGCTGGTGCGCGAAGGCGGCAAGCCGAATTACAGCCTTGCCGATTTTATTGCGCCGACAGGCAGCGGTGTTCCGGACTATCTGGGATGTTTCGCCGTCACGGCGGGCGACGGGCTTGAGCAAATCGTTGCGGAGTATGAAGCGGTGCATGACGCCTATGGCGCGATGATGGCCAAGGCGGTTGCCGACCGCTTTGCCGAGGCTTTCGCCGAGTACCTGCATGAGCGGGTGCGCCGCGAATTTTGGGGTTATGCCGCGGATGAAGAGCTGGATGTTGACGGGCTTATTGCCGAAAATTATCAAGGCATCCGGCCTGCGCCAGGCTATCCCGCCAACCCCGACCATACGCAAAAAATCACGCTCTGGCATTTGCTGGATGCGGAAAAAAACACCGGCATCACGCTGACGGAAAGCCTTGCCATGTGGCCGGCGTCGTCGGTGAGCGGTTTTTATTTTTCGCATCCGGACAGCTATTACCTCAGTATCAATAATATCGGCCGTGACCAGCTGGAAGACTATGCACGCCGCCGCGGCATCGACATTACAGAGGCTGAGCGCTGGCTGGCGCCGATACTCGATTAACAGCCACGGTTGCGGTCTGTCTGTTTTTGGCGCACAATGAAAGACACAAACAAAAGAAGGCTGCCGCCCATGCCCGGAGGATTCCGCAAATTTTTCAACATTCTCACCGAAGCGCAGCGCGCGGCGGTGGAATGGGGCGGCATGCACATCGGCTGGCCTTATGTGCGCGACAGGTTGCCGACGGGCGACGGGCATCCGGTGTTGTTCTTTCCGGGCTTTCTGACCACCGATGGCTATACGTCGGCGCTGCGCGAGCGGGTGGCCGGCGCCGGATTCAAAACCTATAGCTGGGAAGGCGGCCTCAACTTCGGCCTTGATGCGGAAACAGCCGAGCATGTCGTGCGCCGTCTTCACGAAGTTTATGCCGAAAACGACGGGCGCAAGGTTTCGCTGGTGGGTTATAGCCTTGGCGGCCTTTATGCGCGTGAATTGGCGCGCGAATTTCCGGACATGGTGCGTGCCGTGGTGACGCTGGGTACGCCTTTTGGCCGCATGGAGGATACATCGCAGGCGTCGCCCCTGCCGATCGACAAGATCATCCGTTTTTTTACACGCGACAGCGTGCACGATGCACAGGCCGATATCGGCGCGCGCTGCCTGACGCCGCCGCCTGTGCCGACCACATCGGTCTATTCACGCAATGACGGCGTGGCGGAGTGGGATGCCAGCCTGAACCCGAAGGCGAAACATGCCGAAAACGTCGAAGTTTATGGCAGCCATCTGGGCATGACGGTCAACCCGCTGACGATTGCGGTGGTGATAGACAGGCTGGCGCAGCCGGAAGGCAGGTGGAAGAAATTTTCGCCGCATCCGGATTTTACCCGCGCCTATCCGGAGGCGCGCAAGATCGACCTGCCCAAAAATCCGCGTTGGTCGCTGAAGGGTAAAAAGAACGCGCGTATTTTTGGTACGCCGCCAGCGCGGAAACGTAAATCAAAAGACGTGCCGCAGCCTTGATCGTAAACCCTTAAAGCGTCGGGTTCCGCAGCGCCACGGCGGCGACTTTGGGCCCATCTGGTTTTTTCTCTGCGGGTTTTTCCGGCGCGGGCACCGCAGGCGGCGGCGTCACACCGTAGCTGCGATCCAGTGTCGGCGTTATTTCCGAAGCGATGGCGGCTTTCAGCGTCTGGGTCATCAGGCCGCTGGTGAATTTGTAATCGGCGGCTTCGGAGCCTTCGACATAGGCGGTCATTGCGCCGTAAAAACGATCGCCAATGGTATAGACCAGCGTGGCGGTGCGGCTTTTGACTTCGGATGAAATCACGCCGCCGCGCGCCGTCACGGTATGCGAACGGTTGTCGCCGGTGCCCGTTTTGGCGCCAATCGGCAGGACCGTGCCATCGCTCAGCTTGATGCTGCCAAAGGCGCGGCGCGCCGTGCCCAGTTCGACCACATTTTGCATTTCGCGGCGCACCAGCTGCGCAACATCTGCGGACAGCACACGCTTGGGATCGGCTTTGCCGGCTTTGAAATCGAGCGCATAAGGCGTGTTCTCGCCGAATTTGATGTCGGTGAATTTTGTTGCAGGAACCAGAAGCCCGTCATTCTGGATGATTCCAGCCAGTGTGGCCAGTGCGGCAGGCGTATCGCCCGATGACCCGAGAGCCGAGGCATAAGATGCCGTCATTTTCTCAAACGGGAATCCTTTTTCTTTCCATGTTGCATGGATGTGGGTGAAAGCTTCGTTTTCCAGCATGGTGCGGATGCGGGTGTTCTGGCCTTGTGTGCTGTTTGATTTGAACAGCCATTCGTAAACGTCCTGCCGCGTTTGGGCAGAAGCGGCGACGGCATCGCTCCAGCTGCTTTCGGGCTTCTCTGCGCGGTGCGAGGCCAGCCACAGCGCGAGCGGATGGATCCGCGTCAGATAGGCGCGGTCATTGAGGTTGAATTTTCCGGGTGCATGCTCTTCGTAATACCGTTTGAAATCGGCATCGGGCGCGCAGGTCTGGCAATGCTTGCGGATAAATCCGCTCATATCATCCAGCGTCGCATCGGGATAGAGCGAGCGGTGCACCACAGCCAGTTGCAGCGGCGTCTTGCGTGTTTGCGCGGCCAGAATATCGGCGGTTTCATCAAGCGTCTTGCCGCGCTGTTGCTGCCATGCTTTGTACAGGAAGGTCGTGCCTTCCTTGTCAGCGAAACGCTCCAGATAGTCGCGGCGGGTTTCGCTTTGGACATCGGTATAGATATTCGGGTCGATATCCATTTTCTGGTACAGCGTGTAATTCACCACATCGCGCATGATACGGACAAAGGCGAGGTTGTTGGATTTGTGGAAAGCTTCCTTGACCGTGAACGTGCGGCCGTTTTCGTTGTTTTCAAAATTGCTGAAGGTATGCACGCCGCCGCCGGTGAAAAACCGCTCGTGCGGGTTGGCGCTATAGGTGCGGTTCAGCGCCGCTTCCAGTGTGGCTTGCAGCGATTTGTCGGGCGCGGCGGATTGCAGATGGTCGATAACAAAACGCGTCAGTTTATCGTCAGGGTGTACGGCGGTGTTGCGGCGGCTGTCTGCATCCATCGCGCTGAATTTTCCATGCAGGTCGGCGACGGCCTCCAGATACGATACCAATGTACGCAGCTTGGCGGTAGAACCCAGCTCCAGCTTTGAATCTTCATTCAGGTTGAACTGGCCATTGAAATTGTCAGCCTGTACGCGCAGCACGTTCTGCCCGTCAGGCAGGCGTTCGTAGAGGGTGAAGGTATAGGTGATATTCGCGCCCTGACCGGGTTTGAGTAGTCGGAAACCGGTCAGCCCGTGCTGTTCGGCCACGGCGGGGTCGTTCAGGCTGTGCAGTTTTTTCGATATGGCGCGGTCAACCGGCACATCCAGCGTGGTGCGGGCGGTGAGGTCAAGACGGTTCAGCTCGTACAGGCTCTTCATTTCGAGCGCGCGGAGCAGGTCGATTTGCAGCGCCGTAACGGCTTTTTGCGGATTGGGCGCGGTTGTATGTTCGGCACGCACCTGCTGCGGATCGGCATAGGTGACACGAACGGCCAGCGTGGCATCGCGCAGCCGTGGACTGATGATGCCCTCTTGCGCCAACAGCGGCAGATAGGCATCAACGCGGGCTTCCAGCTCCGCACGTTCGCGCAGGAAATAAGCGGAAGGCTTCTTGACGGACATAATGATGCTGAGCGTTTCGCGGTAGGCGAGGGCTTTTTCGCGTATCTCGGCATCGCTCATGCCGGTTTCGTCTTTGCGCAATAGCGCATTGACCTGCGCGGGGTCTTTGCCGAACCATGCCTTGAGCCCATCGGAAAAACCATGCACTTCGCCAAAACCGGGCACAGCGGACAGCGGGATCGCATTGATATAGTCAAGCGCGATGCGCTGGCGGGCTTCCAGCGTGTTCGGGCCTTCGGTATAGGCGCGCACGGAGGCCGTCAGCATCTGACGGAACTTTTCAGACTTGCTGCCGTTGGTTTCGCCGCCCGGGGAATGACGGAATTTTTCGAGCTGTGTGGCCAGCGTCGAAGCACCCGCGCCGCCATTGCCTGTCAAATCCTGCTTGGCGGCATAGAGAAGGCGTTCCCATTCAATCGCGGGGTTTTTTGCTTCAAACCGGTTGCCGAACAGCTCGCGGTTTTCGACGAAAAGAAGGCTTTTGACCAGCGCGGTCGGCACGTCGTCAAAGTTTTGATAAACCTGACGCGGGAAACGTGCGTCGTGCAGCTCGCGGCCAAGGTCGTCGGTGATGCGCAAACCGGCCTGCGCTTTTTCGTTATAAATCGGAAACAGGCGGATGCCCGCCATTTTGCGTTCCTGCCATTCGGTTTCACCTTGCAGCACATAGCCGCGTTCGGTCAGGTTGCGGCGGATGTCGAGCGTCTGGGCATAGCCAAGACGGATGTCGTAGGGGCCTGCCGCATAAGGCGCGCTATCAGGCCCGCTGGTTTTTGTTTCGGTGAAGGATCGCCCTTCGGCGGCGGCGGTAAATATTTTTGCCTGTACAAAAGAAGTCTGCGTTTCAACCGCGATACCCGCCGTCAGAACCGTGCCGGTGATGGCAAGGCCATAGACCCACTTGGGGACGGAACTGTACCAGTGAATTTTCTTGATCTTTCGTTCACCGCCAACGGCAGTGTTTTTTTGTGCGGCGTTTTTTGAGTCATCGCCAAGACCGTTTTTTTCTGTAGCCATGCTACAGCACTCCCCGCCCCGAGGGCCGACGTGTGTTTATGTGAAATGAAGTATAGCAAACGCCATGGAACTTGCAATCGGAAAACAGATACAAAATTGAAACAGGTTAAGCAACTGAAATATTTGATAAATTTCTAATTCGCCAGATTCTTTCCGCAGGCAGAGAGAATCTGCCGCGCCGCCGCAACCCCTGTGGCAAAACTTGCCTGTAGCAAATATCCGCCGGTGGGGGCTTCCCAGTCCAGCATCTCGCCGGCGGCATAAACATTCGGTATCGCGCGCAACCGATAACCGTCAAGCGCAGCGGCGCGAAGGCCTCCCGCGCTGGAAATCGCGCGGTCGATGGCAAACGGCGCCTCAAGGCGCAGCGGCAGCGTTTTGATGCGCAGGGCCAAAGCTTGTGGTACGAGCGTTGCGAGGTCGTCTCCTTGCGCGGCGGGTTCCCGTAGCAGCGTTGCCGCCAGCGGCGAAAGCCCGCCCGCGCTGCGCAGCCATGTGCCGAGTGATTTCGCGCTGCGCGGTGCGCCCAGCTTTTGCGCGAGTGTTTTTAAATCAAGCCCCGGCCGCAAATCGAGGGTCAGGATCGCATGCCCATCGGTTTCTATCGCATCGCGCAGAGCGGCGGAGAGGGCGTAGATGCCGCCGCCTTCGATACCCTGCGCGGTCATCATCGCCTCACCTTCGATGCGCCGGCCGCCGAAAGACAGTGCCAGCGGTTTGAGCGGTTGACCGGCGGCTTTTTCAATGAAATAAGGTGACCATGCCACCTGAAAGCCGCAGTTCGCGGGACGGAAGGGGGCGATGTCAACGCCGCGTGCGGCCAGTAGCGGCTGCCATGTGCCATCCGCGCCAAGCCGCGGCCACGATGCCCCGCCCAGCGCCAGCAGCAAGGCAGCAGGTGCCGTATAGGCTTGGCTGCCCTCGGGTGTATCGAAAATAATATCGCCTTGCGCGCTCCAGCCTTGCCAGTGATGCGAAAACCGAAAAGTCACGCCCATGCCCGCCAGCCGTGCCTGCCATGCGCGCAGCAGCGGCGATGCTTTGAAGCTTTTGGGAAAAACGCGGCCGCTGCTGCCGATAAACGTTTCTTCGCCCAGGCCGGCGCACCAGCTGCGCAGCGCCTCGGGCGTGAAATCGCGAATGGCCTGCTCGATCAGGCCGCGTCCGCTGCCGTAGCGTGCCAGAAAAGCTTCCAAGGGTTCACTATGGGTCAGGTTCAACCCGCCGCGTCCGGCCATCAAAAATTTACGTGCAGGCACGGGTTTGCGCTCGAAAAGCTGCACCGCAAGACCCGCCGCGGCCAGCGTCTCTGCTGCCATCAGTCCTGCGGGGCCTGCGCCAATAATGCAAACATCGGCAGACGGAAAAGGGGAGACGGCAGTCGTCATTTTTCAGGCGACGCAAGGCCGAGGGCACGCCGTGTCTCGTCGTCGAGAGTGCCTGTCACCGGCAATCCTTCGCGCTTCTGGAAGCTGCGCAGGGCTTCGTGCGTGGCTTCGTTCATGATGCCGCCGCCATGCACGCTCTCCAGCAGCTTTCCGGCAATCAGTTTTTCTTGCGCCGCGCGGATCATCTCGTCGCGCGTCTTGTCAAACACCACGACGGGGGCCATCTTGTCGATATTGCGCGGGGTGAGTGCAGGGCCCGCACCGGCGGCGGCCAGCAAAGACTTGCCGGCGCTATAAATGATCGGCTGCGCGCGCATTGTCCAGTCAATCACAACCGAGGTTACTGGCGCGCGTTCAAATGACTTGTGCAGAAAAGCCTGATAGCTCTCGCTTTGTGCTGTGCGGCTGCCTGCGATATAAGGGAAGCTGGCAATCACCACCACCACGGCAGCCCATGCCGCCGCCAGACGCAAGGGCGAGGGGCGCGCATCCGGATACAAATGCCGCCAGCTGAGGCGCGCACCCATTATCAGGCAGCGCGCTGCCGTCAGCATGACCAGAAAGAGCGAGATAAACAAGGCGATGCTGGGGATGTAGATAAAACGTACCGCTTCCTTGCCTGCGGCTTCGAGGCTTTCGCCATTGGCGAATTTGCGACCTTGCAGTTCGGTTTCGCGGACATAGGCGGCCGCGCGGCGCTTGATGTCGGGGACAAGCACGTTGGCGACAAACTCTTCGCGTGTCAGGCTCATACTGAATCCGGGGTAGTACATGTCGCCCAGATAGCCGCGCAACTGGCGCTGGACAACGGCGGTTTGTACGAATTCGTCAAGCTGTAGCCCTGCGCGCATACCGGACATGCCGATGGAGGTGCCGAGGCCTGCATCTTCGTCGCGCCTGACGCCCATCGTCCATTCAACGCCCGCGCGTGACATGATGCCGCGGGCAAGCGCGTCCTCCAGCGTTGCAACGTCATCAATGCGCCAGTCTTCCGGCAGCATAAACGTCATCAGTTTCTTTTCGCGCCGCATAACGTCCAGCAGCTGTTTGCGGACTTCCTTGTGCAGGGTGGGCGAATTCGCGAAATCTTCCCGCGTACGTACGTTGGCGGAAAATCCGGTGTGCTTGTGAATATCCTGCGTGCAGAAAGGCATGAGCCGTTCGGTGACACGCTGGATGCTTTCGGGGCGGCAGGCGAAGGTTTCACGCTGTGCGATTTCGCGCAGGTTGCTGTCCAGCATATGTGCGGTGGTGACGTCTGCGGGGTCAAGCCCGCTGCTTTCGCACCAGTAATCAAAGGGCACGCGGGGCGCAACCATGTCGCGAACCATGCGCCTATAATTGATCGCTGCGCGGGTGCGGCAGGTTTCATCGCGGCAAGCGACAAAGTTTTTATTGTAGTTCAAGAGGTTCATATAAAGCGTCGTTGCATTTTTGCTGGCAACGGCGCGGCAATGGCCAAGCGCATCGCGCATTTTCAGCCAGCCGTTGTCGATGGCGGCGCGGGCGATGCGCAGGGCATTGTCGCGTGCTTCGTGCAGGAAAGGCTCGGACAGCGCATCGGCATAGCGGCTGGAGGCTTTTTCGTAGGGCAGGAAGACCCGTTCATGGAATTCTTTTGCGATATCCTGATATTCGGCATAGCGCGCATCGATATTCTGGATGTCACTGCGCATGACGACCAGTTGTACGATATCGTTTTCCTTCTCGCGGATCATCTCCTTGGCTTCTTCGGGGAACTGCATGAAAAGGCTGCCCATTAAAACCAGAAAAGTACGCAGCGCTGGATCATCGTCTTCGTCAAAACGCAGATCGCGCAGGGCGAGGATACCGTGCCCGAATCCGGTGCGCATCATCTGCATATAGCGTGCATCCAGCCGCGTTTCCCAGCTGGTCGGGTGAATCATAAATCGCTCGATGATAATCTTTTGCCCGAAAAACATCGCCGGCCAGCTTATCATCAGGATCCCTGCAACAACCACGGCACGGTGCAGCCGGTGGTAATGCGCCAGCAGGACCGTCAAAATGCCGAAAAGCGGCAACATGATCCACAGCATCGATGCATCGGGCGGCGGGAAATCAAGCTGGATATCGGGGCCTGCACCGGTCACCAGTTGCGTGAAGGTGACGCCGGACGGATCAAGCCCCCCATCGGCGGGTGACAAGGGTGAGAGCAGAAACAGGACGGGGCAAAGAATGGCCAGCAGGCCAAAGACAATCTGGTCAGACAGGCGCGACATGCGAAAATGGTCGCGCGCAAAGAAACCGGCCACCAGCAATGACAGCCCGACGCCCGATACCGCGCGCCCCAGATATTCGACATCGCGCAGGTCGTCGGCGGTCGCGGTAATATCGCTGGCGGTATCCAGCAGGCGTGCGTTGAAGATAAACTCGGCCAGAATATACAAAAGCCCGCAGACGAGCAGCGCCACATCCAGCCGCAGGCCAGCGCGGGAGGGCGTGGCGGCAGGGGTGGCTTTGGGCTGTGGCGTATTATCGGACACGAAAACCTCGGCAGGCGGCAGGGCAAAGCGGCCGCAGAGCGCGACCTTGAATGCTTAATATTGAAATATAAAGGAAAAAGATCAACATAGTCTTAATCCGGCGGCGGGCGCGGCGGATAAAATCTTTGTATTTCAGTGTTTTGCGCTCGGCGGTGGCGTATCGGGGGCGGATTATTCCGAAAAACTGATGCTCACACCGCGTTTTTTGAAATAAGACTGCATCATTTTACGGCCCTGACGATTGTTCTGCACCAGCCTTGCTGGGTCGACGGCGACGTCTTTTTGACCGGCACTGCCAAGCGCGGCTTTCAGATCCGCGATCAAGGTGTCGATGTTTTCGTTGTCGTTGTAGAGAGAGGCATAGATATCCTCGAGAATATCGGCAACGGGACGTGCGGTCATGGTGGTCGGCTCCTCGGCGCGGGCGGCACAGGTTAAAGAATGCCGTATCTTATAAACCTGCACGCGGGGAGTCAACCGAGCGTTAAGGCGCAGGCGCGGAGAGGCGTTTGAGGGTTTGGGGCAGATCGCGCATGTCGTCGATGACGGTATGGGCGCCGGCATCGAGCAGCGCCTGTTTGAGCGCGGCGACTTCGGCACGTTCGGCAAGGCCGGTGAAGCCGACGCGGATGCCGATGCCCGCCGATACGGCGGCGCGCATGCCGGTCACGCTGTCTTCGATCGCGGCGGCTTCGGCCGGCGCGATGCCGGTTTTCTCTGCGGCGAGCAGATAAATGGCGGGGTCTTCCTTCAGCTTTCCGGCAACGTCTTCAAAAGCGCTGAAGAGCCGCGGCGCAGGGATGCGCTCTCTGTATCCATGTTTGTCGAGAAGGGGTTCGATGCGCATACGCGGGCTGTTGCTGACGATGGCCACGCCCAGCTGCATGTCATCCTGTAATGTGGCCAGCACTTCGCCGATGCCGGGTGTGAGCGCGGCATTCACAATGGCCTGTTTCGTTTCAGGCCGCAGCTTGTTGATGCGCAGATCTTCGATATCGAGCGTGATTTTTGCATCCTGCGGCAGGCCGGTGTTGATGACATCCTGAAACTGCTTCGCAATTTGGCCGAAATCTTTGCCGCGCATATCCAGCATGCCGATTTCTTCGGTCATGGGTTTACCGAAGGCTTCATTGGCGTAGTTTGACAGCACGCGACGCGTGACCTCGATGCTCACGGCTTCGGTATGGGCGATGGTGCCGTCCCAGTCGAAAAAAACTTCTTTGAGCTTTGGCGTCGTCATGCGGTTGTCCCCGTTTTGGCGGTGATAAAGGTTTCGATGGCGGCGGTGACGTTATCGGCGTCTTCCATATGCGCAATATGTCCTGCGCCCTTGATGCTGACCAGCGTTGATTGCGGCAGCAGGCTGTGCATTTCGGTTTGCAGCTCGGGCGGGATCAGCGTGTCTTCTTCACCGCTGATGACAAGTGCAGGTATGTGGATGCTGGATAGGAAATCAAGGCTGTCCGACCGGTTGGCGCAGGCTTTTTGATGACGTGCGAAGCCGTCATAGCCAACGCGCAGCGAAATATCGCGCAGGCGGGCGATAAGGTCTTTGTCGCCCTGCGCGCGCTGTCCCAGAAAGGCATGATAATGCGTATCGTCCTGCCGTGCCGCGCGCCATTTATCGGCACCGGCGGCGACGTCGATCATACGCTGGCGTTTGCGCTCCGGCGTATCGGCGCGCGCGGTGGTGCAACAGAAAATCGCTTTTTTGACGCGCGGACCTGCAGAGGCCATATCTTTTTTAAGTGCATCGAGTGCGACATAACCGCCCATGGATGTGCCGCAGAGGATCACGTCGCCGGCCGCCGCCCCCAGTACGCGGTTCGACATGGCAGATATATCATCCAGATCTGAAATATCGACTGTCACGGCGGCATGGTTTTGCAGCAGCGCTTCTTTTTGCGCATCCCACACCGTGTCGTCGGAAGACGCGCCGGGAATAAAGATGACGGTCGGCGCAGGGCTCACGGCTTGGGTCCTTTGTTCGCCTGTTTGGGGGCGGGCGCAGCCGCTTGCGGTGCGTTGTCTTGCACGATGTGGCGCTGCATATCTTTTTGCGGATCTGCCGGTACGCTTGCACGCAGGGGGGCAGGTGCTTGCGCGGCGGTTTTGATCCAGTTGCAGACTTCCTGAATGCGTTTTTCGGTGACCAGTTCGGGGTAATGCCCGACGCCTTCGTAAAGCATCAGCGACATATCGGGACGGCTTTGCAGCATTTTCTGGACGATGTCCGGCGTGGCGGTATTGGATTTTTCACCCGCCAGCAGCAAAACCGGCGCGGGCAGCTTTGCGAAAGCATCCCATTTGTCGTAGGGCTTCAGGTATTCATCGGCGTAGCCGTACATCGAATTGGGGTCATAGGCCCAGCCAAAGCCTTCGCGCGTGAAATGCGCAAAGCCATGATTGAAATCATGCACGATAAAATCCGGATCAACCGGCGCGCCATGTCCGGCAAGGAAATTGCCGAGTTTTTTCACAGCCTCGTCTACGGTGGGGGAGGCCGGACGTTCGCGGTTGCGCCAGGCACGGCGCAGCTTGGGCCCCGCCGGTGTTTCGGGCGGCATGTCGCCGATAACCGTACCCGCCCATTGCGGATGGGCAAAGCCCTGATCGACCATCTCGTAAATCACTTTCGATCCGTGTGAATGGCCGATCATGTGAAAAGCTTTTTCGGGTTTGATGTGGTCGATCAGCGCGGCCACAATCGCGGCATAGGTTTCCAGCGTGTAATCGCCGGGCATGCGCAGGTTTCCGCTATACCCTTTGCCGGGATAATCGAGCGCGATGACGTTGAAATTTTCCGCAGCGCCTTCGGCAAAAAAATCAAACCGCCGCGCGCTGTTGTAAATGCCGCCAAGGCAGATAATGGTCTCTGCCGTTTCGGGGTTGTTGCGCGCTTTCCAGACGTTGTAGGAAATCGGCAGCTGCTGGGTTTTAACCAGATTGGCATCATCGTGCAGGCCTTCGGGCAGATAGGCTTTCATGCGGTCTTCGTGGTGGGTATAGGTGAATTCGTGGCGCGTAAATTGCGGCAGAAAACGCGCATCCAGTGCGCGGGCGCGGGTGGCGATTTCTTTTTCATGCACATTAAAAGCAGCCTCGACCGCCGCCGATATATTGCCGAAAACCGAAATATCCCTGTTCTGTGCCATGGATCGCTCTCTCGTTAACAATAAAACCTGTATTTGAGTGTTTCTAGTTGCCAGAAAATTAACATATTGGCAACGACATGTCTAACATGATATGAAAAATAATAGCTGTTTTTTGTAACTTTATGAGGGATTTACGTGTTGCGGCGCACAAAAAATATGCTTTTTACGGCGGCTTTATCTGCTTATTTCGCCAGCTCTGCATCGTGCAGGCGATAAAACGTATTGTAATCATCGTCACGTGCCACCAGCTCCAGCCGTCCGCGCAGCGTGACCGCGTCGTAGGAAAAGGCGAGGGGCTTTTTGACGCGCGTCTCGATAATCAGGTTATTCGACACGTGATAGTGATAGGGACATGTCAGCGGAAAGGGGCCGAGTAGGAAAACAGATTGTTCTTCGTTTTGATCCATCGGAAACATAAACCCGCGCACAAGGATATTCTGGCCGTCGAGTTTTTTAAGATCGTCCTGAAATGCGGGGCGCACGCCGCTGCGGTCATACCCGCTTTTGTCTTTTTCGGTGTATTCGATTTGCTTGGTGCGGCCAAAAACCTGCCAGTCGGTGCCGCCTTCGGGCGTGGCCACGAAATCGGGAACATTCGATAAAATAAATTCATCGGTATAAGTTTGCGTAAAGGTTTCCATTTTTTCAAAAGCCGTGGCAGCGCTTTGCGGTGCGGCGGCAAGCACAATCACGATAAAGGCAAAACGAAAAAAGCGCATGGGTTACCTCTGGCTTAAAAGCTGTGCAGGATCGGCACGTGCAGCGCGCAGCGCGGGCAGCAGGCTGGCGGCAAGTCCCGCGACCAGCACTGTCAGTGCCAGCCAGAGCCAGTGAATATCAGGCTGCAGCGCCTGCGCACCAAGTGCGGGAATAGCGGGCGCCAGCAGCACAAAGCCCGCCACACCCATAACAAAACCAAGCGCAAGCCCGCCCGCCGTCAGCGCCAGACCTTCCATCAGCAAAAGGCCGAACAACCGGTGGCGGCCGTATCCCAGCGCGCGCAGCACGGCCAGATCGCCGCTGCGGCTGTCGAGGCTGCCCGCGATACCGGCAAAAATGCTGAGCGCGGCCATGCCGATCAGAAACGCGGAAATATAACCCATGCTGCGCGTGCCCAGCCCGAATACAGCGCTCAGGCGCGTCATTTCAAGCGCGGGGTTTGCGGCTTGCAGCATGCTGTCGCGGTTGATGCTGCGCGGCAGGTTGATATTGGCCAGCGGGCTGCGGGTCTTGACCAGCAGCGCGGTTATTTCTGCGGGCTGTTTTGCGGGTTCTGAATGATCGTGATGGTGTTCATGGTCATGGTCATCGTCATCGTGGTGGTGATGATGATGATCATCATGATCTCCGTGTTCTTCATGCGCGGGCGTTGTTTCCTGTCCGTGCAGGGCAAGAACCGAATTGACCGATGTCAGGATCAGCCGGTCAATCACGCTGCCCGTGGGGCCCAGAACGCCCACAACTTTATAGAGCTGATGATCGTGGCTGTGCCCGTCGGCGCCCAGCCCGTGCGCGCCGGAAAATGTCTGTCCGAGGGCAAGCCCCGTGCCCGCGCCGGCGACAGCTTCAAATTCGGCTTCCCACAACTGGCCTTGCGCAGGTTTTGCCCCGTAATGCGCGGCATAATCGGCGGTGGTGCCGACAATCCGAAACCCTTTCCAGTTATCACCGAGCGCCAGCGGAATGGCCTGTTTGACCTGCGGATGGTGCATCCATTTTTCGGCCTCGGTATAAGGGATGTTACCGGTCGGAATATCCGCATGATACAGTGCAGATAATACCAGTTGCAGCGGGCTGCCCTTGGCGCCGATCACAATATCAACCCCTTTTCCGTCGCGGTCGATACGCTGCTGCGCCGCCGCGGCGAATTGCAGAACGACCAGCGCCATCATGACGCCAAAAGCCGTCAGCAAGACCGAGAGCAGGCTGACAATTTTGCGCGACAGCAGGGCATGCAGGGCAAGGGACAGGTCACTCATGGCGCAAGCTCCAGCACAGTGTCAAACAGGGGTTTGATACGCGCATCATGCGTGGCGACGATCAGCGCGGCACCAGCCGTTTGGGTTTCATCCAGCAGCAGACGCGAGACATTATCGGCCTGTGCATCGTCCAGCGCCGATGTGGGTTCATCGGCCAGCACAATGGCGGGGCGGTTCATCAGTGCGCGTGCAATCGCGGCGCGCTGCGCTTCGCCGTGGCTCAGGTTGCGGGCAGCGCTGCGGCGTTTATCGGCAATGCCCAGCCGGTCTGTCAGGCTGTGCATATAGGTTTTGTCGGGGTGGTCGGCGGCAAGGCAGATGTTCTGCTCTACGCTCAAATGCCCGATCAGGTGTAGTTTTTGAAAAACGATGCCGAAATACTTGCGCCGCAGGGCATCAAGGGCGCGGCCGGATAGGGTGTCGTAAGCTTGCCCGTTTAAGCTGACATGGCCCTGCTCCGCGCGCAAAAGCCCTGCCATCAGGTTCAGCAGCGTCGTCTTGCCGCAGCCCGAAGGGCCAAGCAGCAGCAAACGTCCGCCCGCCGCCACAGAAAGCGCGGGGATGCGCAGAATTTCGCGCCCGCCGGCGCTGTGGCGAATATCGGTCAGTTCAAGGGCTGTCATCTGTCAAAACCTTCGCTTCTCGGGCAGGTTTGAATTGTTACATTATAACACCTGCGGCGGCAAGAGGTTCCCGTTAAAACCCGATACTGTCCGCGGCGGCGCGCAGAATTTTAGCGCTTTCCGCCAGAGCCTGTTTTTCAGAGTTATCAAGGGGCGGCAGGAGCGTATGCCCGATGCCGCTGCGCGATACAGTGCGCGGCAGGGAAAGGGTGACGTTTTTGACGCCCCCGACATCCGGCGTCAGCATGCTGCAGGTCATAATGGCGTGTTCGTCGTCTGCAATGGCCTGCGCAAGCCGTGCCATACCGGCGCCGATGCCGAACCATGTCGCGCCTTTGCCCGCAATAATCCGCGCTGCGGCACGGCGGACGCCGCTGTCGATTTGCGCGCGGATGTCTTCTGTGACGGGCGCGGCCAGCTGCGCGGCACAATCCGTCAGCGGCATATTGCCCACGCTGACGCCCGACCAGTGCAGAACTTCTGAATCGCCATGTTCGCCCAGCACATAGGCATGCACCGAATGGCTGGATACTCCCAGATGCGCCGCCAGCAGCGCGCGAAAACGCGCCGTGTCGAGAATAGTGCCGGAACCGATGATGCGCGAAGGCGCTATGCCGTGGCTACGCGCCGCAATATGTGTGACCATATGAGTCATCACATCGACGGGGTTGCTGGCGATCAGCAAGATAGCCTCCGGCGCGGCATCCAGAATGCGCGGCACGATGTCTTCGAAGACCGCGGCGTTGCGCTTTAAAAGATCAAGCCTGCTTTCGCCCGGCTGCTGCGCCACGCCGGCGGCGATCATCACAATACCGGCGTTCTCCAGCGCGGCATAATCGCCGCCGCCGCTAACGGGAACAGGCGCGGCGAAAGGGGTGGCATGCAAAATATCCTCCGCCTGCGCGCGCGCAAGATCAGCATTTTTGTCCACCAGCACAAGCTGTGACCCGACGCCCCGCAAAACGCAGGCATAGCCACTGGCCGCGCCGACCTGTCCTGCACCGATGATGCCGATTTTCATGAATATCCTCTTTGCGGTTGGTGTGATGCTGCGCGCAGATTACGCGGGACGGCGCGTAAAAACAACAATTTGCGCCGTTTTTGCCGTGCTGTCATGCGCGCCGGTTAAGACCGCAAGCATGTTCCATATTGTCGCTTGGCGAGGGCAAGGTTTTAACAGTAGCGTAAAATACAGGCTGAATATCTGGCGGATTATATCGCAAAAAAGGCTTCCTTGCGCCGCCCTTATGCGGGCAGCGGCATCCCGCATCGCATCCTTATCTGCCGCCAGCTATATCTGTTCTTACCGCTTTACCAACGGCCACTTGTCCTCATTTACAGGGCCTAACTCTTTAAAGGAAAAACCATGTCTCAATCAAAAGTCATTACGGCTGTCTTCGATACACGTGCAGCAGCAGATTCGGCGCTTTATAAGCTCGAGCATGCAGGCTACAGCGAAAAAGAAATTACGCTGCTTGTTTCTGAAGACACACGCGGCAAGCATTTCGGTATCGAGACAGGCTCCAAAGCCGGTGATGGCGCGGCAACAGGTGCAGCGATTGGCGGCCTTGCGGGCGCAATCGGTCTGGCGCTGGCCTCGGCAGGTACACTGCTTATTCCGGGCCTGAATCTTGTTGTTTCCGGCGCGTTGATCGGCGGTCTTGTCGGTCTGGGTGCTGGTGCGGCAACGGGCGGGCTGCTCGGCGCGCTTGTCGGCCAGGGCATTCCTGAACATGAAGCCAAGCTGTATGAAGAGGCCGTCCGCAAGGGTGGTATTCTTATCGCTGTTGAATCCAAGGATGATGCCGGTACGCAAAGAGTCAAAGACATCCTCAGCGGTGCCGATGCAAAAGATGTTATGTCCCGCGCCGCTTGATTAAATAGACAAAGAAGGAAAACATACGATGAAAAGCAAAATCATAATGTTGGCACTGGCGGCCACGGTTTCTCTGGGCGCTTGTGCCGCACCGCACGGCAGCAACACGCAGAACCGCGAATACAGACATAGCGAGACGGAAGATCAGCAAAACAACAAATATTACAGAGATAACGCGGGCTACTATAAGCATGACAACAGAGATTCCAGACATGAATCTTATGTGATCCGTGGCGAAGATCTGAGCCGTGAAGATGTGCGCAAAGTCCAGACGTCGCTCGCCAGAGAAGGTTTTTACCGTGGCAAGATTGACGGCATCTGGGGCCGTAGCACGTCACAGGCCATTCTGGATTACCAAACGGTACGCTACCCCGGCCGCACAGGTATGACGATCCATACGCTGCAGGAATTCGGCGTCCGTGTCGATCGTGACTATAACAACAGGCATTATCGCCAAAATCATAATAACCGCTAATACTTAAACAAAGGAATGCCCCATGCATAAAGACCGCATCAAAGGTTCTGCCAAGCAAGTGGCGGGAACGATCAAAGAGACTGCCGGAAAACTGACAGGCGATGCCAAGCTGAAAGCAGAAGGCAAAGCCCAGAAACTCGAGGGTAAAATTCAAAACGCCCTTGGGGGTCTGAAGGATACCGCTAAAAAATAACCGCTTCACACAAGAAAAAGTCCGGCGCCTTTTGGGGGGCCGGACTTTCCAATGATTTTTTTTCAGGAGATTGAAATGTCAAATATTCGTATGTTTTTTCTAACCCTTATGCTTGTCATGGCATCGTTTATCCATCCGGGTGTGACGCATCAGGCTCAGGCTGCGACGGCGGAAGAGCTGGATAAAGAGTCAGCCCAGGCTTTGCAAAGTCTTTACGATAGCAACCCGCTTGCGAAAAAACTTTCCGGCACTGCCAAAGCCATCCTTATCTTCCCGAATATCGTCAAGGCCGGTCTTGTCTTTGGCGGCAGCTATGGCGAAGGCCAGCTGATTAAGAACGGAAAAGTCGAAGACTATTACAATTCCGTCGGCGGTTCATGGGGTTTGCAGGCGGGTGCGCAATCTTACGCCTACGCCGTCTTCCTGATGACAGACAAGGCGCTGGAAACATTGCATGACTCGCAAGGTTGGGAAATCGGTGTGGGCCCGACCGTTGTTCTGGTCGATGAAGGCGTCGCCAAGAACCTGTCCAGCTCGACGCTGCAAGATGATGCCTATGCCTTTATCTTTGGCCAGCAAGGCCTGATGGCAGGGCTGAGCCTTGAGGGAACCAAGGTTTCCAAAGTCAGACGCTAAATCAAAGGTAAGGCGAGAAGAATATCTTACCCAAGCAAAAGGCCGCCCGCAGATGCAGGCGGCCTTTTTGTTTGTTCCGTGCCGACGCGCTTAGGGCTGCGGCGCTTTGGGCGGCTTGGGCTTCGCTTCTTTTTTCGGTGGCGTCACCGGCTCTTCGCGGCGGATGCTGAACAGTGTCGGCTCGTCAAAGCCCTTCTTCGCGCTTCGGGCTGAACGTCCGAAGACGGCTTTCATTTCGCTGATGCCGCGTCCGGCGGCTTTCAGGAACCGCATGGTGAGGTCAGGCACCACGGCCAGCCCTTCCTTGGTCGTGCGGGCAAAGGTATGCCAGCGTTCGCTGCGCATTTTCTCGCCTGTGGCGCTGTAAACAGCGCTGCGTTCTTTGCGCGCGGTCGAAATTTTTCCGCCCAGTTCCTGTTTTTTCGCTTTCATGGCGGCTTTGTGTTCTTTGGCAATTTTGCCGCTTTCGTCTTTCAACTCGCGGCTGGCGGTGTAAAGGCTGTTTTCGGAGCGTGCCAGTTTGGCGCGTTCTTCCTGCAGTCTTTTTTCCAGCTCGGCGATCAGCTGCTTTGACGTGCCGACTTCCTGCGTCAAACCCTCAACCGTTTCGCGGCGGACTTTGATGCGCGCGTCACCCGCAGCGGTCAGCTGCTTGTCGTGCGCCTCCAGCGTGGGGGTGTATTTGTCGAGCAGGCCTTTCAGCTGCGTATCGACCACAGCACGCTTTTCAGCGGTGTCCTGCTTTGCGGCCGTGGTTTTGGCGGCTTCGGCGCGGAAGATCGATACGGGGCGCGGTCTGTCCTTGAACCCTTTTTCTTCGGCGGGCGGGGCAGAAGCGGCAGCACCGTTTTCGTTTGCGGCGGCTTCGGGTTTCGCGGCAGTGTCTTTGCTGTTTTTCTTGCCAAACATATTTATGTGCTCCTGCTTTTTGGAAGGGGAGACGATACGCTGCGCCTCGGAAAATAGTAAATAATTGAAAATCCTGAATACCGCCAAAGTGTAGGGAAGGGGGGCAGGCAAGTCAACCTTGCGGAACTCTGTGAAAACAGGCGGTTATCGTCCCTTCATATGTGGCGACGGCGTCACGACGGGAGGCTCTATAATGCCGACTTCTCTGATCGAAACGACGATCTGCTGGTAGCGGCGTGAACCGCGCACTCTCTCAGATATAGTTTTGATGGGCATAATCTTACCGATTTCGAGGCTCAATATTTCTGCGTCAAACCCCAGTTGAATGTCGCGTTTCTGCTGCAGGTGCTCTTTCTTTTCGGGCCTTTGTCCGCATGAGAGAAAAGCCTCGAGGCGACCCTGGCCGCAGACCAGATCATACTCCTTTCCTGTTGTGCCGGATAGGCAGGGCGTAACGGTTATCGGCCGTTTCAAGCCGACTTGGGCAATATTATCGACAATTTGATTAAAGGCTTTCTTGTTCCTGACACGCGGGTTCAGGATATTTATTCGATCTATTTCAATCATCGTAACCTTGGAGGTATTTTCTTTCTTCATGCGGCCTCCGGTACTTCTGTGCGCTCTATCAGCATGAAAAAGGGCTCCAAATCTTCGAACCGGTAAGCTTCAAGAGCCAGATGGTTATTGTCGGTAAGTCGGATTTTCGGGTTTTCGATGTCGATAGCGGGCAGTAAATAATAATCAAGCGGGGCGACGGTATTCTCGTCCATCCTGATGACGATCGTAATGTCCGGCAGAAGCCCTGTATCCAGATGCAATTTCCACCTGTTCGAGCCAGCCGCGGTTTGAACACATCTGCAGATAACGACCGAAACTTTAATCTCTTCATTCAGGACTATAAGGTCATTGGTCACCTCTCTGCGGATAACGCCGCCCATCTCCTGAATGCGTCGGATCGCCCCCTCGACGATTTCGGGGTAAAGCTTGCGAAGTTGCCGGTTGATCTCAATATAGCGGAAATCCCGACCCCAGCGGGTTACGTCCAGTACGAGTATGGCCGAGAATTCCGCCGCAACGGACTGCACGTCTGAGATGAGCTGCTTTAAGGCATCGCGGCCGTCGAGTTTAAGGCCGCTTTTCCCCGCATCGGTATAAGTCCTGACGGTCTCCATGTTTCGGCGCACGGCATATTCCCGAATAGCATCGGCCTGATTTTCGGTCGAATACTTCTGATGATCCGTGGACATCCGTGCATACATGGCTGAAGCCCGTTGCTATGATCGGCGCGAAGAGGTTCGGATCACACTTTCGATACCAAAAACCCATGATATCGGAACAATAGTTGAGATCTTCCATCAGCACTTTTTCCGATCATATAAAGGGGCGAAAGGAGCATCAAGGCTTCCCGTTCTGGCACTCCATGCTATTTATAGCGTTATGGTGCCGGAGCTTCGCAGGTATGACGGAAAAACCGTAAAGCCTCTTAATGAGCATTCAGCTGCTGATTCTCAAACAGGGTCTATTGGCGATATCGAGGTATCTGATGATACATTGGAAGGAATTTTCGAAGCTGTTGAAGTCAAACACAATTTGTCAATCACAGAGGCAATTGCAGCGGATGTTCAGCTTAAAGTGATGGATAAATCGATATCACGCTATTACATCCTAACGACGCACCAAAATTGTGAGCCAGATGAAGGTGCGCGAAAAGTTATCGAAAACATTAAGGCTGTATATGACTGCCAAGTTATTGCTAACGGCGTTATGCCGTCAATCAGATACTATCTCCGCCTTCTAAATGACCCTAGCTTAATATTCCCTGCTTATGTGGAACTTTTGCAGAATGATAAAGCAATAGCCCATGAGCATCGAACTGCATGGAATAGTGTGGTGATGGGCATCGCTGCGTAAGGTGATATCAAAAATTGAAGAAAGTATTTTTATCCAGCGGGCGGTTTCTGGGGCGGTAACCCATCTGCCATAAGCATAAAATGCTGCAGGCATCTTAAAAAATACAGGATGTTTGCTGTAAAAATAAAAAGCCAGCCACAAAGCGTAAATTTTGTATATACATCTACCGTTGCTTCTGTTAGCGGCCATCTGAATGCTGATAGAAGCAGCGAATAGAAGGTAGAGAAAAGGCTTATAAGGATTGTTTTTATAACGAAAGATTTTGCGCCGTAGAATGTGTGTGTATTTCGAATCCTGTCTATAAATGCGTTGCTGCTCACCGCTATGAAGCAATAAATTGTAAATAAAAACCCTGTTAAAATTCCACAGAGGCTGAATGCTCCTGAAAAAATTATTTGGAGATCTAGATCTACCTCTCTAATAAATTGATGGACTGTATTCATTTTATAGAAGTAAATGCCTGTTATTAGAGAAGCGGGCAAAAAAGAATATATGTCTATTTTCATCACGAGTTATGCTGCTGCTTGACCGTAGGTGGCTCGCATCGACGGTAAATATTTACCGAATGCGCGCTCTATAAACTGTCGCCTGGACCTATAGTGTTCCTCAATATTGGTATCGCTAAGATCTAAAACGTCTTTCTCTTTAACTTGTTCCAGAAGGAGATCAATAGGCTCTTCTTCTCCTTCAGCTTTGATTTCAATTTTTTGAACCCCTCTATAACCGGCTTCTTGTTGCCGAATCAGGTCGCCGAAAAAAGACACCAATGCTCTTTTGTTGAGCGCTCCCTCCCTCTGTCGGCCAAAACCGACGGAAACTTCTATGACAGGGCCACCAAATATTTCTTTCAGGTCATTCAGATTTTGGGCGACAGATCGTGTTGCGTTTTCTGCGACAGAAAGGTTTTCCGGGTTTGCCACCTTAAGTGTCATTTTTCGGGGGCTGCAGGAGGAAAACTTCTCCCAGGCAGCATCGGATGCGACTGGCAGGTAATCGAATCCTGAATGATGGAGAGCTTGTTTAATCATTTTGTCAATTTTGGCGAGTGTCATCCCCTGCTTGTTTGATTCAAGAGCCAGGATAGAAAGAGCCGGGTGATATTGAAATGCTGCTCTGTGCGCGATCGGGTCGGCGCTTGCAACAAGAGGGTCTCCATCACCGTTTGCTTTCGGAGGAATATTGGTAGTTTGCTTTCGGGTGAATTCTCCCTTGATGAAGGCGCCATCAAGCTGATGACGCTCAAGCCGGACAAGCACGTCATCGCCCAAGTCTATCCACTCCCCCAGTCGGGCGGCGGCGATAGACGCAAGGCAGTCTGAAAAAGACATATCGTTCTCAGAATTACGACGCAGTTGAAAAAATCTGACGCAGACCTTTTTGTCCATTATTGCTTCCTATCAAGCTTGTGGTGATGAGCGATTATCGTATCTTTTAAATGATTTAAGTCAGTGATTTACCCGAAAAAATCGACTGGACTTCCTCTTAAAAGCAAGCGTTCATGGACATATGGGAGGTGGTTATGAATGCAAAAGAATCAATTAAATCAAATATATGACAATACCATTACCGGCCTTCCACTGGCCGACTTGCGCCGGAAATGGGCTGAGTACTGGGGTGTGCAGCCGCATGGGCTCATTGGCCGCACAATGCTCGAGAAAAGCCTCGAGTTCAGGCTGAAAGAGCTGGAAACCGGCGGTTTGGCGCCGGATCAGCAAATGCGCCTTGATCTGATGATAAAGGCTTATAAGAGAAATTCCCGGTGTTTCGATGACAATGAACCTCAGATCAAGCCGGGTACCCGGCTTGTGCGTATGCACGGCGGCGTCCGGCATTCCGTTCTGGTGCAGGCGCATGGCTACGAATACCAAGGCACTGTATACCGGAGCCTTTCACAGGTTGCGACGCTGATCTCTGGATGTCGGCGGAACGGATGGGATTTTTTCGGTCTGAAGCGTAAAGGCGGTGCCGGATGAAAGCCGGTACAAAATATTGCGCTATTTATACCAGGAAATCGACGGATGAGCGATTAGAAATGGAGTTCAACACCCTTGACGCTCAACGCGAGTCCTGTCTCGCGTATATCACGAGCCAGAAAGCCGAAGGCTGGACGGCAGTAAAAAAATCATATGACGACGGAGGCTTTTCTGGCGGCTCGATGGAGCGACTGGCTTTGGCTGAGTTAATTGAAGATATTAAAAGGGGTAAGGTCCATACCGTTGTCGTTTATAAAATTGACCGCTTGACCAGATCGTTGATGACTTTTCGAGGTTAGTCGAAATTTTTGATCATCATGGCGTAACATTTGTCAGTGTGACGCAATCTTTTAATACCACGACATCCATGGGGCGCCTGACTCTGAATGTGCTTCTATCTTTTGCCCAGTTTGAGCGTGAAGTGGCCGGAGAGCGTATCCGGGATAAAATTTCCGCGAGTAAAAAGAGAGGCATGTGGATGGGAGGGACGCCTCCGGTCGGCTATCGGGCAGAAAATCGCCAGCTTTTCGTCGATGTAGAAAACACTGGTCTTGCAGGCCATATTTTTGACAGATATTTGGTATTGGGCAGCGTATATAAACTGACGCAGGAGCTACAGGAACGTGGTATCAAAACTCCCATAAGGGTATCGGACAAAGGAAGAGAATACGGAGATGCCATTTTTTCAAGAGGCGCCATTTATACGATACTGACAAACCCGATTTATATCGGAAAAATAAAGCACAAAGATAAGGTCTATGACGGACAACATCCGGCAATCATTTCTCGGGATGTATGGGATGCCGTTCAGCAAAAGTTGCAAGAGCAGGCGGCGTCACCGCGTGGATGTCGAAAGGCGAAGGATGAAAGCTTACTGCAGGGGATTCTTTTCGATGCGGAAGGCAGACTTTATGGCCCCACGTTTACGATCAAAAATGGAAAGCGCTATAGATACTATATTGACCAGGGTTTGCGTCGTGCCGGCAAAGGGGCAAGGATACCGGCTTTCGAGATAGAGAGTCTTGTCGAGAAATCCGTCCGCCAGCATATAGGCGTTCAGGAATGTACGCCTACTCATGAAATTGTTTCGGCTATTGAACGCGTTGAAATGCGTCAGAATGAACTGTTCATCACCCTTCTTCCAGACAGAACGGTCATCAGTGTTCCGTATGCGATCAACAGATCTCGCAAGGGCGCCATTGTTATTAGGCCCGAGAATACGCCCAAAGACATGTTTGATTTGCCGGCAGCCGAGCTGAAGAAGCTTATTCAGGGATTCGTCTGGCGGGACGAGCATTTCCGGGGGGTGACTATCCGTGATATTGCCCGACGCGAGAAAGTCTCCGATTCTTTTGTCGGAAAGCAGATATTTCGAACGTTTACGAATTAGATGAAGGCGGTGCTTTCCCTTCAGCCTCAATTTTCATTATTTTTTCTACAATATATCGTGCGAAATCTAATGTAATAGATAGTTTACCAGCGCCGTAATTGAACGCACCAAGTGAGTTGCTGTTCCCGGTGATAGATTTACCTGGGTATTCTTTTAGGAACTCATCTCTTATATTGTCGACGGTGATGTTGTATTCCCACCAGCGATCTCCGAAATATGGTGTATGGTTGCGTCCTGATACATACCATGGCCAGCGCGCCGCGTTCTTGTCTCTTCTCTGTAATTCTAGTGAAGCCTCTTCCGCTCTGGTCAGTACCGTATGTATGCACAACAGTGCGCGTGACCCCGTTCCAAAGGATATGACCACGTCCCCCGGCATTACATCGCTAGGGGCAGGATTTTTGGGGAAGTGTAAGGCTTTATTGTTGGGACCAAAGGGGCGTCTGTCTTCGAGACTGACTGGATTATCTTTGTCTCCGTTTGGTTTTAAGAAGATATTTTTTGCATGTTCAAGGTCAAGGTCGATCGTCTCATTTGCCTTCGGGTAGTTTCTTTCAAGAAGGTTTAATAGGCCGACTCTTGCAGGAGGTATATCCATCACGTCTGTATTATTCTTTTTAAACTGCTCTGCGGCAGGAATGAGTTTTGTAGTAATGAGTCTTTTAGGAATGTTCTCATACTCAAACGAAGAAAATACTTGCTTATAAAGAGTGTCCAGAAATCTGGGTTCTCTTGTTAATATTCCCCATTCATGATTTTTTTCCAAGCCCGACCATGTAAAGTTTGCTGAAGTAATAATTCCAGCAAGCCACATATCTGATTTTCTGAATAAATAGATTTTTCCGTGCAGTTTATTGTTGGCATGGATACATACTTCCGCGTTTGTTGCGTATTGCTCGCAGCAATCAAAGAACGACTTTAACGCAAATGGTTTCTTGATTTGGTTGTCGCCAGACTCGGCCAGGCTTGTGACAAGTTCAACTTTTCTTAGGGATGAAAGATTCGTATTTTTAAACCACTCGGAAAAATCATCGAATATGAAGGGGCTAACGATAATTATATGATCTGCATTTTCGGCATAGCTCGCGATGGCCTTTTGGTGATTGATCGCGTCGAGATTGTTGATGAGTTCCACCGGCTTCTCCTCAGCTGCGGGCTGTGGTGAATTCTACCAATTTTGCTCTTGGTGGTCGAACGGCAAAACCTCATCCTGAGCAAAGCCTGGATTTTTTAGCCTCAGCACCTACCTGCTCACCGTTCGACGAAAAACAGATGCACGAAAATCTCTCGCAACCGCACCGTTTCTGGCGTCTTCTGCTCACAGTTCGGACAGGGGAGGACTGAATGGCTGGGGTGCTAGGGATCGAACCTAGGAATGGCGGTACCAAAAACCGCTGCCTTACCGCTTGGCTACACCCCAACATGCGCGAAGAGAGACGCGCAACAATCGGGCTTTGGCGTGTATCGGGCGTCTTATGCAGAATCCGGCTCACCAAAGTCGTGACACTCTATAAAAAATTCCTGCGCCGCGCAAGAAGTAAGCGTGAGGTCGGGGTCAATTCGTCTGTCGTCTTCATTTTACGTAATTTATACATAAGGCGAGTAAAAACAGCCCTTTTGCCGATAGGCCGGGGGAGGGCTGTTGCGGCGCGGCCATGGGGGCTGCGGTTGGGGTACGGTAGCGCGCCCAAGCTTTGAGACCCGTCCGGCCATCGCCGGTCTGTAAGGCGGGGGGAGAATCTGTTATGGTGTGTACCTTACATAAAGAGCGGGTCGCCCGCGCCGAATGGCATCGCCATAGGTGCGCCGCGCCCCATCGCCGCCAAGGATCGATATCTGCATGACACGTCCGCCGATCGATACGCCGAAAAACGCCCCCGCCGCGCCGCAAAAGCCGGTCGATGTGTTGTCGCGCCAGCCGCGCGATGCGCTCTCGCATCAGGAACGCGTGTATTTCGAAATGTTCCGCGCCATCGAACAGCTGGGCCGCAAACTGGAGAAGGCGGAGGCCGAAAGATTTATCCTTGCCCGCCGCCTGTCCGATATCGAAGACAGCGCCGAGCGTGACGAAAACACAGGCCGCCTTTATCTGCCCGCCAAAATAGAATCTGCAACACCGCCGCCCGCTTCAGCGGCACAGCGTTTTGCTTTGCCTGCCGCACTGGCCAGTCTGGTGCTCGCGCTGCTCACGCTTGGTGCGGTGATGATGCAGGATTTGCCGCAGGGCGCTGCGGTGCAGACCCCGCGCACCGCAGCCACAAGTTTTACGGCACCGCTGCAACAACAGGCAGAGGCCTTGCCGCGGGGCGGCTGGCATAACCGTGCAGCTGCCGAAGAAACCGCCGCCGCCGAAAAGCCAGCGCTGACGGCGCCGGACGAAAGCGTTTTGACCGAAGCCGTTTTGCCCCCGCAACCGCTGCTGCCACGGGCGCCCGAAGGGGAGCAATCCGCCGCTGCCGCAGCGGTCTATGATGCGGATGATTTTGACGAGCATCTGGCCGATGCGCTCGAAGACCTGACGGCAGAAACAGCCGCAGCCAATCCGGACATGGATACGGCTCTCGCTCTCGCTCTCGCTGCAGAGATGGCTTTGGCGGAGCCTGCTGCACCGCATAGCGCGCTGGATGATGAGGATTTGCACACTGTGCCTGCCGTGGTGGACGCCGCGCCCGAAGCGCCCAAACAAACCCTCGCACGGCCTGCAGCGCCTGCCACCACCACCGCAGCCCCGCAGCCGGATGCGCCGCTGATGCGCGATGCGCGTCTGCCGCAGCCTTTGGCGGCACTGGAAGCTCGCGCTTTTGACGGCATGCCCGAAGCGCAGCATGATCTTGCGACACTCTATGCCGAAGGCCGCCGTGTGCGTCAGGATTATGCCCGCGCCCGCGCCTGGTTCGCCCGCGCGGCGGCGGCGGGTATTGCCAATGCACATTATAATCTGGGCGTGATGTCGCAGCAGGGGCTGGGCGTGGCTGCTGATGCTGCCGCCGCACAAGGGCATTACGAGAGAGCCGCGCAACTGGGCCATCCGGAAGCGATGTATAATCTTGGCCTTATTTATGCCGAAGGTCGCGGCATCGCCAAAAACACGGTGCGCGCCGCATCCTATTTTAAACGGGCGGCGAATGCGGGTATGGTGCAGGCCGCTTATAATCTGGGCGTTATCTACGAAAGTGATGCGCTGGGCAAGCCGGATATCAAAGCCGCGATTGAATGGTACGATGTCGCCGCCGCCGAGGGCAACCGCGATGCCGCCCTTGCGGTGCGCCGCTTGACGCGTCTGCGCGCGCAGCAGGCAGAAGCAGCCCTCCCTGTTCTGCGCTAGGTTTTTGCCGTTATTTATTCTTTGAAAAGTCCGGTCGCTTTGATCCACCAGTGCGGGTATTCCTGCCGCAGCTTGTTGACGGCGGCCTGCGCGGCGCCCGCGCTGTCGTATAGACCAAAACAGGTGGCGCCGCTGCCCGACAGACGCGCAATGTGGCAATTCGGCGTGGCGGCGATGGCCGCCAGCGCGGTGCGGATATCGGGGCTGACTTCGATGGCCGCATCGGTCAGGTCGTTGCGGTAGAACCGGAGATCCGCGATCCATTCCTGCAAGCTCTTGCGGCGGCCGGCGTGTTTGATGGGCGGGCTGTAGCGTCCGGAAAACCGCCGCGCAAAACATTTGAAGACTTCCGGCGTCGGCGTCTGCACCGGCGGTGTGGCCAGCACCAGATGCATGTCGGGCATGTCCTGCATGCGCATCATCTTGTCGCCCACGCCCTCCATCCAGACGGGGCGGCGATAAAGACAGGCAGGCACATCCGCGCCCAGCTGTGCGGCTAGTTTCTCCAGCCGTCCGGCTTCTTCCGAGAGCCCCCACAGCCTGCAAAGGCCGCGCAGCGTGGTTGCGGCATCCGAAGACCCGCCGCCCATGCCCGAGGCCACGGGCAGATTTTTTTGCAACGAGATTTGCCCTGTCGGCACATAATCGTATTCCTGCGCCAGCGCCTGTGCGGCTTTATAGACCAGATTGTCGCGCAGGTCGCCGACATCGTCCGCGAAATATCCCTGGATATCGATAAAAAGACTGTCGTGCCGCGAAAACGTCAGATGATCGCCCGCATCGACAAAAACGACAATACTTTGCAAAAGATGATAGCCGTCATCGCGACGTCCGGTGACGTGCAAGAACAGGTTGATCTTTGCAGGTGCGGCGAGGGCGAAGCTCTTCGCGCTCATATTGCTCATGTTGTTCATGTTGGTGTGGCGCATATCAGTTCTCTTCGCTGTTCAGCGGCACGGCGGTGCATTTTTTCTCGGCACAGACCGCGCGCAGCAGCTGCGGTTCTTCGATCTTGGCGCAGCGGATGCGGAATTTCACGTCGTCGTAGTAATGCTGAAGTTCGGTGCGGCGGTCTTTGCGCGCGGCGGCAATGGCACCGCAGGGAAGGGAGACAAGGGTGCAGTCGCTGTCTGCTATACAGGCGCTGTAAATGGGCAGGGCAAGGTCGGGGTCGTCGCCGATGGCGGGCGCGCTATCGTGCACAAGGACGATTACGGTTGAAATAATCAGGATAAAAAGAACAGGCAGGGCGATGCGCATGGTCTGAAAGAGATGTTTGTCGTTGATAAAAAACCGCGCGCGGCGTCAATCCGCGGACGGTTTTATTTATAGCCTATCACGGTGTTTAAAGCGAGGTGTCTTTCTGCACCACGACCGTGGCGGCAGGTTCGATACCGGTTTTGATCTTGCGCTCGACCGAGGCGCGGAAATCGGCGTCTTTGCTCAGCCCGCGTGCGTGCTGCCATTTGAAACGGGCTTCGGTTTTACGTCCTGTCTGCCAATAGGCATCGGCAAGGTGGTCGAGGATGGTGGAGTCATCCGGCACCAGCGCCACAGATTTTTCCAGCCAATAGACCGCCTGCTCCATATCGCCGAGGCGGTAAAAAGCCCAGCCATAGCTGTCAAGGATATATCCGTCATCGGGGCGCAGGGCGACGGCGCGGCGAATGAAGTCCATGCCTTTTTGCAGGTTCACGCCTTTGTCGACCCAGGTATAGCCGATGTAATTCAGGATCATCGGGTTATCGGGCTGGAAGGTGAGGGCAAGCAAGAGGTCTTTTTCCGCACGGTCCCATTCATTGGCGCGCTCCAGCGACATGCCGCGCGCATAGATCAGTGCCCAGTGCGGCTCCGCCGGCTCGCCGATTTCGGTCAGAATTTCGTCATAGACGGCGACGGCTTGTACAAAATCTTCGCGGCGGCGGTGCATATCACCGAGGGCTGTCAGAGCTTGTGTGCGTGCCTGAGGCAGAGCGGCAAGATCGCGCAGCATACCGGATGCAGCATCAGGAAGGTCAGCGGTTTCGTATACTTCGGCGATGCGCAGCCGTGCGAGCAGGTAAAGCGGAGAATTTTTGGCAATCTCGCCATAGGCCGCGACGGCTTCGGGATGGTGTTCATTGATCGCGGCGATATCACCGATCATCAGGCGGCCAAAATCGGATTGCGGCGCCAGCACCAGCACCAGCCGTCCGTAAATTTGCGCACTGTCGAAAGAGCGGCGTTCAAACAGCATCGTAGCCAGCTCAAACAGCGCAACCGCTGCACCATCTGCGGGGCTGCGGATCATGCTATGGCCGGAGGCGGGTGTCGGCGCCGCGGTTTTGCTGTAAAGGCTGCCAAGCCCGTCGTACAGGCGGTGCGCGGTGGCCTTATCTCCGTGACGTTCAAAGAAATCGGCCAGCAGCAGGGCATTGTGCAGCGTCAGGCTGTCTTCGAGGGCGATGGTGTAATGCTTCGCCGCATTCGCCATGTCGCCTTCAATGTCGTACATCATGCCGAGGTGCAGGTTATAGGTCGGGTCGGTTTCTTCGGAATAGGCGGAGAGATGCGTGACCGCACCGGCGCGATCGCCAAGGCCGAATTGCGCCCAGGCGGTCATCAGCGGTTTGGTGTATTGGCCAAAGCCGTCTTCGGGCAGTTTGGCGACAAGATCAAGCGCCGATTGAAATTCGCCGCGTTTCAGTGCTTCGCTGGCCAGAAAAATCAGGGCGATATCCGTGCCGTTTTGCTGGTCGGTCAGAATGCGTTCGGCCAGACGGCGCGCCGCAGGCAATTCCCCCGCGCCGAGCGAAAGCAGAAAGGCACGGTTGGCCATCAGCTCGTTGTTCTCGTCAAATTCGACCACGGCGTTCATATAGTGCTGCGCGGCTGTCCAGTCTTGTTGGCGCTGCGCGAAACGCGCGGCAAGGTAATTGCCGGAAAAGGTGCTGCCGGTTTGCAAATCACCGGACGCAACGGGCGTCAGCACAAAAAGTGCCTGATTGATTTCAGTCGTCTGTTCGGAATTGGCAAAGGCGACCAGCGGGCTGCCGACCAGCGCCAGCGCGCAGACCATCGTCAGGGTTTTAAAAGAGCAGAAAAAAGATGTCATCCGTCAGCGGGCTTTCTGTCCTGAATTTTTTTCGTTTCACGTTTTCCTTGGCCGCGCCGCCTGCTGTTAATATGAATGTCTCACTTCAGGTGCATATTAATGTGCAAAAGACAGGGCTTTTTCCCCTACGTACAGAATCCCATAAAGTAGTTAACAACCCGTGACTATCCGCCGATTATGGTCAGATTTTTTTAAGGGAAAGATGATTACGTCTGCGCGCAAGCATGTTGCGTGATGTGGCAGAAAAGCTGGAAATTTTCTTGTGTGCAGCGCACAAAAATGAGTTTTTTCTTGCGCTGCCGGATGTTACGGCGCAACATATCGAATGTTTTGGAAAAGAAGCCAGCGGGACGGACACAAATGCAAAAACGACTGACCCAGATGTTTAATGCCACCAACGAGATGGCGCGTCTGATGACGGACGCTCTGACGTTCCGCGCTGGCTGGAATCAGGTCAAGGACACGGTGCCGAGGGGCGACGGCCACCCTGTTTTGGTGCTGCCCGGTTTTCTGACCGATGACAGCTATACGGCCACGCTGCGCGGCGCGATCAAACAGCAGGGCTATGCCGTCCATGCCTGGGACGGCGGCATGAATACCGGTTTCGACGACCGCGCGGCCAAGCATCTGCGCGAACAGCTGCATAAAATTTACGAAGAAAGCGGCGGGCAAAAAGTCACGCTGGTCGGCCACAGTCTCGGCGGCATTTTCGCGCGGGAACTGGCGCGCGAATTCCCCGATCTGGTGCGCGGCGTTGTCACACTGGGCACGCCGGCAGGCATGGTGGGCAAACCGGGGTCTTCTTCTCCGGCGCTGGAACATCTCTACGGGCTGTTCAACCCGAAATCCGAACACGAAAACCTCGACCTGCAAGTGCGCGGCGCGACGCCGCCGCCCGTGCCGACAACGGGTATTTATTCGAAACTCGACGGTATCGTCTGGTGGGAAAGCTGTCTCAACCCCGCAGGCAAGCAGACGGAAAATATCGAAGTGCGCTCCGGCCACCTCGGCATGATCGCCAATCTGCCTGCTGTCGTGGCGCTGATGGATCGTCTGGCGCAAAAGGAAGGCGACTGGCGCCCGTTTGACGGCGCAAAATACGGCGCCGAAAAATACCCCGCCGTCCCCGCCAACGACGACCTGCCGCAAAATCCGGAATGGACAGCCAAGAACGCCAAATCAAAGCCGCTGTTTGGCGGGCCGAGGTAAAGTTAAACCTGTTCAAATAGTTCCCTTGACATCGTCTGTTTCGAATAATTCGTTTATTGCGAATATTTCTTTTGTGTGATATTCTGAGGTTAGAAAGGAGATCAAGACATGACAGCTCTTTCTAAAAGCAGTGGCGGGCCTTTTGTGCTCCCTTCCCATGAAGATGCAGAATTTGCGAAGACGACAGGGCGGCTTTTTGCGCGCCACCTGACCAAGAAAAATGAACTTAAAGTAACGATTGCTGAAGAGCCGAACAGTACAGTGGTACTTCCGGCGGCGATCATGCGTTTGTTGATGGACATTCTTTCTTCTATGGCGAAGGGGGATGCTATTGCCTTGATCCCCATGCATGCGGAAATGACGACGCAGCAAGGTGCTGATTTTTTGAATGTATCTAGACCTTACTTAATTGGTTTGTTGGAAGAGGGGACGATTCCATACCGGAAAGTAGGCACACATCGGCGCGTTTTGTTTGAAGACTTGGTTAAGTACAAAGAGGAAATTGATAGCGCCCGCTCGGCGTCTTTGGACGCGCTGACTGTAGAAACTCAAAAATTGGGGCTTGATTTTTGATGACTTCTTTCGGCGCGATTTTCGATGCTTGCGTTCTTTACCCTTATTCCGTCAGAGATGTTTTGATGGAGCTTTCTATGACGAGCCTGTTCAGGGCGCGTTGGAGCGAAGAAATTCTGGATGAATGCTTTGAAAGGTTGAAAGACAAAAGGCCAGACGTGCCAGTTGAAAACTGGACTACTATTAGGCGGCTTATGAATGAAAATGTGAGTGATGCGCTTGTTACGGGATATGACGGTATTATTGACGGTCTTAATTTGCCCGACCCTAAAGATCGCCATGTGTTGGCGGCTGCGATAAAAGGCCGTTTGGATGTTATTGTTACCTATAATCTCAAAGATTTTCCGTCAGACGTTCTTGCTCCGTATGGAGTAGAGGCGCAGCATCCTGATGAGTTTCTTACTCATCTTTTCGACTTAGATTCTGGGCGTGTGTGCAAGGCTCTTAAAAAATGCAGGGCTCGACTAAAAAATCCCACACTGAGTGTTGAAGAATACTTGTCAGGATTAGAGAAAAGAGAGTTGGTAGAGTTTGTGTCCTGCCTGAGGCCGTTCTCGGATAGCCTGTAATCACATACTCCCGTAATTAGGACCGCCGCCGCCTTGGGGGGTGACCCAGTTGATGTTTTGGGTCGGGTCTTTGATGTCGCAGGTTTTGCAATGCACGCAGTTCTGCGCGTTGATCTGCAGACGCGGCTCGCCCGCCTCGTTCGTCACAATCTCATAGACACCGGCGGGGCAGTAGCGCTGCGCAGGCTCGTCGTACTCGGCAAGGTTGATGCGCACGGGCACGCTCGGGTCTTTCAGCTGCAAATGGCAGGGCTGGTCTTCTTCGTGGTTGGTGTTTGAAACGAAAACCGACGACAGCTTGTCAAAGGTCAGCACGCCGTCTGGCTTCGGATAGTCGATCTTTGGCGCGTCCTTGGCTTTTTTCAGCTGCGTATGATCGGCGTGGTTTTTCAGCGTCCACGGCGCGCGCCCGCGCAGGAATACCGTATCGATGGCAGAATAGAGAAAACCCGCGATAAAGCCCTTGTGAAAACTCGGGCGGATATTGCGCACGCGGTGAAGTTCTGTGTGCAGCCAGCTGTCTTTGAATTTCTGCGTATAGGATGCGCACTCCGCGCCCTGCGCCGCACCGGCGGCGAAGGTTTCGGCCAGCGCCTCGGCGGCCAGCATGCCGGATTTCATGGCGGTGTGGTTGCCTTTGATCTTCGGCACATTGAGGAACCCCGCCGTATCGCCGACCAAAAGCCCGCCCGCGAAGGTGAGTTTGGGCACGGATTGCAAGCCGCCTTCGCTGAGCGCCCGCGCGCCGTAGGAGACGCGTCGCCCGCCTTCAAGATATTTGCGCACGGCAGGGTGCAGCTTGAAGCGCTGGAATTCATGAAACGGCGAGAGATGCGGGTTTTGATAGTCAAGCCCGATCACAAAACCGATCGACACCATATTGCCTTCCAGATGATACATCCACGACCCGCCATAGGTCATGCTATCCATCGGCCAGCCAGCCGTGTGCACGATCAGGCCTTTCTGGTGTTTCTCGGCGGGGATTTCCCAAAGCTCTTTGATGCCGATGCCATAGGTTTGCGGGTCGCAATCCTTGCGCAGGTCGAATTTTTTGAAAAGGGTCTTGGTGAGCGAACCGTGGCAGCCTTCGGCGAAAACCGTTTGCTGCGCGTGCAGTTCAATACCGGGCTGATAGGCGGCAGTACGTTCGCCGTTTTTGCCGATGCCCATGTCGCCAGTCGCCACGCCGCGCACCGCGCCGTTTTCATCATACAGCACTTCGGCCGCGGCAAAGCCGGGGTAGATCTCCACGCCCAGTGCCTGCGCCTGATCGGCAAGCCAGCGCGCAAAGACACCAAGACTGATAATGTAATTGCCCTTGTTGTGCATCTGCGGCGGGGTCGGCAGGCGGAAGGCGCGCTTTTCGGTCAGGAACAGAAATTTGTCTTCACCGGCGGGCGTATCGAGCGGTGCGCCTTTTTCTTTCCAGTCGGGGATCAGCTCGTCAAGCGCCCGCGTCTCCAGAACCGCGCCCGACAGCAGATGCGCGCCGACTTCAGATCCTTTTTCGAGAATACAGACCGATAGCTCCGGCTTCAGCTGTTTCAGCCGTATGGCGCAGCTGAGCCCCGAGGGGCCGGCACCGACGATCACCACGTCATAGGCCATCACATCGCGGGCGGGTGCTTCGGGGGTGTGCAAATCGGTCATGGCGTTCTCTTTATATTATTGTCGCTTTAGAGTATAACGAGTGAACAACATTATAGGTATATCCGTCACCAATGGAAGAAAACCTTTCCATTTCAGCCCTTTCGCCTTTCCAGCTGCTCCAGTTTTATGTGGATTGCGGCGTGGACGAGGTTATGGGCGACGAGACACTTGACCGCACGCTGATTCCGGAAAAAATTCTGCCGATGGTTGCCCCCTCTGCAAGCACACCCTCTGCCGCGCCGCTTTCGGGAACGGTAGCCGCTGCGTCTGCGCCCGCCGATGGCGTTGCCGGTGCGATTGAATCGATGGAGGAGGCGCGCACGCTGGCCGCTGCCGCGCAAACGCTGGATGAACTGCGCGCCGCGATTGACAGTTTCAAGGGGCTTGGCATCAAACGCACGGCAACGCAGATGGTTTTTGCCGACGGCAACCCGCAGGCGCGGGTGATGTTCGTGGGCGAAGCACCGGGCGCGGACGAGGATCGCATCGGCAGGCCTTTCGTCGGTGTCAGCGGCCAGCTGCTCGACAAGATGCTCGGCAGCATTGGCCTCAGCCGTGAAGAGAACGCCTATATCAGCAATGTCATCAACTGGCGCCCGCCGGGTAACCGCGCGCCGGACGATGCCGAAATCGCGCTCAGCCTGCCGTTTATCCGACGGCATATCGAACTGGTCAATCCCGCTGCCGTGGTCTTTGTCGGCGGTGTGGCGGCCAAGGCTCTGCTTGAAACCACGCAGGGCATCACCCGTTTGCGCGGCAAGTGGACGGATTTCGAGGCTCCTGCATTGGTGCAGCCGATTCCCGCGATCTGTATGTTCCATCCGGCCTATCTTTTGCGCTCGCCACAGCAAAAATCTCTGGCTTGGGCCGATTTATTGTCATTAAAAAACAAATTGCGCGCGCTGGGCGTTATTTCCTGACTTTTTTCATACGCGGTGTTTGACAGTGGCCTGCCTTCGCCCATAGCATGAAAGGCAGCAGAAAGCGCAAACATGAAAACCGTACAAAACAACGTACATCTTCACCTCCTCTCCGTGGCCGCATGCCTGAATGGCGTGTCTGTGGCCTCCGCGCCCTGTATCATGCGACTTCATACCCTGTCCCTGCGACAGACCAGCGTGCGACGAATTTGTCATTGATCTGACATCCGCCGCACCAACGCCGCCTGAGCGCGATCAGGCCCCCAGAACCAGACGTTAAACATGAATATAGGCCAGACTCCGCGTGTGCATGCGGCTGGCCGCAAACCGGGAGGAGAAACCCCATGTCCAAAGCCGCCGCCGCCATGCCCCTGAAAGCCCCCGCCGAATGGGAAGTCGATGAGATCAAGAAAATCGCCCGCCACGTCTCCGGTCTGACCGTACAGTTCGACCGCCGCAAGGGAAAGCCGACCGCGCTGGATATTCTGGGGCTGGAAAAGCTGACCGGCACCGGCTGGTCGGCGCGGGTGAATATGCTGATCGAACAGGGGATCGCCCTGCTGGACGGCTGATGTGCCACGCAAGGGCTCTTCAAATCCCCGCCTGCCAGAATCGCGGCGGGTGGGGATAAATGCCCGTCTAATTTACATAATTAATAAACAGGCGGCGTGCAAAAGCCCCAATAAGGCCTTGTTTTGGCGATTTAATTTTCAATAATACCGTAAAAGTTTGCCAAACCCCCTGTTTCGCGCTACGACTCTGCTACCTTTGAACAACAGGGGCGTGTGTGTTTTGACAACGACCACGATGCAAAAGCAGATCCGCGGGATTTTGGCCATGGCGGCCTTGGTCTCCTGCATCGGCACGGCGATTGCGGCAACGTCTATACCGCTGCCCGTCCGTAAGCCTGCACAGCAGGCGCGCCAGATACAGCCGCGTGATCCGATAAACGATATTCTTGCCAAGGATGTGATGTACCCGCGCCGCAAGCCGCAGGGTGTCATGCCGTCTATGGGGGGTATGCCCGCGGCTGCCGCCTCGGCCGCGGCGGCTTCGGCTGTGCCGTCGCAGCGTCCGTCCATCTTCTCGCGCGTTTTCGGCCATATTTCGGCGGGCAAACGCCTGCATGACCATGATGCGGCACGCTATGCGCATATTTTTGCCTTTCAGGATACGGGTGATTTTACCCGCGCCGATGCCGAAATCGCCAAACTCGACGACGACCGGCTGATCGGTCATGTCATGTACCAGCGTTATATGCACCCCAAATACACGGCGCGCTATGATGAACTGGCAGGCTGGCTAAAGCTTTATGCCGATCATCCGGGCGCGCAGAAAATCAGCGAGCTTGCCGAACGCCGCAAACCTGCGGGGGTCGGGGCTGTGCCCCCCTCGCGCTATGGCCGCGGTGTGATGGGCCAGCAGGATTATGATGTCGGCCAGCTGGCGCAGCCTTACCTGACGCAGCGCAACCATACTGGACGCGCCAAAGAAATTATTTCCGTCATTCGCCGCAATCTCTCGGACTCTCCCACTGCCGCGCTGCGTACGCTTGAAACCGAAGAAGCGCGCCGCCTGTTCTCGGCCGAAGAATACGACAGCCTCCGTGCCGATATTGCCGCGTCCTATTTCTTCAACGGCAAGACACGCGAAGCGCATGACCTTGCGCGCGCCGCGGCACAGCGCTCCAAGCTCGATGCGCCGCAGGCGGGCTGGATTGCGGGTCTGTCTGCGTGGAAACTGGGCAATTACGCTGATGCCGGCGGGTTTTTCGAGCTGACAGCCAATTCCTCCCGCTCCTCCGCCTGGATGAGCGCGGCGGGCGCATACTGGGCGGCGCGGTCTTATCTGCGTAACCATCAGCCCAGCAAAGTCGGCTATTGGTTGCGCCGCAGCGCTGAATATCCGCGCACGTTTTACGGCATTATTTCGCTCAAAGCGCTCGGCATGGAACAGGTCAAATTCAGCTGGCAAGTGCCGCCGCTGACCGACCGTCATGTCAAGGCACTCTCTGCCGTGCCCGCAGGCCGCCGCGCGCTGGCGCTGGTGGATGCGGAGCGCTTCGATCTGGCCGAACTGGAGATGCGCCAGATCAACCCGGGCCGCGATCTGCTGCTGCAAGAGGCGATGATCGCCGTTGCAACCGGCAAAGGCATGCCGCATCTGGCCATGCGCATGGGCAGCGCCTTCCGCGATGCGAGGGGCGAATTATATGATGCCGCGCTTTATCCAGATGCGCCCTGGGCGCCGGAGCGCGGCTTCCACGTCGATAAGGCTCTGGTATATGCCTTTATCCGTCAGGAATCCAAGTTTGATCCGCAGGTCATCAACCGTTCATCGGGTGCGCAGGGGCTGATGCAGCTGATGCCGGCCACAGCGCGGCATGTGGCGCGCCAGCACGGCGAGAAGCTGGAAGATGGCAAGCTGCGCGACCCGCAGATCAACATCGACCTTGGCCAAAAATATCTGGCCGAGCTTTTGTCGCATGGCGCCGTTGACAATAACCTGTTCAAGCTGGCTGTGGCCTATAACGCCGGACCGGGCAAGCTGAGCCGCTGGCAGCAGAGTGTGCGGTATGAAGACGACCCGCTGCTGTTCATCGAATCGATACCCGCCGCCGAAACCCGCATTTTTGTCGAACGGGTACTGGCCAATTACTGGATTTACCGCATTAAACTCGGCCAGCGCACGACCTCCCTCGATAACGTGGTGGAGGGGGATTGGCCGGTTTACAACGGTCAGGACGGCGCGGGCAGAAGCGCTTTGGCCGAATCCGGCTTTTTCTTCACGCGCTAGGCCTGCGCCCTCTGGCGTAATCTGCCGCCATCCAGTATCATATCCAGCCGGAAAAGGGGCTCGCTTTGCGGGCTCTCTCCGTATTTATCCAACAGTTCATCGACCGTCCGCTTGTGGGCGGAAACGGCAAAGAGGCATCACATGACCAGCGCAAACGACGTTCGCAAAACCTTCCTCGAGTTCTTTAAAAAGAACGGGCACGAGGCCGTGGCGTCAAGCGCATTGGTGCCGCGCAATGACCCGACCATGATGTTCACCAATTCGGGCATGGTGCAGTTCAAGAATGTTTTTACCGGCGTTGAAAAACGTCCGTACAGCCGCGCGACCACGGCGCAGAAATGCGTGCGCGCCGGCGGTAAGCACAACGACCTCGACAACGTGGGTTTTACGGCGCGTCACCATACGTTTTTTGAAATGCTCGGCAACTTTTCCTTCGGCGATTATTTCAAGGAAAAAGCAATCAGCTTCGCGTGGGAGCTGATCAACAAAGAATTCGACATGCCCAAAGACCGTCTGCTGGTGACGGTCTATTCCGAAGACGAAGAGGCGGCGAAGCTGTGGAAATCCATCGCCGGTTTTTCCGACGACCGCATCATCCGCATTCCGACCATGGATAACTTCTGGATGATGGGCGACACCGGCCCTTGCGGCCCTTGCTCGGAAATCTTCTACGACCATGGCGACAAGGTCGCGGGCGGCCCGCCGGGCAGTGCCGATGAAGACGGTGACCGCTATATCGAATTCTGGAACAACGTCTTTATGCAGTACGAACAGCTGCCCGACGGCAGCCGCATCAACATGCCCAAACAGTCCATCGATACGGGGATGGGGCTGGAGCGTATGACGGCGCTTTTGCAGGGCAGCCATGATAACTATAGCGTCGATCTTTTGCGCTCGATCATCGAAGCCGCTGCGAACCTGACCAATACCGACCCTGACGGGCCGAAAAGCGTGTCGCACCGCGTGATTGCAGATCACCTGCGCGCCTCGGCCTTCCTGATTGCCGAAGGTGTGATGCCGTCGAACGAGGGGCGCGGCTATGTCCTGCGCCGTATCATGCGCCGCGGCATGCGTCATGCGCATCTGCTGGGTGCAACAGAACCTTTGATGTACCGTTTGTTGCCCGCGCTGCAAGCCAAGATGGGCGCGGTCTATCCGGAGCTGAACGAAGCGGGCGCCATGATTGCCGAAACGCTGAAGCTGGAAGAAGCGCGCTTCAAGAAAACGCTTGATAACGGCCTGTCTCTATTGGCCGCGGAAACGGCGAAGCTGGGCGACAAACAGCCGCTTTCGGGCGATGTTGCTTTCAAGCTCTATGACACTTTCGGCTTCCCGCTTGATTTGACGCAGGACGTTCTGAAACGCGAACAGGCGCGCGAGGTTGACGTGGCCGGTTTCGAAGCTGCGATGGAAAAACAGCGCGAAGTTGCGCGCAAATCGTGGTCCGGCTCGGGCGAGGCGGCAACCGAAACCATCTGGTTCGGCATCAAAGAAAAAACCGGCGTGACCGAATTTTTGGGCTATCAGCAGGAACAGGCCGAAGGGCAGGTGCTTGCACTGGTCAATGCCAAAGGCGAAGAAGTCCAAAGTGCCAAAGAGGGCGAAGAGGTGATGATTGTCGTCAACCAGACGCCGTTCTATGCCGAATCCGGCGGTCAGGCCGGCGACCACGGCTGGATCAATACGGCGAAGGGCGGCGAGATTGTTGTTGGCGACTGCCTCAAAAAACTCGGCGGGCTTTTTGTCCATATCGGCACGGTGAAAAAGGGCGACATCAAGATCGGCGATGCGGTGGAGCTGAAAATCTGCACCAAGCGCCGCGATGCGATCCGCGCCAATCACTCGGCCACGCATTTGCTGCATGCCGCGCTGCACCGCCATCTGGGCAAGCATGTGGTGCAAAAAGGCTCTCTGGTCGATGACACGCGCCTGCGTTTCGATATCAGCCAGCCGACCCCGATCGAAGCCAAACAGCGCGCCGTGATCGAAAGCGAAGTCAATGACCGTATCCGCATGAACAGCGAAGTGACCACGCGTCTGCTGCCGATTGATGACGCGCGCGCGCTTGGTGCCATGGCGATGTTCGGTGAAAAATACGACGACGAAGTGCGCGTCCTGTCTATGGGCGGTACGGATCCGGATGGCGAACGTAGCGCCTATTCCATCGAGCTGTGCGGCGGTACGCATGTGCGCCGTACGGGCGATATCGGCTTGTTCCGCATCGTCTCCGAAAGCGCGCTGGCGGCAGGTATTCGCCGCGTTGAAGCTGTGACGGGCGCAGGCGCCTTGAAATATCTGGCCGAACAGGAAACGCGCGTGCAGGACATCGCCACGCTTCTGAAATCATCGCCCGCCGAAACGGTTTCGCGTGTCGAAGCCTTGGTGAACGACAAGAGAAAGCTGGAAAAAGAAATCGCTGATTTGCGCCGTAAACTGGCAACAGGCGGCAGTGCGGGCGCTGCGCCGGAAACCAAGACGATCAACGGCGTCAAATTCTCCGCCCGCGTCCTTGAAGACGTTCCGGCGAACGAGCTCAAGCCGATGGCCGATGACCTGAAGGCGAAGCTGGGCTCCGGCGTTGTCGCGCTGGTGTCGGTTTCGGGCGAGGACGGCAAGGCATCGCTGGTCGTGGCCGTGACGGCCGATCTGGTCAAGACCGTGAGTGCCGTCGATCTCGTCAAGACCGGCTCCGCCGTTTTGGGCGGCAAAGGCGGCGGCGGCCGTCCCGACATGGCGCAGGCAGGCGGACCCGACGGCAAGCTGGCCAATGACGCGGTGGCGGCAATCGAGGCGGCACTGGCGGGATAAAGGTCTCTAACTGCCTGTAATTCAATAGGCTTGCACGGGCTTGATTTATCTGTAAAAAGACCGTATAGAAAACGCGACCGCCGGGCAAAGGGCTCTGCGGCCTGACGCACATCTGGGACGGCCATCTGGCTGCCCCGCCATTAAAACAAGAGGGAAATAACATGGCCAAGGAACGCACACTGTCGATCATCAAACCGGATGCGACGCGCCGCAACCTGACCGGCAAAATCAACGCGAAATTCGAAGAAAAAGGCCTGCGCATCGTTGCGCAAAAACGCCTGCACCTGACACCGGAGCAAGCCGGCAAATTCTATGAAGTGCACAAAGAGCGCCCGTTCTACGGCGAGCTGGTCAGCTTCATGATCTCCGGCCCTGTGGTTGTTCAAGTTCTGGAAGGTGACAACGCCGTCGCCGCCAACCGCGACATCATGGGCGCGACCAATCCGGCGAACGCCGATGCCGGTACGATCCGCAAAGAATTCGCTGAATCGATCGAAGCGAACTCGGTGCATGGCTCCGACAGTCTCGAAAACGCGAAAAAAGAAATCACTTTCTTCTTCAGCGAAACCGAAATCGTCGGGTAATCGCCGTAGATTCCCGCAAAAAACCCGCCGTGCACTTTGCCGGCGGGTTTTTTCGTGCGGGCGTTCAATATCTTGAAAAACAAGCCCTTGGCGCTAAATCCCCCGCATCTTTTATGTCCGTGGTAAAATAAGAAATAGCTCTTTCATGGATACTTGTTATGCAGCATAAACAGCGGCACATTATTTTCGACCTCGACGGTACGATTTTCGATACCGAATTCGAGGTATCGCGCATCACCGCCGAGCTGGCGGCGGATCGCGGCTGTGCCATGTCGCCGGAGGAGGTCTTCCAGCGGTTTGCCGGTCTTGGCTGCGAAGATAAATTCGCCGGTATCGCCCATGCGGCGGGCATGTGCTTCACGCCTGCCGAAATTACCGACCTGACGCTGGCGCACGAAGACCTTAAACAGCAAATTTATTACGGCGAACGCCTGCCGGTTGTGCCGGGCGTGCCGGAAGTTTTGCAGGCGCTGTCGTCGGCGGGGGATATTCTCAGTATCGGCTCCAGCAATCCCACGGGCCGTTCGCGCCTCGGGCTCGAAAAAGAGGGGTTGATCGATCATTTCGGCTCGCGCCTTTACGGCCCTGATTTGGTGGATGGGCGCAAAAAACCCGATCCTGCCATCTTTCTTTACGCCATGCGGGCGAACGGATCATCGACGCAGAATACGATTGTTATCGAAGATACCGAGCCGGGCATCGTCGCCGGACGCGCGGCGGGTGCCTTCGTGATCGCTTACCTCGATCCGCGTTTTGGCAGCGGCGCGGTGGCGGTTGAAAAAGAGAAATCCATGCGTCTGGCCGGTGCGGATGCAGTGGTGCGCGATTTTCGCGAGGTGCTGGGATTTATCCCGTCCTGCGCGCCGGTGCCAATCGCGGGGGCTGCTCTGCGCAGTTCTCAGGCCAAGCCCTGATTTTTATTCCTGCATGAAAACGTCAAGCTGCAAGCGTGTATCCTGATACACGGGGCGCAGTTTTGCGACAATATCGGCGAGCGTTTCGAGCGGGAAATTTTCCTTGGCCTGCCGCTCCAGCCTGCCGGCGATGGCGCTGATTTCGGTCATGCCGAAATTCGCTGTCATGCCCTTGATATCATGGCCGCGGCTGCCCAGACCGGCAATATCGCCTTCGGCGGCGGCCTTTTCGGCATCGGCGATCAGCTCTTCGGTTTTCTCGTAAAGGCCTTGCATCATCTCGTCCATCTGCACCTTGCCGAGGCTGGACTTCAGGCTGCCCAGCATATCGGGGTCAAACAGTTTCGGCCCCGCCGGCGCTGCGGCAGCTTCAGCGGGCGCAGGGGCGGTGGGCAGCGGGGTTTGCGCGGCTGCTGCTGCAGCACGCTCGGCGTCACCATCCGGATCGGGAAAGGCTTCGTTCGGATCGTAATCTGCGGTGGCGGGCATCGCCGCATCCGGGTCGGGGAAAGCCTCGTTCGGATCATGGGGCGGCAAGGAATCCGGATCGGGAAAGGCTTCGTTCGGGTCGTAATCTTCGATGGCGGGCGGCGTGATTTCACCGTTTGCGGCGGCGGCTTCGACCAGTGCGGCATCGTCGGTGGCGGCTTCTTCTTGCGGTGCGGTTGTCGGGGCGGGTGGCGCATTCACCGGCTCTGCTGGCGGCGTCTGCGCAGGGGCAGGCGGCGCGGCGGCAGTAGCGTTTTTATCCTTGGAGGCAAACGGGGCGATCTTGCCGCGGATTTCGTCGGGGTTGACGGGTTTGCTGACGAAATCATTCATGCCCGCTTCACGGCAGCGCGCAACGTCTTCGGGGCGCGTATTCGCCGTCATGGCGATGATCGGGATATTCGCGATTTTCGGGTCGGGCAGGCGGCGGATTGTTTCGGTTGCCGAAACGCCGTCAATGTCCGGCATCTCCATATCCATCAGGATGACGTCAAAGCTGCGTTCTTTTAAAAGCGCATAGGCACCCTCTGCGCCGCTGACCGTGACCATCTCGTGTCCGTCTTTTTCCAGCAGCCCCGCAATCACGCGCTGGTTGATGATGTTGTCATCAACGACCAGCACAGACATGGGGACAATGGGTTTTTGCGCGGCGCTGCCGGCCGCCGGATGATGCGCTTCTTCGGCGCCGTAATCCATCGACAGAATAAAGTAGAATGTCGTGCCGCGTCCGGCTTTGCTGGCGACTTGTATCATGCCGCCCATGGCTTCGACCAGCCGCTTGCAAATGGCAAGGCCAAGACCGGTGCCGCCGAAATTGCGCGAAATGCTGGAATCTGCCTGCGCGTAAGGCGTGAAAAGTTTTTTCTGTGCATCGTCGGAAATGCCGATACCTGTGTCGGATACGGCAAAGTAGATGCGCGGGCGCTGCGCTTCCTTGTCGTAGAGGCGAACCGAGATTGTCACAAAACCGGCGTCGGTAAACTTGATGGCGTTGCCGACAAGGTTGAGGAAAATCTGGCGCAGGCGCGTGGGATCTCCCTTCAGCATCTGCGGCGCTTCGGAGTCGATTTCGACCTTGAGGCCGATTTTCTTTTCTTCCGCGCGTCCCGACATCAGCATCGCGACGGATTCGACCAGCTTGTGCAGGTCGAAATCGATGCTTTCGATGGTCATCTTGCCTTCTTCGACCTTGGAGAGGTCGAGGATATCGTTCAGCAGCGTCAGCAGCGCATCGCCGGAGTATTGAATGGTGCGGGCGTATTCTTCCTGCTGCTTGTCAAGACGGGTATCGAGGAGCAGGCGGATCATCCCCATGATGCCGGTCATGGGGGTGCGGATTTCATGGCTCATGACGGCAAGGAAGTCCGATTTCGCCTTGTTGGCATTATCGGCGACTTCTTTGGCATGGCGCAGCGCCTGAATACGTTCGGCTTCGCGGTTGCGCAAATCGGCCATCAGCTCTTTTTCACGCTGCATGACGCCCAGCAGACGGGTCTGGTCGGCCAATTCCTTGGTCTTGCGGATTTCGTTTTCTTCTTCGCGTTTGCGGCGCTGTTCCTCGCGCTCGCGCCGCTGGAAGCTTTCGGAAACAATCAGGAAGCGCAGCGAAGAGAAAGACAGCAAGGCGAGATGCGCGACAAAACACAGCCAGTAAACATTGGCGCCGCCCGGGACACCGCCGCCAAAGCCCGCGATCTCTGCCATGACAATCCCTGCCATCAACAAAGCCCAGCTCAGCGTATAGGGCAGGGACTGCGGGCGTTCGCTCCGCAAAACGGTCATGATGCCAAGGGCGATAATAATGCCGCAGACCAGCATAGGTATCACTCGCAGCAGCAGGATGTCGGTCAGTCCAAAGCCGCGGCCGATGGCGATGGCGGCAAGCGCCAGCAAAACCACGGCCCCTTTTGCGATGGCGGTGATGAGCACTTTGTGGCCGCCTCGCTTTTCACCGACGGCCAGAACATGGCGGGTCAGCGCGAGCGAGAGGAAAGCCGCCGCCGCATAAAGAAGATCTATATACTGGATTTCGGTGCTGTTGCCCGACGGCGCGATGCTGTCGGTGGCGGCAAAAATGGTGTAATGCACCAGCACATAGCCGCCGAGCAGCAGCGGGATCTGGCGGCGATAGTTGCTCCAGAAAATCAGATACATGCCGAAGACCAGAAGGGCGGCCACGAAGAGGATGTTCTCTTCCATCTCCCGCTTGTCAAAAACCGCGGCGAATTCTGCCTGCTCGCGCATTTTGATGTCGAGGCTCAGCGGCAGGCCGCGCGTGGGCTCTATATAAATGCCGATGATGCGGCCTTGTCCGGGTTCAAAACTGACGGGCAGGGCGTTGCGTTTCTGGCCGCTGATGTGAAGTTTGTTGTCGGTCAGGCGTCCATCGCGCATCAACGGCTGGTCGGGGCTGAGGTCGCTGTAAACGGCGATGCGGTCGACCGCCCCCGCGCTGCCGGTCATCCGGCTGCCAAAGTCGAGCATCCAGAGGCTGCGGCTCTGGCTGCGGTTATAGACACTGAAGACCAGCCAATAGGCATTGCCGGACTGGCCGATAAGGATGGGGCCTTCTTCCTGACGCTTGCCCTGACCGTTTCTGAACTGGGGGATGATCTGGCTCAGGGAGACCTGTTCGCGCGGACCTTCAAACAGTTGGATATGCTGTACCACGTCGTAGAGGGACGTGCTGCTGGAGAGAAAGATGGGCTTCATTGCCGCAGGGATTGGCGCGGGGCCAACGGCGACTTGCGGTGCGGGCGGGGAGCTGACAGCGACAGTCACCGGCTGCGCCCGCTTTTGCTGTGCAGCGGCGGGCAGGGCAAAAATCAGGCTGGCAGCAAAAATCCCGGCAGCAAAAAGCAATGCGACCATCGCCATAAAGCGGGTCGTGCTGTGGCGGCACAGAAAATCAGGACAGCGTCTCCCCAAAAATCCCCCCGTTGGATGAGACAGAAAAAAGAAAGAGCAAGTAGAGATAGTTCAGATTTTTCCTCAAGTCAGAAACCGGTTGTCGCCGGTTTGGCCATGTGCGCCCAAGGTCGGGCAGCAGAAACATGTCCTAAAGCCTATCCTTGCATGAAATCATTAATATCTTGTTGATATTCATGCAAAGCTGTCTCTCCCGTCAGCATAGCCAGCTTGCGCGGCCGGAGCAACATACAGTTGCGTGAACACTTGATCTTTTTGTGTTTTAATCTATGGAATATCTGGATTTTTTTTCAATCGGGGGGTAAGGTGAAGCAGTCATTCGCCCCTGTTTCTTTTCACTGCGGAAGCCCCATGTTTCTCTCAAAATCGCCTAAAACTTTCATTTTTTTTACTACAATATTGATTGTCATGGCTTTTTCGCCAGTGGCAGGGGCGCAGGAACGTCTGATAAAGGGCGCCCCCGCGCAGCTGACACCGCTGCCGACACCGGGCGCTGTGCAGCGCGAGGATGCCAACCTTGTGGTCGATGACGTGATGATTGACCGCACCGCAGACAACGCCGTTCTGGCGCGGGAGCAGGCCATAGCCGAGGCACGGAGTCAGGCCTTTCGTAAACTGGCACAGCGGCATCTGACCCCGGGTGCTTATGCAAATTTTAGAATGCCGGACGACAGAACCATCGCCACGCTGGTACAGGATTTTGAAATCGTGGGGGAACAGCTCTCCGCCACGCGCTATGTCGCCAAGTTTACCGTTCGTTTCCGCGAGAGTGTCCGCAATTACATAAACATTCCCTACGCGCCCCGTGACGTGGCCAGCCAGCCGGTGACACCGACATGGCGGCAAATGTCGGGTGACGCAGCGGTACAGCCGGGTACGGAAACGCTCGTTATCGGCGGCGGTCAAGACGACATGACCGGTGTGCCCTATTCGGCATCGGGCGATACATTGCGCCCGTCAATGGCCACGACACCCCCTGCCAATACCGCGCCGCGTGTGGCGGGGCCGGCCTTGCTGTTGCCCTATTACGAAAACATGGGCGGCCAGACGGTATTGTGGGAAGATCCGAACCCGTGGCGCCAGACATGGCAGCGCATGCCGGGCAGCGGGTCGGGCATCAGCAGCCAGTTTTTGAACAAGATCGTGATCCCCCTTGGTGATATTGCTGATATATCGGCGGGGTCGTCCAATGCGGTCTGGTCGGGTGATTACGGTACGCTGGAAAAGCTGCGCGCCAACTATGGCGTGGCGCAGGTTGTCTTGGCTGTTGCCAATAAATCCGGTGCGCATATGAGTATCGATCTTTATTTCTACGAAAACGGCAAGCTGAACCGCCGTCATGCCCTGACGCCCTATGCGGGTGACAAACCCGACAGCGCGGCATGGCAGCAGGCGATGTATGACGTGCTGGCCTATTTGCAGCGCCCTGCGCCGACTGCTGGCGGCGCGGTCGAAAATATCAGCCGCAGTGTTGTCGGCGCACAGCCCGTGCCGCAACAGGTGGCGAGCCGTCCGTCGCTGGTCACCAGCGCACAGCCCTATGAAAGCGGCATGGCGGATGCAGGCACGCCTGCTGCTGCGGCCTATGGTTCGTTGTCAGGGCAGGAGGTTGAGGCGATGCTTAGCTTCAGTGATTTCAATGCCTGGATGAATGTGCAGCGCCGTTTGTCGGCGATGTCACCGCCGGTGCGCATCGATATCCGCTCCCTCTCGCGCAATACGGCGCGCTTTGTCATGCGTTATGACGGCAGCGTGCCGGTCTTGCAAAATGCACTGGCGGCGCAGGGTATTGTGATGACGCCGTCGCGTGAAGTCACCACGGCTTACGGCACGCCGGTCTACGATCTTCGTCTTTATCCCTGATTTTTTGGCGCGCAAGCTGGAGAGACTTTCCGATGACGACTGACGTGAAGATCAAGAACGATGTCCCGCCCCCCACGATTGCGGTATTGCAAAGACATTTATGGTTTTGGGCCGGCGCGCTGGCGATAACCTTCTTGCTCCTCTGGGTGCTCAAGGGCGTTTTGCTGCCCTTTATCATCGGTATGGCGGTGGCTTATTTCCTTGACCCCGTGACGCGGCGGCTGGAGCACGCGGGGATGGGGCGCGCCTTGGCGACATCTGTGGTGCTGCTTTGTTTTGCGGCCTTGTTCGTGCTGGCGGCGATGCTGACCTTTCCGGTTTTGCAGGGGCAGTTTATCGCTTTTGCCGAAACAGTGCCTGCCTATATCGCCAAGCTGCGCGAATTGAGCGCGCCGTGGATCGAAAAGCTGCAAACGCAAATACTGTCGACGCCGCCGGAAAAAATCCAGCAGCAGGCGGGCGGCGTGGCCACTGCGGCGCTGTCATGGGCGACGGGCGCGCTGAAAAAAATATGGGATGGCGGCGTTGCGCTCTTTGACATTCTGTCGATCCTGCTGATTGCGCCGGTGGTGTCTTTTTATATGCTGCGCGATTGGCCGGTGATGGTCGGAAAGGTTGATAACTGGCTGCCGCGCCGCCATGCCGAGACGATCCGTGGCCTTTTGCGGCAGATGGACTCCGCGCTCGGCGGCTTCGTGCGGGGGCAGGCCATGGTTTGCCTGGTGCTGGGTTTAATCTATGCGATTGCGCTGTCTGTCGCAGGTTTGAATTTCGGATTCTTTATCGGTTTTGCCGCGGGCATTCTGTCTTTTATTCCCTATGTCGGCACGCTGGTCGGGTTTGCGACGGGCATGTTGGTCTGCTGGTTCCAGTTTGATGGTGATACGCAGAAGCTTATTTTGATTGCGGCGATCTTCGGTATCGGACAGCTGCTGGAAGGCAATGTCCTGACGCCCAAGCTGGTGGGCGATAAAATCGGCCTGCATGCCCTGTGGATTTTATTCGCGCTGATGGCGGGGGGCGCGCTGCTGGGCTTTACAGGTGTGATGATCGCCGTGCCGGTCGCGGCGGTTTCGGCGGTGCTGATCCGCTTCGGTATCGCGCAGTACCTGCAAAGCAGCTATTACCATGACGATGCGCCGCCAAAACGCAAAATCGCCGCGAAAGGCTGAGCGGAGAGATGACGCCCGAACAAAAAAAACCGCAGCAACTTCCGTTCGACCTCGGCCACCGCACGGCTTTTGCGCGCGACGATTTCTGGGTGTCGCAATCCAATCAGGATGCCGTGGCCTGGCTGGATAAATATCCGGACTGGCCCGCGCCGCTTTTGGTCATTCACGGTCCGCGCGGCTGCGGCAAGACGCATCTGCTGAAGGTCTGGCAAAACGAAACCGGCGCGGCGCTCTATGATGCCGCAGCACCGGAGGCCTTGCCGGACGCCGTGGTGCTGGACGACATCGAAAGCTTTATCGGTGATGCCGCGCGTGAAGAAACGCTTTTACATCTCTATAACATTCAAAAAGAACGCGGCGGGCATCTCCTTGCCGCTGCCGAAACGCCGCCGCGCCAATGGCGCTTTGTGCTGCGCGATCTGGAATCACGCCTGCTCGCCGCGCCTGTTGTTGCGGTGGGCTCGCCCGACGACCAATTGATGGCAGTGGTTTTGACCAAGCTCTTTTCAGACCGGCAAATTTTTGTACCGCAAGAAGTCGTGGAGTTTTTGCTGCCGCGGCTGGAGCGGTCCTTTGCTGCAATGGGCGATATCGTAGAGGCCATCGACCGCAAGGCACTTGCCGAGAAACGTAAAGTGACCGTGCCGCTTGTACGTGATTTGTTTAGTGCCGCGTAGACGGCGTCGGGGGATGGGCGTTTCCAGAATTAAGCAATAATATCCGGCACCAGCATGCTTTCGATTTTGAGGATCGAATCTTTGAGGAATAATTTGCGTTTTTTGAGGCGCTGGAGGCGCAGAAAGTCCACAGGTACGCTTTCCGTCATCTGCTGGATCACGACGTCGAGGTCGCGGTGCTCTGTTTTCAGCTGTTCGAGCATGCGCTCGAGTTCGTCTTGTTCTTCAGGCAGCATGGTGGCTTTGCGCCCCTCTGTGGGTATCCTTGGTTTTGGTGAAACATTTTATCAGGAAAAGCGTGGTTTTTTAAGTGCTTTATTTGTGTATTGCATTTCACCGCAGACAGAGGCACTTTTAGGCACCTGGTTCAACGGCAAGACCCGCCATCAGGCGGGTTTTTATAAGTGGCGGCACGGCAGAGGGAGAGAATTATGTCTACAAAAAAGAAACGCATCGGTATCCTGACCAGCGGCGGCGATTGCGCGGGTCTGAATGCGACCATTCGCGCGGCGGTACATGCCGCAACAGAAAAGGGCTGGGAAATTATCGGCCTTGAAGATGGCACTGCCGGGCTGATCGACCGCCCGATGCGCTACAAGATGTTGACCAAGGCGATGTTCGATACGACCGTGATGCGTCTTGGCGGTACGATTTTGGGTACGACCAACAAGGGCAACCCGTTCCAGTTTCCGATGCCTGACGGCACGCTGAAAGACCGCTCCGACGAAATCGTCTCCGGCCTGCATGAACTGGGGATCGAGGCGCTGATCGGTATCGGCGGCGATGGCAGCATGGCGATTTTGCGCAAACTGTCCGACAACGGCAAAAAATTTAATCTCGTCTGCATTCCTAAAACCATCGACAACGATGTCGGCAATACCGAAAGCTCGGTTGGCTTTGATACCGCGCTCTATGTCGCAACTGAAGCGCTGGATCGTTTGCAGCCCACGGCGGCCAGCCACGACCGCGTGATGGTGCTGGAAGTGATGGGGCGCGATGCGGGCAACATCGCGCTGTCAACCGGCATCGCCGGTGGTGCGGATGTGATTTTGATCCCGGAAATTCCCTATAGCCTCGACAAAATTGCCGACAAGATCAGGCGCGTGCGCGAAGAAGAGGGGCGCAACTTCGCCCTCGTCGTTGTGTCCGAAGCGGTCAAGACGGCGAGTGGTGATGCGCTGCAGGTTGAACACCATGGCGGTGAGAAACGCTATGGCGGTATCGGCCATTATCTGGGTGAAAAACTGGCCGCCAAAACGGGCAGCGAAACCCGCGTCACCGTGCTCGGCCACGTACAGCGCGGCTCTTCCCCTATTCCGTCCGACCGCGTCCTTGCGGCGGCCTTTGGCGTGCATGCCGTGGATCTGGTCGAACAGGGTAAATTTGACAGAATGGTGGCCTGGTCGAACCGCAGCGTCATCGACGTGTCTATTGAAGAGGCGATTGCCAGCTATCAGGCCGTGGATACCAAGGGCGCGCTGGTCCATACGGCGCGGCTGCTCGGTATTTGTCTTGGCGATTAACCGCCTGTTGACTAATATAAGGCATAACAGAGCATAAAGTCTTTTTCCGCAAGCGGGGAATTTAAACAAACATGTTGTATGTCCAGCAATCACTGGGGCCGAACGAGGAAATCCTGATGGGCGCGCGCTTCCATTGGATGTACACGCTTGGCGCGGTGTTCTGGATTATGTTCGGCTTGTTTATTGGCGTGTTGATTGGCTACATCGGCGTATGGTGGACGATTAACGAAGAGATCCGCAACGTCAGTGGAAGCAACCCGATGGGCGACGATATTCCGGCGCATATTTACCAACAAATGTGGAATTTTATTGTAGAACGTAAAGGCGGCTATCTCAAAATCCTTTGGGGACTGAATGCGCTGATGCGTTTCAGCATTCTGGGCAGCTTCCTGCTCGGCCTTTATTTCTTTGCGCATATGATGATCGTCAAAGCGACAACAGAAATTGCCGTCACGTCGGAACGCCTCGTCTATAAAAAAGGCCTGATCGCCCGTCACGTCGGTGAGCTGAACGTTGACCGTATTGAAGGCGTGTCTGTGCGGCAGGGTGTGCTGGGTCGTATTTTCGGTTATGGCCGCGTGCTGATCCGCGGGATGGGTGTGGGCGAGGTTCTGCTGCCGTCCATCGAGGCACCGCTCGAATTCCGCCGCGCCATTCAGGAAGCCAAGCAGCAAAATGACCGCGACAAATCCGAACCGAAGCAGATGAAAACGACTGAAGATTTCTAGTCGTTGTCGCTTTCTAATTGCGGCCGCCGGCCCTTTTTTCTTGACATAATGTTACAATTTAGGTAGTCTGGACGCAGTTTTCAGACGCCCGATCCTTATTTTTAAAGTACAGGCAGTTGTATGCTCAGTGATGTTGTCGTCGATCCGCCAAACGGCCAAAGGCCGGAGCAGGTGATTATTTTTTTCCACGGCTACGGCTCCAGCGGCGCCAGTATGGCTCAGCACGTGGGCGATCTTCTTGCTCCGCATCTGCAAAGCGCAAGGCTTTACTGCCCCGATGGCCCCATCGTTCTGGGCACCGACAGCGAAGGGCGCAGCTATCACAGCTGGTTTGATGTCAGCGATGTTCTTGATGATCCGAATTGTGATGTGGTTGCCCCGCGCGCGCGGAGCGCCGCACGGGCCGCGCAGCAATATATCGATGATGTGATCCGCCGCGAAGGTATCAGCGAAGACCGCGTCATCATCGCAGGATTTTCGCAAGGCGGCACGATGGCTTTTTACAGCGGCCTTTTGCGTACGTCCGAAGTTGCCGGTGTCTATTGCCTGTCCGGCGGCGCGCTCGACCGTCTGACCGATCCCGTATCCAAGCCGCCAGTGGGTTTGCTGGCGGGGGAGCGTGAGCATCAGGATTATTCCGGCTATCCCATGGCACAGAAAACGCGCGCGCAGCTGGATGCGCAAGGCTTCCGCGTGGATTGCGCTGTTTTGGGCGGGCAGGGACATGATATCAGCCCCGAGTCCGTCAAATTGCTCGCACAGTTGACGCATTTTTTGACCCCCAAGGAGCTACGCCCCTCGCCGCCGCCGCAAAATACACATAAAAACAAGAGCTTCGGCCCTCCCTCCCCTTGATGGCGACCTCTTGACATAATCATCATTCGGGAATAGCTTCTCAAGGCTTGTCGTGCTGCCGGTATGGTCCGGTGCCAGGCCGGAGGATCGCCGCATGAGCTTCAAAAATATGTTCAGAGAAAACTACGAGATCATGAAAGAAGCGCTGCAGACGAATGACGTCGCGGCGGCATCCAGCCTGATCGGCAAGAAAATCTCTTCGGCTGATTTGCTGCTTCAGTACCACATGGATTTCAGCAAGCTCTCGGACGAGATGACGCGCCTTCTGGTCCACGATGTGTCCGATGCGCACTGGCAAAAATGGGGATTCAAGGCAGGCTCCCGCGATGCGCTCCGCAGTGTGATGTTTTTCGGAGCTCTTTCGAAAGGGCGTACCGATCTGATGGAAATTTTTATCAGTGCGGATATCAAGCTACCTACAGATAAAGCCAGTTACCATCCCTTTACGGCGCTCTGTGACGCGAAAATGCCTGAAGAGATCAAGCAAGCGGTGCTCGGGCATATCCTCAAGCAGGGGATCGATAAGGTAGAAGGGGGCGACCAATTCCTGAAAACGGCTGCTGCTGCGGGTTTTATTGCCGGTTTCGATGCCGTAAAGCCGCGCCTGACGGTTGACATTCACAGTGACAACGAACATATGCTGCGCCATGCCGCAAGTGCGGGGCAGACCGAAATGTGTCTTCACCTCGCGCAGAAACATGCCGCGGATATTGATGTTGCGCTGATTACCGAGCGCACGCTCGGCCACCAGAAAGCCGCGGAGACACTGGAGACGGCGCGCGCGATCTTCAAGCCCGATGCAAGGCCCGCGCCGAGCATTGCGGGACTGGCCGCGCAGGTACAGACGCTGGAGCAGACCGTGGCCGAACTTCAGGCGAATATGCGCGATATCACCGCACGGCTGGAGACGCTGGTGCCGGACAAGAGACTCGATAAGCGTCTCGCGCCGCAGACGCTGTCACGCGGATAGAGCTTTCTGTTCTTTATTGATTTCAGACTCTGCGGTCGCGGTGCATATGTGCCGCGCAGGAATGCTTCAATTCATTGTTTTTAATTGCATCTTCATTTCAGGATTATGTCGCATGGGCGTTTTTGCTCTTGAACCGGCGCTTTTTTTGATATTCTTATAGGTGGGGTAAAATAAGAAAAATAAATCACACGCAAAACATGGGGTAATACCATGCAAGACTTAATCGAGAAGAACGCCCTTGCGGCGGAGGCTTATGATTCCGACCGCCGCGGCTTTCTGAAAGCTGGCCTGTTCGTTACCGCCGCCCTTGGCTTCTGGACACCCGCGCTGGCGCAGGCCGCCGCGCCGAACACGGCACGTATCATTCGCCTGCAGAACGCGCATACGGGTGAAAAGTTTACCGGTGAATACTGGTACAACGGAAAATATCTGCCGTCTGCTTTTGCCGAAATCAAAAAGCTGATGCGCGATCACCGTATCAACGAACAGTTTCCGATTGATCCGCGCCTGATGGACATTCTCTATGTCATGCATGGTCGTTTGAAAAACAGCGGGCCGTATCATGTGCTGTCGGGCTATCGCTCGCCGGCCACCAATGCGCGCCTGCGCCGCAACAGCGAAGGCGTTGCCCGCAACAGCCTGCATATGACAGGTCAGGCAATTGACCTCAAGCTGCCGGGGACGCGCCTGTCGGTTGTGCGTAATGCGGCGATTGATTTGAAATCGGGCGGCGTCGGTTTTTATCCGCGCAGCGATTTCGTCCATGTCGATACCGGACGCGTCCGGCATTGGTAATTGACGCGTCCGGCATTGGTGATGACAACGCCCAAACAAAAAGCCCCGCAAATTCTGCGGGGCTTTTTGTTTGCTAAAGGCGGTTAATTGCTGAAGGGGTCGAGCAGGCGGTCGATATACTGGCGCTCTTCGCGCGGGCGTTCCCAATCGTTGGAGCGGCCGCGCAGCTCCTGAATGATTTCCTGCACACGGCGGCGTTCTTTTTCGTCGGGAATTTTGACGTTGCTAAAGGGCTGATGCTGCCTGCCCTGATCGCGGCCGAGCGGGTCATAGCCTTCACCGTAATTGCCGGACGACTGGCCGCTGCCACTGCCGCCGGACATGCCCGCCTTCATCTGGTCGGCCATCTGTTGCAGGGCTTGATCTTGCCCTTCTTGCAGCTGTTTCAGCGCTTCTTTCTGATGCGGCATGGAGCCTTCGGGGCTGTCGCGGCTCAACTGTTGTTGCGCGCCTTTCATTTCCTGATCGGCATTGCCGAATTGTTCGGGCACTTCGGGCATGTTCTCTCCCATACCGCGCATGACATCGCCCAGTTCCTGACGGATGCGTCCCTGTTCGCCTTCCTGCTTCCCGCTTTCCTGTTTCGGCTCCATCTTGCCGGTCTCGTCGATCAGCTTTTGCTGGTCTTGAATCAGGTCTTCCATCTTTTGCAGCTGTTCCATCGCTTTTTGCTCGCGCTCGCCCATCGCATTACCGGGGTCGGTGGAATCCAGCATCTTTTGCATCATTTCGGTCATCGCCTGCATCTGCTCGCGGCTGTCGCCGTGCTGCATCTGGCGCATCATTTCTTCGATGTCCGACATATCCATTTTGTCCATCAGCTTTTGCGCCAGCTCCGGCGATATTTCAGGCTGTTTTTGCTGTTCGCCGTCGCCCTGCTCCATGCGCTGGCGCATTTCTTTGGCCAGCTCCTGCATATACTGCTGGGTTTTCTTGTTCACATCTTCGCTCAGTTCCTGAAGTTTCTCTTCGGATATGTTCTTGTCGTTCAGCGCCTGATTGAGTTTTTGCAGCGCCTGCCGCAGCTCTTCGCGCGCCAGCACCAATCCGCCGTCTTCCAGCCGCAGCGCAAGGTTCCACAGAATATCGCGCACGGTGAAAGCCGAATATTTGGTCGGCGTATAGCCAAGGCGCTTGACCGAGACGACAAGCCCCAGAAAGACGCGCAGGTCTTCCTTGATGACGCCGGGGCGGTTGGCAAGGCTGACCAAGGCAGCACTGGTCAGACGAAAAGTCAGCAGATCGTCAAAGCGGATCAGCCGCTTGCGTTCGCGGTTGATTGCGATGGCGGCGGGGTTTTTGAATTGACGCTCCGGCAGGACGATTTTTTCGATATTGCTCTCGGCGGCATGGCCGGTGTCGTCCGTTGCGACAAGCCTGACCATGACAGGCGTGCCTGCCATGGGGTGATGGGCGAGATGTTCGACATGGAATTCCGCCTCGCGGCTTTGCCGCCCGCTGAAGGGGATATCGAAGGTAATCGTTTCGTGCCAAGGCTCGGGCGGAATATCGGGCGAGGGGTCGATCACGGCGCGCAGGCTGCGGATACCGTAATCGTCGCGCGCGGTATAGGTGATTTTCAGCGCAGCGCGCTCGGCGGCATCGGCGCTGAGGATCTGCACATCGGGCTGATTGTCAGGGATGATCTCGATGTTCCAGCTGCCAAGCGGGCTTTGCCACCAGCCGCGGCGGATTTCCATGACGCCGCTTTTGGACAGGGGCATTTCCAGGGTAAAGCTGCCGGGCGCGGCTTCTTCGAACAGAATGGTTTTCTTGCCGTTATAAAAAAGTTTTGGTGCGCGTTTCAGTCCGCCGATGCGTAGTTTTAGAATACTGCCATCCGGCACGCTCGCGGCTTCGGCGGTGGTGCGGCCGGTCTGTGCGGTCGCCAGAAAAACGGGGGCGGCGGTGGTATAGGCGGGCGGTTCGATCCAGACATCCATCGCCACGGCGGTGACGGGCATTTTGAACATCGCAGGCGGTCGCAGCGCGGCTTCCAGCCTGTCAAGGGCGCGCCCCTGCGCAAACAGTAGCGCAACGGCAAGGCAGAGCATGGCGGTAAAACGCAGGTTATATTTGTCCTGCCGTCCAACGCGCGGACGGGGACGCCAGATGCGCAGCCCGCCCCATGCCTTTTGCGTTTCGGCGCGCTGTTTGTACCAGAGTTTGATCGCGGCGGGGCTGGCGCCTTCTTCCGGCTTGTCGTGCATCATGGCGAGCGGGCGGTGTTTCAGGCCGGACTCACGCTCGATCCGCCGTTCGATCTGCCAGCGGCGCGGCAGGATAAAACGGCGCCCCATATAGAACGCCGCCAGAATGGCCATACCCAGAAAGACAATCAGCAAAACGAAATGCCCCGTCTTGCCGAATTTGAAAATCAGCCCGCTGACGGCAAAAGCGCCGAAGAACATGAGAACGGTACAGAGCGCCCAGAGCCGCGCCCACAGGCGTTCCGCCCAGAGGGAGACAAAGCTCCACCCGATCGTCCACCAGTATAATGCGCGCCTCAGAAAATCCATCAGTCCAGCCACTCCGGTATCAGGTCGTGTTTCAAAAGGTCTTGTATCGTCTGCGGTTTGCGCACCAGCGCAGATTTTTTGCCACTCACCAGCACTTCAGGCACCAGCGGGCGGGTATTGTAATTCGATGACATGACCGCGCCATAAGCGCCACTGGTCATCAGCGCAACAACGTCACCGGCTTTTAGCACCGGCAGTTTTTCATTGATGAGGAATGTATCGCCGGTTTCGCAAACGGGGCCGACAACATCATAAAGCTCTTTCGCAGGCGCTTGCCGCGCCGGCCAGATGGCGTGATAGGCGTCATAGAGCGCGGGACGCATCAGGTCATTCATCGCGGCATCGAGGATCAGGAATTTTTTCGATGCGCCTTTTTTGACGCTGCGCACACGGCTAAGCAGCACACCGGCGTTGCCGACAATCGACCGGCCGGGCTCCATGACAACATGCACATTCAGCGGCATGATGATATCGCGCACCATCAGGGCATAGAAGGTCAGGTCGGGCGGGGTTTCGTCTTTGTAGGTGATGCCGATGCCGCCGCCCAGATCAACACGCGTAATTGTATTGCCCTGCTTGCGCAGCTTGACGACCAGTTCCGCCACGCGTTCATAGGCGCGTTTGAAGGGGGCGAGGGAGGTCAGCTGCGAGCCGATATGCACGGCCACGCCCACGGCATCGACGCCTGGCAGTTTCAGCGCTTTTTTATAGAGCGCGGGTGCGCGGTCGATATCGATACCGAATTTATTTTCTTTCTTGCCCGTGGTGATTTTGGCGTGGGTTTTGGCGTCTACATCGGGGTTGACGCGGATCGAGACGGCGACTTTCTTTTTCAGCTTCACGGCAAGGGCGGAGATCTGCGCAAGCTCTTCTTCGGATTCCACATTGATCTGGAAGATGCCCTTGGCGATGGCGGCGTGCAGTTCCTCTTCGGATTTTCCGACGCCGGAAAAAACGATTTTCGATGCAGGGATGCCCGCGGCCAGTGCGCGCGCCATCTCGCCGCCCGAAACGATATCTGCCCCCGCGCCCAGCCCGCCGAGCAAGCGCAGCACGGCAAGGTTGCTGTTGGCTTTGGTCGCGTAGCAGATGGTGAAGTCTTCCGCCGCTGCAACTTTCAGAAAGGCATCGCGGTAAGCATTGAAATTTTGTGTGATCTGCGCGGCCGAATAGCAGTACAGCGGTGTGCCGTATTTTTCCGCCAGCGATTCCAGCGCCACGTCTTCGATATGCAGTTTTTTGTTTTTATAGTGCGTGGTCAGCATCAGCGGATCAGCCTTTCGGGCGCAGGTTTGGGGGCGGGGTCATGGGCGGGGTCAGGATAGGTGCGCGGAAAATAATCCTTTTTGCGCGCCTCTTCCTTGGTTTGCAGTGTGCCGTCTGCTTTGGTTTTCGGCGGCGGCTCGACGTGCGAGGGCTTGATGCCGCAGCCGGAGGGCAAAACCACGATAGCCAGCAGGGCGCAAATCGAAAAGACTGTTAATCTCATATCACTCTCTATTATACTCCGGCGCAGAAGGCTGTCCGCCAAGGCGGGCGGGGGAGGAAAATATGCTCAAACCAAAACACCGTATTCTGATGATCGTCGGGGCCATGCTCTTGGCCATCGGTTTATCTTACACCATTCTTGTTAATATTCAGCTCCCATCGACGCCCTCTGAAAAAACAATAAAAAATATGGAAACGGCTGAAAAGGGGGCAGAATTTAAGGCTGTGGCCGTTCGTGCGCCGCGCCCCTCGCAGGCGGGAAAGACCCTGCCCGATGTGACGTTTTATGATGCGGAGGGGAAGCCGGTGCGTCTGGCCGATTTCGCGGGCGAGGTTTTGCTGGTCAACCTCTGGGCGACCTGGTGCCCGCCTTGTGTGGCGGAGCTGCCCGCGCTCGATACGCTTCAGGCAAAACTGCGTGACCGCGGCCTGCATGTGCTGCCGGTATCGCTCGACAGCAAATCCACCGCCGAGGTTGCAGAATTTCTGGCGGCGCGGCGTGTGGAGCAGATCAGCCTTTATGTCGATACCGACCGGCAGATCCCGATGAAATGGACATATGCCGGTATACCTGCCAGTTTCCTGATCGGGCGTGACGGTGTGGTGATCGAACAATTCGACGGTCCGCGCGAATGGGACAAAGGCGCGATTTTCGACAGCCTTGCCGCACAGCTTGAAAAATAGCGTTTTAAAAGGCCGGATTTAGCGTTGCAGCGGCCCGCGCGCCGGCGGCAGCGTGTCTATTTTCAGCGCTCCGTCGATCTTGCCGGTTTGTGAATTCACGAAGTAGATGAAATTTCCGCTTGCCGTACGCGTATAAAGCGCCACGCCGCCGTTATAGGATGTCATATGGGCGATTTGGCTGCGCGGCGGCAGTTGCACGACCAGCGTACCGTCGGGCGCATCAACGCTGGGCGTGGAGAGCGAGATGCCCGCGCCGCCCGAGCTGCCGGATTTTTTGACGATGCCATGCACCAGAATAGCCAGCCCTGCCAAAATCAGAATCGACATGACCATGATCGCGTTTTGCAGGAATTTTTGATTGTTCAGAAGGCTCATGATACGGCTAACCTCGTCTGGCGTCTGTGGGGCAAGTGGTTTATATTGATAGCATGGAAACGATTACGGTCAAAGTATCCGATGCGCAAGACGGCCAGCGGCTCGACAAGGTGCTGGCGGCGGGCGCGGGCGGTCTGTCACGCGCGCGCTTGCAGGCGCTGATCGCGGCTGGTCACGTGCAGGCCGCGGGCAGCCCCGTGACCGATAGTTCCCGTAAAGTGCGTGCGGGCGAGATTTTCGACATCACCGTGCCGCCCGCCGAAGAAGCCGTGCCGGTGGCGCAGGATATCCCCCTCGATATCGCCTACGAAGACAGCGATTTGATCGTCATCAACAAACCCGCTGATCTGGTGGTGCATCCGGCGGCGGGCAACCATGACGGTACGCTGGTGAATGCCTTGCTGGCGCATTGCGGCGATGCTTTGTCGGGTATTGGCGGGGTCAAACGCCCCGGCATCGTGCACCGGCTGGACAAGGAAACATCGGGGCTGATGGTTGTCGCCAAGAACGATAGCGCGCATCACGGCCTGTCGGCGCAGCTGGCGACCCGCGCCCTGACAAGGGTTTATCAGGCCATCGTCTGGGGTGTGCCGTCACCCGCGCAGGGGCGTATCGAGACGAAAATCGGCCGCCACAAGACCAACCGCAAAAAAATGGCGGTGCTGGACGGCGGCGGCAAAGAGGCCGTGACAGATTACCGTATTTTGGAAACTTTCGGGCTTTGGGGCGCGCTGGTTGAATGCCGCCTTAAAACGGGGCGCACGCATCAAATCCGCGTCCATATGGCGCATATCGGCCATCCGCTGGCGGGCGACCCGCTTTACGGCAAAGCCTCGCCCGCCAAATTCACGAAGCAGATGAAGATACCGCCCGCCGCGGCCGCCGCGCTGGGAAGCTTCCCCCGTCAGGCGCTGCATGCCGCGCAGCTTGAATTTATTCACCCGATCAGCGAAAATAGAATATCCTTGCAGGCGGAACTGCCGCCGGACATGAAAACGCTGCTTCAGACCCTGCGCCGCGCGCGTGGCTGAGACGCAAAACCCGAATGCCAACGTAATCCAGACAGGAACAGACAACCAGACAGGAACAGACAAGATGTCTACTGAAGATGGCGCCCAAAACGAGAAAGACCTCAAAAGCTCCTTCGGGCAGATTTCGATGATGAACAAGGGGGACGAGGTTAACCTCGAAACGCTCGACCCGACGCTCAAGCATGTCCTGGTCGGTGTGGGCTGGAGCGCGCCGCCGGAAAACCAGGGCTTCCCGATCGACATCGACGCCTCGGCTTTTATCTTGAACCGTGACGGACGCGTCCGCCGCGATACGGATTTTGTTTTTTACAACAACCTCGATACCGATGGCGGCGTTGTCAAACATACGGGCGACAATACCACGGGCGATGCCGATGGCGATGACGAGGCGATCGAGCTTGATCTCGAAAACATGGGTTTTGATGTCGAAAAAATTGCTTTTGCCGTGACCATCCACAACGCTGAAGATCGCCAGCAGACCTTTGGCCTCGTCAAGGAAGCCTATATCCGCATCGTGAACAAAGCGACAGGGCAGGAACTGGCGCATTTCGATTTGACTGAAGATGCGTCATCCGACAACGCCATTATCTTTGGCGAGCTGGAGCGCGATGGCGCTGGCTGGAAATTCAAAGCAATGGGCACAGGCTCCGACGGCGGTCTTTTCAAAATCGCGCGCGATTACGGTGTCAACGTCGCGCCAAACTGACGCGAAGGCCTGATCTTTTCCCTTTCGTTTTTGCGTGCCGCGCATCAAAAATTGCGCGGCGCAAACCTATTGCATAACTTTAAATCAAATTTTCGCGAAACCCTTGACGAATCAAGGGGGAAGCGTCATTTTCGCCGTTACCGCAGTGCCGCATAAATGCGCATAAACAACCAAGAAAGGGCAAAAAAGCCATGCTGACCATCGGCCAGAAGTTTCCGTCTTTCAACCTCACCGGCGTCGTTTCTTCCGACCCCAAAACCGCTTTCGAAACCGTCAACAACGACACCTATAAAGGTAAATGGTTGGTTGTTTTCGCATGGCCGAAAGATTTCACCTTCGTCTGCCCGACGGAAATCACCGCTTTCGGCAAAATGAACCGTGATTTCGCGGATCGCGATACGCAGATTTTGGGTCTCAGCACCGACAGCGACTATGTGCATCTGGCTTGGCGTCAAAACCACAAAGACCTCAACGAACTGCCCTTCCCGATGCTGTCCGACATCAAGCGCGAATTGTCGACCGCGCTTGGTATCCTCAACGAAGAAGCCGGCGTTTGCAACCGCGCGACTTTTATCGTCGATCCGCAAGGCGTGATCCGCTTTGTCTCCGTCAACGACCTGAAAGTCGGCCGCAATGTCGATGAAGTCATGCGCACACTCGATGCCCTGCAAACGGACGAGCTGTGCCAGTGCAACTGGACGAAAGGCGAAGAGACGCTGAGTAAAAAGGCGGCTTAACCGGCATCCTTTTACAGAATTTTAAAACGCCCGCGGGGAAAATGCCGCGGGCGTTTTTTATTGCGGTGCGGCCCGTGAAAAAGCCTTTTTGTAAGGCGCTTTTGTTGCACCGCTTTTCTGCCGCTTGTGGCAGTTTTAAGGTATGATGCGCGCAGGCGAAACGTCTGTTTCAAGGCGGGCGCAGCAGCAAAAAAACCTGTTTCAAAAAAGAAAGTCGATCATGGCAAAGGCGCAAAAAAAGAACAGCTCGAAAACCACGCGGACGGCGGCGGGCGGCAAAACGCCCGCGCGCAAAGTATCACGCGGCAGCGCGCATTTCGCCGATATGTTTTTCCGCCATGTGCCCGCCGAAGACATTGCCGGTTTTACCGCGCCGGAGCTGACGCAGATCGCCGCATCGATGCAGGGTTGGGCGCAGACGCGCAAACCCGGCGCGCACAAACTGCGCGTCTTTAACCCCGATCACAAGCGCGACGGCTGGCATGTGCCCTGCACTGTGATCCAGATCGTCAACGACGACATGCCCTTTATTATCGATTCCATCACGTCCGAGCTGACCTGGCAGGGCATGAATATCGATCTTTTGCTGCACCCGATTTTGAACGCCAGCCGCGACAAAACCGGCGCGCTGCAAGATATCCAGTCCGGCAAAGCCATCGCGAGCGGCTATGTCACGGAATCCCACGTTCATCTGCATCTGGAACAGACGCTGTCGCCCGATGCCTGCGAAAAACTGGCGCAGGCGCTTGACCACACGCTGAGCGATGTACGCCGCGCAACGGGCGATTGGCGCAGGATGCTGGCGCGTATCGATGAAATTCTTGCTGCACCCGACGCTTACGGCAAAAGCCATGCCGCTGCCGACGTGAAGGAAGCGGAAGAGTTTCTGAGCTACCTCAAAGCCAACAACTTCACTTTCCTCGGCTACCGCGAATATCGTTTTTCATCGCGCAAGGAAGGCGCAAGCCTTGCTGTTGTCAAAGGCTCTGACCTCGGCGTTTTGAAGGGCGGCCAGACGCTTGGCTTCGGCGATGATATCAGCAGCGCAAAAATGGCGCTGCTTGCCGAAGCGCGCTGGCCCGTGATGGTCAGTAAACTGATCGAACAATATGCCGCTGTTCATCGCCGCGTGCCGCTGGATGCCGTGGGTATCAAGATTGTCGGGCGTGACGGCAGCTTGCAGGGGATGCACCTGTTTGTCGGCCTGTTTACATCCAGCACTTATTCATGTCGCACGAACGAAGTGCCGATTGTACGTCAGAAAGTGGCCGAAACTGTCGCGCGTGCCGGTTTTATCAAAGGCTCGCACGACGCCAAGGCGCTGGAACATATCCTTGAGAAAATGCCGCGCGACGAGCTGTTTCAGGCATCGCCCGAAGACGTTGATCGTCTGTCACTGGGGATTCTGCGCTTGCAAGCCAAGCAGCGCATTGCACTTTTCACGCATATGGACCCGATGAAACAGTACATGTCGTGCCTGCTGTATGTGCCGCGCGACCGCTATAACACGCGCTTCCGTCTTCAGGCCGCGCGTATCCTCGAGCACGGCTATCGCGGCAAGGTGGTGAATTACTTTACGACGCTGGACGACAGCCCGCTTGCGCGGCTTTTGTTCACTGTTTTGCTCGAAGACGGTGCAGATGCCGGATATGATCAAGGCTACATCGAAGCGCAGCTGATCGAGCTGGGCCGCGAATGGGATGAACGCCTGAAACAAGTACTGGTCGCCGCACATGGCCGCGCGAAAGGGGCAGAGCTTTCTTTCACCTTCGCCCGTGCCTTTACCGCCGCCTATCATGAATCCATCCATGTCGGCAATGCCGTGCATGATATCCGCCACCTTGAACAGATGATGAAGACCGGCGAGACGATCCATGTCGATTTCTATCGTCTGCAAGGCATGGCCGCGGGCGAGATGCACCTGAAAGTTTATCACAGTGGTACGCCCGTGCCGCTTTCTGACATCATGCCGGTTTTGGGCAATATGGGGCTTCAGGCGGTGTCTGAATTGCCCTACGAAGTGCGCCCCTATGGTTTTGAGGGTGCGATCTGGATTCACGACTTCAAGCTGACGGGCGCGGAGGATATCGACCTTGATGCCGTCAAAGAAAACGTCGAAAGCACTTTCCTGCACGTCTGGTACGGACAGACGGAGAACGACGGGCTGAACCATCTGGCGCTGCGCGCGAACCTCGGCTGGCGTGAAACGATGATCTTGCGCGGCTATAGCGGCTATATGCGTCAGGCGCGCTTCCCTTACAGCCGCGTGTATGTGGAGCAGGTGCTCAGCAGCTATCCCAACATCGCGCGCGCGCTTGTAGATTTCTTCCGCGCCAAGCACGACCCGAAAGGATCGAAGGCGTTGAATGCCGATGCGGCAGGCGAAAAAATTCTCGATATGCTGCAAGACGTGGAAAAGCTCGACCACGACCGCATTTTGCGCGGCTTTAAAATGCTGATCGAAAATACGCTGCGTACCAATTTTTACCAAACCGATGCAGAGGGCGAGCCGAAACCCTGCATCGCCTTCAAGCTCGACAGCAAAAACGTGGATGGTCTGCCGCTGCCGCGTCCACATGTCGAAATTTTTGTTTACTCTGCGCGCGTCGAAGCTGTGCATCTGCGTGGCGGTGAAATCGCGCGCGGCGGTATCCGCTGGTCAGACCGTCACGACGATTTCCGCACCGAAATTCTGGGGCTGTTGAAATCGCAGACGGTCAAGAACACCGTCATCGTGCCTGTGGGCGCAAAGGGCGGTTTTGTGGTCAAGCAGCCGCCGCAAACCGGCGGGCGTGACGCCTATCAGCAGGAAGGTATCGAATGCTATAAACTTTTCGTGCAATCACTGCTCGATATCACCGACAACAACATCAAGGGCAAGGTTGTACGCCCCAAAGACGTCATCTGTCATGATGGCATCGACCCCTATCTGGTGGTTGCCGCCGACAAGGGCACGGCGACTTTCTCCGACATTGCGAACGGTTTGTCGCTGGCGCATGGGTTCTGGCTTGGCGATGCTTTTGCCTCTGGCGGCTCTGCGGGCTATGACCACAAAAAAATGGGCATCACCGCCAAAGGCGGCTGGGAGTCAGTGAAGCGCCATTTCCGCGAAATGGGCAAGGATATCCAGAAAGAGCCTTTCACCGTGGCCGGTGTCGGCGATATGGGCGGCGACGTTTTTGGCAACGCCCTGCTGCTGTCCAAGCAAATCAAGCTGCAATTCGCCTTTAACCATGTGCATATTTTCTGCGATCCGGAGCCAAACCCGGAGACAAGCTATGCCGAACGTCTGCGCCTGTTTAAATCGCGCGGTGGCTGGGATGCCTACGATAAATCGCTGTTGTCCGCAGGCGGCGCGATTTTCGAGCGTTCGGCAAAATCGATCAAGGTTTCCGCAACCGTCAAAAAGATGCTGGGCCTCGAGCGCGATACGCTGTCGCCGGACGAGTTGATGGCCGCGATTTTGAAAGCCGACGTGGAGCTGATGTGGTTCGGCGGTATCGGTACCTACGTCAAATCGTCACGCCAGAGCCACGCCGATGCAGATGACAAATCCAACGACGCCTTGCGCGTCGATGCCCGCGACATGCGCGCGCTGGTGATCGGGGAGGGGGCAAACCTCGGCGTCACGCAGCTGGCACGTGTGGAATATGCACGCAGGGGCGGGCGTATCAATACCGACTTTATTGATAACTCGGCCGGCGTTGATTGCTCCGACCATGAAGTCAATATCAAGATCCTGCTCAGCGATGTCACGGTGCGCCGCAAAATGTCTCTGGAGGCGCGCGACAAGCTGCTCGAAAGCATGACAGATGAGGTCGCCAAGCTGGTCTTGCGCGACAACTACCAGCAAACGCAGGCGCTGAGCCTGCAAGAGCTGCATGCGGTTGAACACCTTAATTTGCATGCCGAGCTGGTGCGCGATCTGGAAAAATCCGGTCTTATCAAACGCGCGCTGGAAGGCTTGCCGGACGATGAAACTTTCGCCCGCATGGCGCGCGACGGGCAGGGACTGACGCGTCCCGAGCTGTCAATTTTGATGTCCTATGTCAAAATCGTGCTTTACCAGCGCATTCTGGCCAGCGACATCCCCGATGCGCCCGCGATGGAAGAACATCTGTTTGAGTACTTCCCCAAGGCGCTGCATAAATACGAAGACGAAATCCGCGATCACAAACTGCGCCGTGAAATCATCGCCACGCAAATCGTCAATACACTGGTCAACCGCATGGGCGCCGTTTTCGTCGCCTCCCGCGTGTCCAAAACCGGCGAGCGTGACGAAGAAGTCATCAAAGCCTTTATGATCGTGCTCGGCGCTTATGGGCTCAATGATATCTGGCAAAAAATCGAGGCGCTGGATAATCGCGTGCCGTCACAGGTTCAGCTTTCCGCGCTCAAGGAGGTCTTTAGTGTCGTCAAACGCGCCGTGACGTGGTTCTTGCGCTATGGCGGTGAAAATCTGGACGTGCAGGACGAGATTGAAGCCTTCCGTCCCGGCATCGACACGCTGCGCAAGACGGTGCGGCAGATGGTGCCCGAAGATGTCCGGACAAGGCTGGAGCTGACGGAAAGCAAGCTGACGGAATGGGGCGTCCCTGCCGCCATTGCATCTGATATTGCTGTCATGAAGCTGCTGTCATCAGCCAGCGATATCGTCAATATCAGCCGCAAATCCGAAGACGATGTGGCCGAAATCGCGCCCGCCTATTTCCGCGTTGGCGAACGCCTCGGTCTGGACTGGCTGCGCAATCAAGCCTCGGTCATTGTGCCGGCAAATGCCTGGCAGGCGCGCGTGATGGGCGGATTGATGGATGATTATTTTATCCATCAGGCGGCGATCACGGCGGCGATTTTTGCCAGCGTCAGCCGGAAAACGCGCGTGGATGCCAAGCTGGTCGACCAATGGTTCGGCAAGCATGCCGAAATGGTCGGCAAAATCGGCCAGCTCGTCGACGATCTGCGCGGCCAGCCGAAGGTAGAGCTGGAAATGCTCGTCCTTGTCAGCCAGCGCATCGGTCAGCTGGTGCATGTGGTAAATTGACGCTGTAACTTACCACTTGGCAGGCGCGACGTCGCGGACATGCAGGGCGACCTGATTGCCTGCGGCGTTATAGGCAAGGCTGTCAAAGCTGACGCCGCGCGCCCGTGCAATGCCGCGTCCGTGTGTGTCGCGGGCGCGGGCAGGGTCAATATTGATCCATGATTTCCAGTCAAAGCCGGATCCGGGGTCTGTGATAACAATAAAAACGCCCTCCGGCCTGCGGGCGATGACGATTTCAACTGTTTTCTGTCTGTTTTGGGGCAGGCTCTGTCGCCGCTGAATCTCCGCCTGCCAGTGGCCATCGGCCAGCAGGCGGTTTTTCAGGTCATAGCCAATTTCAAGGCAGCCATGTTCGACTGCATTCAGCATCAGCGCGTAAAGTCCCGGCTCCAGCCGCACGGGGTCACGAAACATGGCGGCTGCGAAGCGCGACAGGGCGGCGGCTTGCTCCACGGTGCTGATCTTGAATTTACAGGTGTCGATCAACGAAAATCCGGCATGTAGATCGCGCGGCACGGTGGCGGGGGGCTTTCTCTCCAGACTGCCGCTGTCTTCATCTGTTTGCATGTCTGCATTTTGTGTCTGTAAGCTCATAAGATATTCCCCCCTGTGTAAAATGTATTATCTCTCGGTAAAGGCTGTCGACATCGCGTTTCGAACCGGCTTGAGCAGATATTGCAAAACTGTTTTTTCGCCTGTGATGATATCCGCCATGACCGTCATGCCGGGGATGATAGCATTGCGCGTGTCTTCGCCGACATGACTGCGCGAAAGACGTACGCGGCCTTGAAAATACCGCTCGCCCCCGTCGCCGGAAAAACTGGCGGCCGAGATAAATTCAAGCGTGCCGGGCAAAGCGCCATAGCGGGAAAAATCAAAGCTGCTGCATTTAACCTGAACGCTCTGACCCGTGTGGATATGGCCGATGTAGCGCGGCGGAATTTTTAGTGACACCACCAAGGGGGCATCGGCAGGCAGAATTTCCATCAATGTTTGGCCGGGCTGCACCACGTTTCCGATGGTATTCACGGCGAGTCCTTTGACCGTGCCGCGCACCGGCGCGCGCACGTCCAGCCGTGCGACGCGTTCACGCAGTTTGGTGATGAGCTCGTGGTTTTGTACCTGCGCTGAAATAATGACGTCGAGACGCTGATTGCTGCCCTCTGCCGCGCCGGCGTCAAGCGCGGCCAGCCTGCCCTGATATTCCCTGATCGCCGCCTGCGCCGCGCCGATCTGGCTTTGTACGCTACGGATCTGGCCTTGCAGATGGTTGTGCTGCTGCTCCGTCTCCATCACGCGCGCTTCGGGCATGACGCCTTGCCGGTTCATCTCACGGCGCTTGGCGTAAAGGTCAGACACGATGCGGAAATTTTGCCGCGCCGTGTCCAGCTCCGCCTGTAGCGCGCCGATGGACTGTTTTTTCTGGTCGATTTGTTGTCGGATGACGCCGCGCTCTTTCTCCTGTGCGGCTTGCATACTGCTGAAAAAAGACTCCTGATCGCGCAGCATGTCCGGCCGTGCCATGGCTTCGGCAGGAAAACCCGGTGCGCGGTTCTCGAGGAAGGCGCGCAGCCGCTCTTCTTGCAATTGCAGCGTGAGCGCCTGTTCCTGCGCCCGCTTGAGGTCCGCTTCAATACCCGCACCATCCAGTCGCAGTACGATTTGCCCCTTCTCTACGCTGTCGCCTTCCTGCACCAGAATCTCGCGCACCATGCCGCCTTCCAGGTGCTGTATGGCCTGTTGAAAGCCGCTCGGCACGATTTCGCCGGGTGTGCGCGCAATCTCGTGGATATTCGCAAAAGCCGCCCAGGACAGAAACCCGAGGAAGGCGAAACTCACCACCGCCATGGTCGCACGTACA